>JBEKQG010000052.1:0-19663 GCA_049519955.1 Terriglobales bacterium
CCCGTAACGACTCGGGCAGAACCTGGTTTCCAATGCCGTCTCCCGGCATGGTAATCACTGTGTATTTCTCCATAATTGCTCCTTAGTAATGACAGCTACCGAAGAAAGTAAGCCGTCACAAACAAAACAATTCCTGAAATTCCCCAGAAGCACCAATGCTTCAAAGTCTTCGGCGTCCAAACAACGAGGCCAAACAACAGGAGGGCAATGACGATGAGTGAGAAATGACGAACTTGACTCATGCTCTCAACTTCCTTGCCACCAGATTCTCCACGCCGCCCGCAATCACCAGCGATTGCGGCACGCTACCCAGCGCCGGGAACGCAAACTTCTCTCCGCGCCACGAAATCGTGCTCGAAGTGAAATCGATATCGATCTCATCTCCGGGAATGATCGTCTTCTGCTTCGCCGCGATCTCCGCCGCAAACTGCTCGCGCACCCGCGCCACTAGTCCCGGCACTTCGATGCACAGAAATCCATTGTTGAACGCGTTCCGCAGATAGGTTTGCGAGAAGCTGGACGCGATCACCAGCGGAATCCCTTTCGCCTTCAGGCATGTCACCGCCTGTTCGCGGCTCGACCCCGTGCCAAAGTTGAACTGGCCGACGATCACGTCGCCCGCACTCGTGCCCGCCGCGAACTGCGGATCGTAATTTTCCATCACCACCTTCGCCATCATTTCCGGAGTCATGTCGTCGCGATAGGTGTAGTCCTTGCCGTAGATCGCATCGGTATTGACGTTGTCCTGCGGCATGAACACCAGCCGCCCCTTCACGTGCTGTGGAAAGCCCGCCAAAATTTCAACTTTATCCGCCCCGCCCGCCCCCGACGCAAATTCCGAATACGTCCGCTGCGGCGCGCGATTCGCGAACTCGCGCGGCCCGCGAATATAACCGGCTACCGCCGACGCGGCGACAACTTCCGGACTCGCCAGGTAACACTTCGCATCGCGCGATCCCATGCGCCCCTTGAAGTTTCGATTCGTCGCCGAGATTCCCACTTCGCCCGCTTCCAGCAATCCCACGCCCAGCCCGATGCACGGCCCGCAACCCGGCGGCAGCGCCTGCGCGCCCGCATCCAGCAACGTCTGCCAGATGCCGCGCTTCTCCGCCTCTTCCTGCACCCACCTGCTGGCCGCGCCCAAATAGAACTTCACTCCCGATGCGATTTTCTGGCCTTTCAGCACCTTCGCCGCCGCCGCCAAATCTTCCAGCCGCGAATTCACGCACGAGACCAGATACGCCTTTTGGATCGCGACTTTCTTCCCCTCAATTTCAGCCAGCGATTGCATCGTCTGCACCGTGTCTGGCCCCGAAACATGCGGCGTCACTTGCGCGAGATCGAGCGTAATCCGCGCCGCATAGACCGCATCCGCATCCGGCGCCAGAGGATTCTTCTCCCAGCTCGCGATGTCTTTTTCCGAAAACCGCTCCGCACCAATCGCCTTCAGCCGTTTATGAACGCCGCGCAAATACTGGATCGTGACCGCGTCCACCGGAAACCATCCCACCAGCGGTCCCCACTCCGTCGTCATGTTCGATATCGAAAGCCGCGCATCCATCGAAAGCGAAGCCACTCCCGGTCCCGCGAACTCGACCGCCGCATTCAGGCATTCGTCGTGGTTATAGAGACCGCACAGCGTAATGATCACGTCCTTGCCCGTGACGCCCTCCGGCAACTTGCCTTCGAGCACCACCTGAATCGACCGCGGAATCTGCCACCAGAATTCTCCCGTGGCCCACACCGCCGCGGCATCGGTGCGAACAATTGGCGTTCCAATCGCGCCCAACGCGCCATACATATTGGAATGCGAATCCGATGCCACCACAAACGAGCCGGGGACGACATACCCGCGCTCGACCATGATCTGGTGTCCGATGCCCGACCCAGCGGGATAGAAATCCACGCCCTGCTCTTTCGCGAACGCTTCGATCGCGCGGTATTTTTTCAGGTTTGCTTCATCGCGGTTCTTAATGTCGTGATCGAGCGCGAACGTGAGCTGCTGCGCATCTTTCACCTTCTTCGCGCCAATGCCCTTGAACTTGCTCATCACCGCCGACGTGTTGTCGTGCGTCATGCAGCGGTGCGGACGGATGGTCAGGAAATCCCCCGTCCGCAGCGGCCGCGCCGGCCCTTCGGTCATGTGTTTCTGCGCAATTTTTTCAACGACGGTCTGACCAACAGTAGTTTGATCCATGATTACTCCCTGCAATTCATCCTCTCCGCTTCAACTCAAATGCCAAATACATCATCTGCCCAACGTGATGATGCAGATGCGTTGCGCACGAGAGAACCATGCCAAATCGGTCATGAGCGTCCGCTCCCGTTGCCGCATATTCCTTCGCCCAGTCGTCCGACGACTGACCATTGATCGCGCCGAGCACCATCTCAATTGCCCCATCGAACTTCTGCAACACTTCCGCCTTGGACGGCCGCTTCGCATCCGTAAATTCCAGCGGACGATCGCGCACATAACCCGTCGCCGCAATCTGCGCCCCTATGTAGTAGTTCAGGTTGCCCGTAAGATGCAGCACGAGGTGGCCAAAGCTGTTGCCGAACGCGAACGGCTTGGCCCAAAACTGCTCGTCGTTCAGCGGCGCTGCCAGCTCGCGGACCAGGTCCGCGAGTTCGGCGTAACGCGCCGTCAAGTCCGATGCAATCGTCTGCTTCAAGTCCGCCATAAGCTACTCCCGCACACGCGCTAGCGGCGCTTCTTCCCGGCCTTCTTGACCGCTTTTGCCTTCGGCTTCGCGGCCTTCGCGTGCGACTTCTTCTTTACGTCCGCCTTCATCAGAGCCATCAGCTTAGAGACCGACGCGCACTTCTCTAGGTTCCAAATCGCGTCGATCAGCTTGTCTTGCGCCTTCGCCGAAAGTACGCCATCCGCCAGCGCGCGGAATTTCTCTTCGATCTCCGCATCGCTCAGCGGATTTCGCGGATCGCCCTTTGGATAGTCGAGCTGCTCCGAAAATTTCCGCCCGTCGGTGGTCGTGATATTCACAATCACCCGCTGCAACGCCGGGAAGACTTTCTCGATCTCGGGGTCCGCAACGACTTCGACTTTCTTGAGTTGGGCGCGGATCGTCCGGTCCATGATCTTCTTCATCTCGAATTGCGCGGGCGTCACTTGCCGCTCCACCATCGCCGCCGCAATCACGTAGGGAAGCGAATGGTCCGCCGTTTCCTTGGTATGCGGATCGTACTTGCTCGGGTCGGAAAGAATGTCGGCCGCGCGCGCCAGCGACCGGATCTGGATCTTCTCCACCTGCTCCGGATGCAGATCGTTGCTCTTCACCAGGTCAAGCACCGCCGAAATCGGAGCGTGCGTCAGCGCCTCAGTCGGGAAAAATTTCATTCCGCACTGCGTAATGCGCCACGACTCGCCGAGTCCGTCGGTGAGCAAATTCTGTTTCCACTCCGGACCGAAGCAGTGCATCAGTCCTTCCTTGCCATCAATCACGTGCTCGGGGCCGCTGTAGCCCCGCTCGGCCAAGAGCGCCGCCAGCACGCCGCTCTGCGTGGCCATGGGATCGACCGTGTTCTTCATCATCGTCAGCTTGCCCGCGGTCACCGCGCCCATCGTGCAATGCCGCGAAGCCGAAATTCCGATGGCGTGCTGAATCTGTTCCCAACTCAAACGCAGTGCGCGCCCCGCCACGATTGGCGAAACAAACGCCGTCAGCGTCGCGTGGTGCCAGCCGCGCTCGCGGATGCCCGGAAACGCCGCCTCGCACAAGCGCATTTCGAACTCGTGGCCCAGCACGAATCCAACGATCAGTTCCTTGCCATCGCTCTTGGCGCGTTCGCAACACGCCATTGCGGCCGGAAAAATATCGGAGGGATGCGACGGATCCTGCTTCCAATAAATGTCGTTGTAATCCATGCAGCGGATCATCAGCGCATTCGCCAGCGACGCCGAAACCGCGTCCATCTTCTCGCCCGTGCCGATCACGGTCGCGGGCCCGCGTCCGGCAATCTCTTTCAGCACTTCAAGCGCGATGATCACGTCATGCTGCCGGTATCCGCCGAGCGCGCAGCCCACGGAATCGAGCAGAAATCGCTTGGCCTGGTACACCGCGTCTTCGGAAAGCTGTTTGTATTCAAGCCCCGCCGCCCAGCGGGACATGATGGCGGTGATGGTTTCTTTGCGGGTAGTTTCTTGCGTTGACAAGAGAATCACCTCGAAAAAGCTGTCAGCTATCAGCCGTCAGCAAAATTTTCATGCCTGAGACCTGGGATCTGAGGCCTCACACCTAACACCTGAGCCCTTCACTTCACTTTCACGTTCTTCGGATTCTTGAACGGCAAAAACGCCATGAAATCGGCGTGATGCACAATGAACGCTTCGGTCGTGCGCTTCACCAAATCGCCCTCGGCGGCGTGCGCAGCGATGATGTGGCACACTGCGTCCGGGACGCCGCACTCCATCGCCAGCGCGACTCCAGTAAATGGATGCCGCAACGCTTCTCCGCGCTCGCTTTGCCGGCTCTTGCCGTCCGGACCGATCTCATACTCCAGCAATTTGCCAACGTCGGCCAGGATCGCGCCGGCAACCACCACGTCCGCGTCGATGGGCAGCGCCCGGCCCATGAAGCCGGTCATCGCTTTCGCGCTGTCCCGCGCAATGTGCACCACGCAGCGCTTGTGCTCCATGAAAGTGATGGGGCAATTCGGAACCAGCAGCGTGAAAGGAATCTGATTCAGATCGTCCGGCTTCAGTGCGCTGCGCTCCAGCGCCTTGATCCAGGTTTGCGTTACCTGCTCGCGAAGCTTGGAATCACCGATCCACTGAATTTCCGGCCACAGTCGTTCGACGGCCTCCCGCATGGGCATGACCTCCCTTAGAGAACTCACTAGATTATCGGAGTCCATGCGCGTGCGTCGAGGGGACGCCGCACACGGCCCTGTGACTTGAAAACACAACCTGAAAGTGACCGCTGACGGCAGAGACGCGGCAGGCCGCGTCTCTACGGAGGGCTCACAGATTCGAACTTACTGCTTCGAGCCGGCTGGCGCGGTTGTCGAAGAAATTTCCTTCTCGATCGGCAGCAGTTCGATGCTGCAGCCCGACGCGCCGCAACTCAACAGCCCCCGGCGGACGATTTTCACCGACGACACATCCGGAAATCTCACCGGGAAATCCTTCTGCCGCAATTGTTCGCCCGCCGAGCGCAGGCTTTCATCGCCGTCGACAAACTCGGCGCGCTCCGGACGCGGCGAACTGTCGAACACGAGGTTGAACCGCGCCGAAACCGGCTTGCTACTAATTATGATCGGATCGAGCTTGACATCTATCGTGCGTGCCCGAACTAACTCCACCGACGCCTGTGCGGCATCTTTTTCCGCCGCCGCTTGATCGCCCGCCAGCTTCGCCAGACGCGCCCGCGAATCCACAACGTCGCTTCCGCCCGCCGCCACCGCCAGCGCAAACATGTGACGCGCCTTCTCCGCCTGCCCTAGTTTTTCGAGCGCCTGCCCCAGACGATTGGCAACCGTCCCCGACTCGCTCAAAAGCCACGCCGAGGTGAGAAACTGCATTGCCGTCAAATTATCGCCGCGCTTAAATTTTGCCCAGCCCATCCGCGCCCAGGCCAGCGCCACCAGCCGCATCGACGAAAACGCCGACGGTCCCAGCCGGTCCATTTCGCCCGAGTCAAACTGATCTCCAATGTCGTAGAGGACCTGCTGCGCATCTCTTTCGGTTTCGGCCGGATCGACGTCGTCCTTCAACGCCGCCGCGAAAATATCCTGCCCCGAATCCGCGCCCGCGCTGCCCGTCAGTCCCTTCAACAACTCCTGCGCTTTCGCTTTCTCTCCCAATCGTCCGTACACTTGCGCCAGCGCCATCTTTGTTTCCGGATCGTCCGGAGGAATCGCGGCGGCCGCTTCCAACTCCGTGCGCGCGTCGGCATCGCGTCCCAACTGCGCCAGCAACACGCCGAGGTTCTTCAGCGTCGTCTTGTCGTACGGAGTCGTCTCCAACTGCTTGCGATACGCGGCGATGGCTTCGTCGTTTTTGCCTGTCTGCTGCAGCTCCACCGCCAGGTCGCCATTCGCGTGCTTGTGATTGGGGTCGAGTTCGAGCTGCTTGCGGAACGCCGCGATCGCCTCCGCATGATTGTTGGCTCCGGCGTGGGCCAGCCCCAGGTCGTGCCAGCCGTCTTTTAGACTTGCATCCGCGTCCACCGCGCGCTTCAGCAGGTCGATTGCCGTGCGATAGTCCTTGCTCTGCAGCGCTTTCACTCCCGCTTTGTGCAGTTCCTCGGGAGTTCCTTCCATCTTCGCCGCCGCCGATTGCTGCCCTTGCCCCTGCGGCGTCGCAATCGTGCACGACAAGAGCTGGTCCTGATCGCTTTGCGTTGCGTTGCGGAACGATTCGTAATCCACGCGCCGCGCCGCCGCCAGCTCACTCACCTTTACCACCAGTTTGCGCTCGCCTTCCAGAATTCCCTTGCTTTGCGTATACGCCGACGAATACTCGCCATAATCGCGCGACATTTTCACCGGCGTCGGCGTGTGCACCGTGTAGTTGGAGGGAAATTGCAAGCGCACCCGGTAATCCATTTCGCCAGCCGGGCCGATGTCCAGAGGCTCCGTGCTTCTTTCCGACGCTCGAACCGCAGGCAACCCCAGCGGCGGAATCGGACGAAAATTCACGCTCGTTGATGGCACCCTGAAATACTGGTCCTGGCGCAGGCGATACTTCAGATGAAAAGGCCTGCTCGTGTCCTCGATCGAATCGAGCTGCACGTCATCGACGTCGCCCGGCAGCCCCCAACTCGCGGAGAGCATTTTCACAAAATCCTTCCATTGCGCCTGCGAAAATCGCCGAAAGCTCGCGCGCATCGGCCAATCGCGATCTCCCTGGGCCGTGACGTCAATCGCCGCATCGAGCGCGCCAAACTCGCTGAACTTGCCGTCGAGCGTGAAGCGCATGAAGGTCTTGACCGGCGAATCCGCCGGCGTGCGTTGCAAGCCGCCCTCGCCGCCCTCGGATGCCAGCACCGCTTGCTTGTTTCGCAACTGGTACAGAATCAGCCCAAAGGGAGTCACCTCTGGAGTCGTGTCCAGCCATGTCAATCCCGCGTCCGTCCCCAATCGTGCCGCCGTGATCACATGATCGAACTGCGCGGGCGATGGAACATCCACGTCCAGCCGACGCGAGCTGTTGATGAGCACCGGATAGCTCTGCATTCCCTCCGCCCGCAGCAGCGCGGAAAACAGCGTGTGCTTGTCCTTGCAGTCGCCGTAACCGCTCTGCAGAACGTCCGCGGCCGAATGCGGCTGATAGCGCCCGATCCCGAGCGAAATGCTCACGTAACGCACATTCCGCGCCACGAAATCGTAGAGCCGCCGCGCCTTCTCCGTGGGCGTCTCCGCTCCCTTCGTGAGCTCGTCCGCTTTTTTTCGCACCCTGTCGTCCACCGTCATGCGCTCGCCTTGGAGCTTGGCGTACCATTCGGCGACCCGCTTCCAGTCGGTGAAAGTCGTCAGTTGCACATCCGGACCGGTGTCTTCCTCCGCCTCGTCTTTGTCTTTGTCCTTGTCGCGTTCCGGCAGGATGTCCTTCACCAGCCAGGTGTAAATCCGGCGGTCTCCCGTCTCCTGAATCTCCGGCTGCCGCGCCGGCGTTTTGAGCTTCACTTCGCGCGCCTTCGGGATGTCGATTTCCAGCCGGTCTTCGTTGACCGCAATACCTTTCGGAAATTTGTATTCGTACCAGAAGTTCCCCGCGGCCAGCGGCGTGAGCACCCGCGTCACTGTGCGATATTCGAGCGTGTCGCCGGGCTGCAACGCCGCCACCGAGATATGCCGCTGCCGGTAGTCGCTGTACATCGGAGCTTCCTTCAGCACCTCGGGCGCGAAATCCTGCGCCGTCGCTTCCGGCGTCGCCACCACCTGCCCGTCCGGCTTATGCACACGGACATACTCGACTTCCAGCTTTTCGGTCGCCGACGAGTATCCGAACACCAGTTGGCCGAATTCCTCCACCCCCGCCTGGCTCTGGATCCGCACCACGGCCTCGCTCTCGCTCACTTCGGTCCCGTCGTTTTCAAAGCGGACACGATTCAGGATTCGCTCAATCACCGCCGCCTCTTCGGCGTTGTTCGTTTTCTGCTTCGCGGAAGAAGGCGCGGGACCCTGCGCCAGAGCGCCCGCACTCATTAGGCAGACGATCGCGCAGACAACCGGGCCAGCGAGCAAACGGCGGAGCGGAGAGTGCGGCCAACGATAGGGCATATTGCAGTTTTCTACGCCCTGCCCGGCGCAAAATCAAATAAACTCGGAGGAATTCCCACCAAGTTATTTGCCTCCTTCGGTTCTGCTTTGGTTTGCCCGTCCCCCGGCGCCGCGCCAAGGTACGCAAGTCACTTGCCGTTTCTGTGCTATCCTGATTATCTTGAGGCAGTTACACCGGGTCATCGTCGTGGTGTCTCCTCCCCACGGCCTGCCTGTTTTGTATGGAGCTTTTTCTTAATCTCTGTTGGTTGTCCCTGCTGCCGCCCGCTTATTTGCTGTGGCGGCGACGGGCTGCTTCGACCAGTTCGGGTGTTCCAGCAGGAAGTCCGGCGGCGCACCCGCTCGTCTTCCTCTGCGCTCTCGGCTGCGTATTCGTGCTGCTGTTCCCCGTGATCTCGATCACCGACGACCTGCACCCCATGCAGGCGGAGATGGAAGAGGCGAAACGCGCGTTTCAACATCCCGGTCATTGCGCTTGCACAATTCATGCGTTGACTCAGTTCGCGCAACTCGTTTTGCCCGCTTCTCTGACCCCCGCGACCGAGCAATCTGGCGCCGTTCTTCCGTTTATTCCACAAACCATCGGAGCTTTTTCCGCCTCCTCTGCGCCCGCCGGCCGCGCGCCTCCTTCCGGGCATCCAACTTCGCTATAAATCCGAAGCCAGTGTGACTTTTATTGCTGCGGAAAATCCTAAGGATTTTCGCATGCACGCGCATTGGGTGGTTCGCTTTCCCCAGTGCGCACGGAGCGCGCGATGTTCAAGTTTCACCATTTCAGTCTGGCCACATGGCTATGGCTGCCGCTATGGATAGTGACCGCAGCGGCCCTCAGCGCCTCGGCGCAGCAGACGCTCACCTGGGAGCAGGTGCGCGAGCGATTTGAGCAGAACAACCCTACCCTGCTGGCCGACAAGCTGAACGTCGATGAGTCCAAGGCAGAAGAGATCACCGCGTATTTGCGCCCAAACCCCCAGATCGGTCTGTCGACGGATGGAATTCAAGTCGCTCCATACAAGGGGCACTGGATGCCGCTCACTGGTGCACAGCTGGTGCCAGGCATTAACTATCTGCACGAACGGCAGCACAAGCGGGAGTTACGCCTGGAAAGCGCGGTGAAGGGGACTCTGATCGCCGAGTCGAGTCATGCCGACTTAGATAGAACGCTGCTCTTCACCTTGCGCAGCGCGTTCGTGGCAACGCTGCAGGCCAAGACGGTATTGCAACTGGCGAAAGACAACCTGGCCTATTACGACCATGTGCTCGATATCAGTAGGACCCGCTTCCAGGCCGGCGACATCGCGCAAATCGATCTCGACCGGCTGGAGTTGCAGCGCGTGCAGTATGAGTCGGATCTGGAAACCGCCGACGTCAACCTGCGCACCGCCAAGATAACGCTGCTCACGCTCCTGAACGACCGCACTCCGATTGAGCAATTCGACCTGAGCGGGACGTTCGATTTCAGCGGCCAACTCTTGGGACGCGATGAGTTCCGCAAGATTGCTCTGGATACACGGCCGGACCTGAAGGCGGCCGTCGAAGCCGTGGACAAAGCCCAAACCGACCACAAACTGGCGGTGGCTAACGGCTCGACCGATCCGACTTTCGGTACCTGGTATTCGTACAACCCCGCGTTCAACAACATCTGGGGCCGCTATACGCTCGGTGCCAATGTCTCCATCCCCCTCCGCGTGTTCGACCGCAATCAAGGCGAGAAACTGCGCACGCAGCTTGATATCGCGCGCAATGAGCGATTGCGCGATGCTGCCGAAGCACAGGTGCTCAGCGACGTAGATTCCGGCTATGCCACCGTGGCCAGCGCCGTGAACCTGTTGCAACCCTACAAAGCCAAGTACCTACAGCAGTCTGTCCGGGTGCGCGACACGATCGCCTTCTCCTATCAGCATGGAGGAGCTTCACTGCTGGACTTTCTCGGTGCCCAGGGTGAGTACCGGGCCGTGCAACTGGCCTACGTGAACCTGGTCGGTTCTTATCTGACGGCAGCAGCCCAATTGAATATGGCTGTGGGCCGGGAGGTGATCCCATGAAACCTAGAATCTTCGGCCTGATCCTAGTGGCCATTTTCTGTTTGCCATTGAGCTTGCTCCTCCTTGGTTGCAATGGAAGCAAGGCCGACCCGAAGGCCGAAGCGCCGCCTGCCGCAACCGTCGAACCCGATCTTGACGCCAACAATTTCAAGGTCGATCACCCGGAGCAATTCCCCCTGGTGACGGCCGTTGAGCATAAGGCTGCGCCCGCGCTGAATGTCACCGGCGTGGTGCAGCCCGATATCGCCCGCGCCGTGCCCGTCATCTCGTTGGCCGCGGGGCGCGTCGTGGAAATCAAGGCCCGGCTCGGCGACACCGTGAAAAAGGGCCAGCTCTTGCTGCGAGTTCAGAGCAACGATGTTTCCGGAGCTTATCAGACCTATCGCAAGGCCGTGAACGACGAACTGCTGGCCCGTCAGCAACTCGAACGAGCGCAGGTTCTTTACGACAAGGGCGCCATCGCGAAAAGCGCTCTCGAACAAGCCGAAGACGTTGCCCAAAACGCCAAGGCCGGTCTCGATGCCTCCACCGAACAGTTGCGGCTTCTCGGCATAGACAAAGACCGTCCCTCGGGCATTGTCGATGTTACTGCTCCCATCTCGGGAGTTATTACCGACCAGCAAGTTACGAATGCGGCGGGCGTGCAAGGACTATCCGGCCCGAATCCCTTTACCATTTCCGATCTCTCTTATGTCTGGATCGTTTGCGACGTTTACGAAAACGATCTCGACGCCGTGCATGTCGGCGAGTACGCGGATCTCCACCTCAACGCTTATCCCAATCAGGTTTTGAAAGGCCGGATTGACAACATTCTGCCGGTTCTCGATCCCAGTCTCCGCACGGCGAAAGTTCGCCTCGAAGTCCCGAACCCCGGAATGATGCGCATTGGCATGTTCGTGACTGCCACCTTCTATGGCAAGCAGCAGGAAACGCGGGCCGCTGTTCCCGCAACCGCCATTCTGCACTTGCACGATCGCGAGTGGGTTTATATGCCGCTGACCCCGGCCCATTTCAAACGCCTCGAAGTGGTCACGGGAAGCATGCTTCCCGGCAACCTGCAGGAAGTTGTTTCAGGCATCAAACCCGGAGATCGAGTGGTTTCGAACGCTCTGGTACTGCAAAACACGTTGGAACAATAAAAGGGAGCAATAAATGATTCGTCGAGTCGTTGATTTTGCTCTTAACAACCGCCTGCTCGTGCTCGGTTTCGCCCTGCTGCTTTTTGCCGGGGGCATCGTCGCGTTCCATGACCTGCCCATCGAAGCCTATCCCGACGTCGCCGACAACTACGTCGAGGTCATTACGCAATGGCCGGGAATATCGGCGGAACAGATCGAACAGCAGGTCACGATTCCGCTCGAAATCGCCATGAACGGCATCCCGCACGTCGTCCACCTGCGCTCCTTCTCGCTTTTCGGACTCTCCGACCTGAAACTGATCTTCGACGACGAATCGGACAACGACTGGAACCGCGAGCGCGTTCTCGAGCGCCTCAGCCAGGTCACCCTACCGCCAAACGTGGTGCCGCAAATGGGTACGGACTGGAGCCCCGTCGGCCAAATCTATTTCTTCACGCTGCACAGCACGAATCCCGCCTACGACCCGATGGAGCTGAAGTCCATTGAAGACTGGGTCATCGAGAAGAGTTTCAAAGCGGTGCCCAACATTGTAGATGTGGCCAGCTTCGGCGGCCCCACCCGCGAATATCAGGTCCGCGTCGATCCCGACAAACTTGTCGCCCACGGCCTGAGCCTGGCCCAGGTCGAGCAGCAACTCACCAACAACAACGTCAACGCCGGCGGCAGCTTCATCCAGGAAGGCTTGCAGCAGATCAACGTGCGCTCCGTCGGATTGGTTGACCGTGCTCAGGACATCGAACGCACCGTCATCACCACCAGGAATGGCACGCCGCTGCGCGTGAAAGACATTGCAGTCGTTTCGCAGGGCCCAAAGATTCGGCTCGGCCAGTTTGCCAGAGCCATTCATCACGAGGATGGCAAAATTGTCGATAACGACGATGTCGTCTCGGGCATCGTGCTCTTGCGGAAAGGCGCTGCGGCGGACACCGCCCTGCAAGGCATCCACAAAAAAGTGGAGGAACTGAACGATCACATTCTGCCGCCGGGCGTTAAGGTCGTGCCCTTCATCGATCGCAGCGATCTCGTCCACTTCACCAGTCACACCGTGCTCCACAACCTCACCGAAGGAATGATCCTGGTCTCGATCATCCTTCTTCTGTTCCTCGGCAATATTCGAGGCGCGCTGATTGTTGCGGCGACGATTCCGTTTTCGCTGTTGTTTGCGTCCATCTGTTTGGATATGAGGCACATTCCCGCCAACCTCCTGTCGCTCGGCGCGTTGGATTTTGGCATGGTGGTCGATGGCGCGGTGGTGATGGTGGAAAACATCGTGCGCCATCTAGGCCGCAATCACGGGGATGCCAAAACGCCGCGCGAACAAATCAGCGAAGCCTCTCACGAAGTCCAACGCCCGGTGTTTTTCGCCATTGCCATCATCATTACCGCGTACTTGCCGATCTTTACGCTGGAACGCGTCGAAGGCCGGCTCTTTCATCCCATGGCCTGGACCGTGGCCTTTGCCCTGCTCGGGGCGCTGCTGTTCTCGATCTTGATCGCGCCCGTGCTCGCCAGTTTCGCCTTCCAGCATGGCGCGAAGGAATGGCGCAACCCCATCATGCACTTCCTGATCGAACGCTATCGCACTGCGGTGCGCTGGGCCATTCGTCATCGTGCGATCACCGTCGGCGTGTGCTTGCTGCTCGTCGCCTTCGGGAATTACCTCGCCTTCAGCGGCACCATCGGTTCCGAATTCCTGCCCCACCTCGATGAAGGCGCGCTCTGGGTTCGTGGCACCCTTGCGCCCAGCACCGGTCCCGACGAGGGCATCCGGATATCGAATCAAGCGCGGATCGTGCTTTGCTCCTTCCCCGAAGTCCCGCAATGCACCAGTCAAACGGGGCGTCCCGATGACGGAACGGACACCACCAGCTTTTTCAACACCGAATACTTCGTGGATCTGAAGCCAAAAGAACAGTGGCGCCCCGTCTTCCACGAAAACAAGGACGAACTCATCGCCGCCATGCAGCGCGAACTCGACAAAATTCCCGGCGTTGTCTGGGGCTTTTCTCAGCCCATCGAAGACAACATGGAAGAGGCCGTAAGCGGCGTGAAAGGCGCGCTGGCCACCAAGATCTACGGCGACGATTTGAAGGTCCTCGAGGCGAAGAGCGACGAAATCGTCGCCATCATGCGAAAAATCAATGGCATCGAGGACCTCGGAGTTTTCCGCGTCCTCGGCCAGCCCAATCTGAACGTGACGGTGGACCGCGAGGCGGCCGCCCGCTACCAGATCAACGTTGCCGACGTGCAGGATGCAATTCAGACTGCCGTGGGCGGCAACGCGCTCACCCAGGTCCTCAAGGGCGAGGCGCGCTACGACCTCACCCTGCGCTATCTCCCAAAATACCGCGACACCAGGGAAGCGATCGAAAACATCCGCCTGCTGTCGCCCTCCGGCGAACGCGTGTCGCTCGCGCAACTCTGCAAGATCGGCGTGACCGACGGCGCTTCTGAAATCTATCGCGAGGGCAATCGGCGCTATGTTGCCATCAAATACAGCGTCCGCGGCCGCGACCTCGGCAGCACCGTCGAAGAGGCCATCAAAAAGGTCAACGACCAGGTCAAATTGCCCACCGGATACAGCATCGACTGGGAAGGCGAATACGAGAGCCAGAAGCGCGCCGACGCCCGTCTGCTGATCGTCCTTCCCATCACCATCCTCCTCATCTTCGTCATCCTCTACACCATGTTCAAGTCCTACAAATGGGCGATGCTGATTATGGCCACCGTCGCCATCGCACCCATTGGCGGCCTGCTCGCCCTTTGGTTCACCGGCACGAATTTCAGCGTTTCCTCCGGCGTCGGTTTCCTGGCCCTCTTCGGCGTCTCCGTCCAAACCGGAGTCATCATGCTCGAATACATCAACCAGCTCCGGGCCCGCCGCTATTCCATCGAGGACGCCGCCGTCGAAGGCGCCGTCCTGCGCCTGCGCCCCATCATGATGACCATGCTGGTGGCGACTCTGGGACTGCTCCCAGCCGCCCTCTCGCACGCCATCGGCTCCGATTCTCAGCGCCCCTTCGCCATCGTCATCGTCGGAGGACTCATCGCCGCCCTCGTCATGAGCGTCTTCCTGCTGCCCACGCTTTATGTTTGGGTGGCCGGCGAAACCGACGTCCTTCCCACGTCCGAAGAAGGCTTCGAGGTGGGCGAACACGTGGATTAGCCCAGAAACTAGCCGGGTCGTCTGGCCCAATGACCAGATGGCCCGATCACCCCCTTTCTTGCTTTTTGGGGCCTCTTCCGCTAGATTTCATCTTTCCTCGATTTTAACGAGCGGGCAGGCCGAAACTTGCCCCAGGAGCGGTGGATATGAAACGCAGCTACATAGGGATCGCCTTGGGCGCGCTGGTGGCAGTGGGAGCCGTATTGAGCTTGCCGAGTTGCGGGCACCAACAAAAGCTGGTGAGCATCACGGTTTCTCCGTCGAGCTACACCTTTCTGCAGGTAAATAAGGATCAAACCGCAAGTTTCACGGCCTATGGCACTTATATTCATCCGCCGTCGTATCAGGACATCACCACCCAGGTCACATGGAACGCGGATGTCCCGGAAGTCATCACCGTCGCCGGAGGGACGGTTACTACCTCGGGTAACTGCGGCAGTTCGGACGTCTCTGCTACCGCCCCCGAGGGCACGGGCGGAGCGTCGAACATTGTGGTCGGTTATGGATCCGTTACTGTGAACGATCCCACTAACCCGGTCTGCCCAGGCGGGAGCACCGAGCAGGCCACGCTGGCCGTCATACTGGCCGGCACCGCCCAGGGCACGGTGACGAGCATTCCCGGAGGGGCAACCTGCCCCGGCCCCTGCGGCGCTCAGTTCACGGTCGGGAGCCTGGTTGTACTCGACGCTGCACCCAATAGCGGGAGCACGTCTGTGAGTTGGAACGGCTGCACTCCTGGGAACCCTACGACATCATGCAGCCTTACCATGCCGGCCGACGGCATTGTCGTCACCGCGACTTTCAAATAACAACGCAGGCATGTCCGGCTTCGCCGCCTGCTACTCATCCGTCAGCAGCTTGCCCAACGTGGGCGTGTGCTTCTCGACCTTTTTTTTCTTCCCTGGAACGAGACTGGTAGGCTTGGGACTGCCGACGCGTTCGCGCGCCATTTCGCGCACGACCTTCGCGGCCGAAAATATCTTTTTCTTGCGCTTCCGCGGCATGATCGTAATTCTCGCACCTTCGCGCATCCGGCGCGCAAAAATGCAATAATCTGAGTTCGGCGCCGAGATCCCGCCTTTCGCAACGAAGACGCACCGCGATCGGCTGAGGCAACGCGCCGCGTTAGCATGGATTGGGGGCTTAATACTTTATGGATGAGCGCGACTTTTTCGACGAACGGTCCGACAAGAAGCCGGCAAATTTGAGCTGTCCGCATTGCCATCAGTCCGCCGAGTATGAGATCCAATGGCTGGTGCGCACGAAAAAGAAGGGCCTGCCGCCGCGCGCCGACGATCGCGACCGCGCAAAATTTGCCAAGGCGCAGTCTTATATGCTGCGCCGCGACGACATGCTGATGTGCAAGAACCTGCGCTGCCGCAAGCGTTTTGAAATTACCGGCGTGCAAAGCGTGGCATTTTTGGAGTAGCGGTCGCCGGTCGGTAGTCGTTGGTCGTTCGCGGTTCGCAACCAGTTTCCAATTGTCATCCCGAACGACTAACGACCAACGACTGACAAAGGGGCCGATCCATGAAGATTCTAGTTTGCATGAAGCAGGTGCCGCAGAAAGACGCTCCGCTCAAGCTCAACGCGGCGGGAACGTGGATCCGCGAAGACGTTTCCTACGAAGTGAACGAGCCCGACGCCTTCGCGCTCGAAGAGGCGTTGCGGCAAAAGGAAAAGCACACTGGCGAGGTGGTCGTCGCGACCGCCGGCCCGGCACGCGCCTCGCAGGTTCTGCGCGAAGCGCTGGCCAAGGGCGCCGACCGCGCCATCCATCTCGAGGATGACGCCTTCGTCGGCCTCGACGCCTTCAACACGGCGCGCGCCATCGCTGCCGCCATCAAGGATGAGAAATTCGACCTCATCTTCACCGGCCTGCAATCCGACGATTACGGCTATGCCCAGACCGGCGTGATTCTGGCCGAGCTTCTCGGCTGGCCGCACGCCACCATCATCATGCACATCGAAAAAACCGCAGACGGCATCCGCGTGAAGCGCGAACTCGAAGCCGGGTTCTTCCAGTTTGTCGATATGCCTTTGCCGGCGGTGCTGACCATTCAGTCGGGCATCAACAAACTGCGCTATGCCACGCTGATCGGCATCAAGCAAGCCAAGATGAAACCCATGCGCAAGGTAACGCTAGCGGACGTGCAGTCTGCCATCGGCGGCAACCTCCAGAAGATCGAAAAGTTGTACGTGCCGCAAAAGTCGAAGAACACCGAATATCTGGAAGGCCCACCAGCCGAAGTCGCCCGGAAGCTGGTGGATAAGCTGAAGAACGAAATGCGAGTAATTTGAAAGCAGTTCTCAGTTCCCAGTTCTCGGTTCCCAGTTGAAAAACTTGAGATTTTACTGAGAACTGAGAACCGGGAACTGAGAACTAACACCTGAGAACTAACCCTATGTCCACAATTCTCGTAGTCACCGAACAGCGCGAAGGAAAACTAAACCGCGTCTCCTGGGAGACGATTGCCGCCGGCCAGGCCATCGCCGCCCAAACTGGATGGACGCTGGAGGCTGCCGTCGTTGGATCAAACTCCGGCTCAAACTCCGGCTCAGGCGTGGCGGCCATCGCCGCCGAACTCGCCGGGAAGAAACTCGCCAAAGTGTATGCCATCGAGTCGGCCCGGCTCGAGCCCTACACTCCCGACGCATTCGCCCATGTGTTAAAGGAGTTCCTCCAGAAGCATCCCGCGCGGCTGATCTTGATGCCGCACACCTACCAGGTGCGCGATTTTGTGCCCAAGCTGGCGACCGCCCTCAAAACCACGGCCATCAGCGACGCCATCGGCGTCAGGCATGAAGACGGCAAGCTCCTCTTCATGCGGCAGATGTTTCAGGGCAAGTTTGTCGCCGACGTGAGTTTTGCCGGATCGGGCCCCTACTTTGTGACTTTTCAGAATGGCTCGTTCCGCGCCGATAAAGTCGAAGCGGGCGCGGCCGCGGCGCCGGTTGAGACCGTGCATGTCGAAGTCCCCGATGGCGTCGTGCGCAACCATCCGCAGGAAGTTTTTAAGGAGGCCAAGCAAGCGGTCGATCTGACGCAGGCCGAAATCATTGTCGCCGTCGGTCGCGGCATCAAGGAGCAGAAAAACATCGACCTGGCCAGGCAGTTGGCGGACGCGCTCGGCGGCGAGCTCGCGGCCTCGCGTCCCATCTGCGACAACGAATGGCTCCCCATGGACCGCCAGATCGGATCGTCCGGCCAGACCGTCGCTCCCAAGCTCTATTTGGCGCTGGGAATCTCGGGCGCAATCCAGCATATAGTCGGCATGAAGGGCTCGCGCAGCATCGTGGCCATCAACAAGGATTCCGAGGCCCCAATTTTCGAGATCGCGGACTACGCCGTAGTAGGAAACCTGTTCGACATCGTCCCGCCGCTGATCGAGGAAGTGAAGAAGGCGAAGGGTTGACTCTCACAGCTATCCGCGGGCGGTCCCGGACCCCGCTCTGAGGTTACGCTCTCTCTCCGTGCTGCCGTTGAGACACCACGTCTCCGAGACTCATTCCAGTAGCAAACACTCACCACCCCTCAATGGATATGACGTGCGAGAGTCGCTCCTGCACGAGGCATCTAAACGCCGTTTGTTGATGCATAAGCTGCGAATTTCCGTCCATCTTAAATTCCTTCGGCGTTAAATTGAGGAAGAACCTGTAACCACGGAAATTGAAACGACCCGCGGCTACGTTTTCCCCTTCGGTTAACGGCTGGACGTTAACCCGATCCATCGAATCAATTTGTTCACCGGCGCGACCGGTAATGTACAGACCTCCTCCGTCCTTAAAGCGAAGCGAACCGAAGGCTATCTCAACGAGCTCCTTCGACGGTGTTCCTTTCCGGTGTGATCCCAGCCCTATCGCCCACTTCTCGCCAGAGCTCACGTTAATGAGGGTCTTCAAGAACCATCGCTCAAGACGAGGGCCGTCTATCACAAAGCGCATGACGTGCCAGACGGGTGGCCTCTTGATTTTTTCGCGAACATGGTTCAGGTCAATTGATTTGCGGAAAACATTGAACGCGTGCAGGGCAGCAGAATCCAAATCGCTCAGGGCGCTGTTGTGCTTCTTGCACAGAATTTTGCGCACAAGGCCCGACAGCCCAACGCTCTTTGGTTCCTTCAAGCACCAGTCAAACCCTTGGATCATTATCTGGTCGGTCGCAAACAAGCACTGAGACACCAGATGTTCACGTGTTATCTTTTGTCCGCAGTTGCCCAACGGTGCGGCCCAGCACCCTGAGGGCTTATGTTGTGGGTCCCGTGTCATTGAGCTTTACCGTAGTGAGCAAGCGGATTTCCACCCGGCCCACAGATGCACCTTTTCCTAAAAGCCTAGCATTTTCATCGAGGCGAATACAAGGCGAAGTATTGACTGGGGATTGATGGCGAGATCGGAAACTCTTAGAATGCCAGGCGGAGGGTCTCTAACAAATGCGGCGTTGGATGCGAGTTGTGATTGTTGCTCTCCTGTCTCTCCCGTGCACAGCCCAATCGTCATCACAGAGGGTCTCGCTTGATTTTGGCAGCGTCACGATTTGGTTGGGGATACCGCGCCAAGAAGTCGTCAGCAGGTGCGCTCGTGCGGGATTCAAACAGTTGAATGTCGACAAAGATGAAATTATTTTTCAGAACGGCGACCAAGGTTACTCTGCGCGGTTCAAAGATGATCGGCTCACCTTTGCCTCTCGCGAATGGTACTCGTCAAAGGGAAACCTCGATGCCTTTCAGAGCACGATAGCCGCTCTAGGGTCGCTCTCTGACAGCGAAAGCTCCCCTCCGGCCTGCTCCCTTAGCCACGAGCCGCTCAATACACCCGACGAGCAACTCAATCGGGTCTTCATTTTTTGCGGGGGGCGATCCTTCCTTTTGATTGACGGCACGATGGGAGGGAAGAAGATTTACGGAGTGTCGGAGCGCATTGGCGAAAACCCGGCGAAATAGGGATGGCCGGGTGGCCCTCGATAAGAGGGAAGGCTCTGTCAAGGGCAAACTTCTCCTGGGCGGTGTTTTTGCACCGCTTGTTTCGCCAGAGAGGTTGAGGACCAAGGCTCTGGAAATCTCACGCGGAAT
>JBEKQG010000053.1:0-19573 GCA_049519955.1 Terriglobales bacterium
TTCCCGGATTGCCGATGGGCCCCGGCGGCAATCCCGGAAAACGATACGTGTTATAGGGCGAGTTCACCGCCAGGTCGGCGTGGTGCAGGCTTCCCTGATACGTGCCCGTCAGCAGCTCCGCGTAAATGATGCTCGGATCGGCGTCGAGCGCCATCTTCTGCGCCAGGCGGTTGTAGTAGACGCTGGCCACCAGCGGCCGTTCCTCTGGAACCGCGGTCTCTTTCTCGACGATCGACGCTATAGTCACGATCGTGGAGACGTCGGAACTCGGTTGCGAACTTGCAGCACCTGCGTTCTTTGGGTAGGGCACGGCTTCAGCCGTGCCGCCCACGGCTGGTAATTCTGCGGGCTTTAGCCCCTGAGGGCCGGACAGCCCAATCTGTTGCGCCGTCTGCCGGAACTGATGCACCATCGCCGCCGCCATTTCCTCCAGACTCTGCGTCCGCGTGAACTGATAGGTGTCGGGGAACAGATACCCTTCGAGCGACTTGGCGTCCGGCGCAAAATCCGCGATGAGCTGCGTCTGGGTTTCGGCCACGCGCAGAAATTCGGCCGCCGAACCGAGCCCCGCGTCTTCCATCGCCTTGGCGATGTCGAACATCGTGAAGCCTTCGGGAATCGTGACCACGTGGAAGTAGATATCGCCGCGCGCGATCTGCTGGTAAACCTGCGGAAGCGTCGCCGCGCGCTCGAAGCGATATTCGCCCGCCTTCAACGATGGCTTGGGCCGTATCGCGTGCCAGACCCGGAAAGCGAGTTCGCTGCGGATCACCCCCGCCGCTTTCAACTCCGCCGCGATTCTCCGCGTCGAATACCCGGAATGCAGCAACAAAGAAGTATTGGCCGGCGGCGTCATCGGGACATAGACCTGCCACGCCACCCATCCCCCAGCGGCCATCGCGACAATCAAAAGCAGTGTGAGCGAAGTGCGCAAGATTCTAGAACCGATATCACAAATGGTTTTGGGTGGGGCAGGGCTTCAGCCGTGCCACCACAGGCTAGTGAGAATGCGGGCTTTAGCCCCTGAGGGCCAGACGGCCGGCACGGAAAACTACTCATCAGACCAGTTCCAGTGTAAAGGCCTTTTCAGATTGCCACAAAGTCGCTAGAGGACAGGGCCTGAAGGCTTAGTTTGTGGACGGCAAACTGTGGGGAATGCCCCCGATGAAAGTCGTTTCACGAAATCGCTAAGACATGTGGTGCATGTATACTGAATGCCGTTCTTGAAGCCAAGAACGAAATTCCGGACACACGGGCATCGTTTCTGAAGCTGAAAAGAGAATTCCGGGTGAGCCCCTCCAAACAGGTGGACCGCTGCATTTTCGTCGCACTTGCTTTGCTCGACCTTATCGGCTGCACTCTCTTGTTTGCGCAGACAAATGCGGGCAGCGCGATAGGGACGTCGGCTTTCAACGCAGCTTCAGCGGTGCTCTTGCAAACGATGAAAGAGCCGAAGCCGACTGTTGGCGTCGGGCCAAGACGACTTGACTTCAATGGTGTGGGCCTGAATGAGCCCGCTCTGAATGTAGTGACAATCACAAACGGGACGACTTCCCCGATCGAGATCGAATCGTTGTTGACACCATCCTCCGGTTTTCGCCTTTCGTCTTCTGTGACCCTGCCACTCACAATTCCCCCTCAAACCAAAGCCCTGCTTACCGTAGAGTTTCTTCCCACTCGATTCGGGAATTACAACGGAGCGTTTAACGTCCTGTATCGAACAACTAAAGATAGTCACCTTCACAAGATGGGGATCGAACTAAAAGGCAAAGGAACCCAAAAATGACCACGATGAGACTTTATGCGGCGCTGCTTTTGGGAATCGTAACGATGGGTGTCGCATGGCAACGCGCCGAAGCGAAACACAAAAAAGACCAAGATAACGCTCAAGTTACCGATACAGAGAAATTGGCATCTGCGGCTGAGTCCTGCGATATGCCGACTCTCAAGGCACTCATCGCTTCCGGCGTGAACTTCAATGCCAAGAACGCGAACGGGTATAACGCGCTCAGCCGTGCTTCTCTCAACAGGTTCATTCAGAAGGGCTGGAGAAAAGTCAAGGGAGGGAAAATAAATTGGTGGACGTTGGTATGTTCCTCGGCAGTGACTGCTCTTACGGAGGCTGGAGCCGACCCTTGGAAGGCGAGCTTCTATCAAAATCCGCGACTCGATGAAAATAGGCCTGCAATGATAGCGGTCATCCGTGTTGAGGATAATCGAGAGAAGAAAGGTGACAGCGACAAGATCATAGATGAAATGACCGATGCAGTGGAGACCCAGCTTCACGGCCATCATTGGCTTAATTTGGGATACCCAATTCTTGGATTGAACGAGGTCAGGCAGAAACTTCGAACGTTTGGTTTTTCGGCGGAAGATACAATGGCGCCGGATCGAACCAAGGCATGTAAGGCGCTTGCCGTGGATAGTGTTTTTGAAGCGAGTCTGGAGGATTTTCAAGGTAGCAGCATAGGCGTTGTTAGTGCCTCCGAAATGAGAATGAAATTTACTTTGACGGACTGTCAAACTGGCGCGCTGCTGTGGAGATCTCACAAAAACCACTGGGCATCCGAGGGCGCTTTGTTCAGGGCGTTCGCGGGCGGCAAAGTGAAACAAATGATAACTGGTGTCGAAGGCTCAGGGATTTTACCGGCTGTCTCGTTTCCCGCTTCCCCTTTACGATACGAGAAGGGAGAGAAATAGCGGCAGGCGAACCGCCCTACCCATCCTAACTCTGGATCGTGCCTGATCGAGCTCCGCTTGCGCGGTGCCTTTGATCCCAGCGGGATCAGTCGTCACACACCCCCCACCTCGCCTAGCGGCCTTCCCTCGCCGCTCTCCGCGTCTCAGCGGCAAACCGTCCTCTACTCCCCCAGCCAATCCGCATACGGCTTCATCGACTCGACGTGATCAAAGACAATCTTGATTGCGCCCGTGATGGGAATGGCCAGCAGCAATCCGAGTGCGCCCCAGAGCGCTCCCCAAAACAGCAGCGCGATGGTGACCGCCAGCGGATTGAGTCTGAGGCGGCGCCCCAGCAGCTTGGGATAGAGGACGTTCAGCCCGAAAAAATGCAGCCCTGCGACGCATAGCACCACGATCGCCAGGTCGCCCGCCTCCAGTTGACCCAGCCCCACCAGGATCGGAGGGCCCATTGCCAGCACCACCCCCAGGTACGGTACCAGGCTGAGAAAACCGCTGAGAAAACCGACGAAGTAGAAGAACGGAACGTGCAGCAAGCCGAAAATCGCCACGCTCGCGCCCGATATCAGCAGCCCGATCAGCAGGTTCCCCACAATGAAGCTCTGCAACATCTTTCCGGTCAGCCCCAGCGTCACGTATGCCGTGTTGCGGTGGCGCAAGGGAAAGAGCATCACCGTGGCGGAACGGGCGTGGCTCTGCCAGGTCAGCAAAAAGTAGGCCAGAAAAGGGATGAACGCCGCAGCCAGCAAAATGTCGGTCAAAGTGCCCGCGCCGTGCGTGAGCGCGTCGGACCAGCTCGTCACCTGGCGCACGGGCACAACATTCGAGGGCTCGGGCTCGCCGACCGCCTCGCCGGTTCTCTCGAGCCTTTCCGCGTCCTGCCGGAACGGCTGCAGAATCGAGCGGATCTTCTGCGAATATTTCGGAACATCGTCGGCGAAAATGAGCGCCTGGTTGTAAGACGCAGCCGTGATGCCATACAGCGCCGCCAGCAGAGCGACCATGCTTATGAGCGCCGCCAGGGCCCGCGGAACATGCAGATACTCCAGCGCCTGCACCACCGGCGAGAGCATGAAGCTCACCAGAATGGCAAAGATCAGCACGACCAGCACCGACTCGCCGTAATACGCGAACAGAACGATCAAGCCGATGCCCAACAGCGTCAGCGACCAGTGATGCCCGCTTAAAGTTTCCGTGGTCTCCATTCCGCGCTCCCGCTCAGACTCGCTTCCCGCTGCGAACAATTCTGCCTCAAGGCGGCGGGAAATGCATCCGCAGAATTGCAGCTTGGACTGTTGGCTGGCATGGGCCGGGCCTGCCCCGGTTTCATCTTTGCCTGCTCTGGATTGTGCCCTGGGAGGTATCGGAATTGAAACGCTGGCGCGGCGTTCCGTCGCTCACAATTTGCTAGACTGCCAACTGAGTGCAGTCGGCTGGTTCTCGACATGGAAATCCTCGATCTCCGACACTTCGCTTCCGCCGACCTTCGCCCGCTCCTCGAAGATGAGATCGCCCTCTGGGCCCGCCTGCTCTCCTGGGACTACACCACCTCGGCCGAAATGATCCTCCGCTACATGGATGCCCGGATTCTCCCTGGCTACGCCGCCATTGAGCGTGGCAGCATCTTCGGCTACTCCTTTTTCGTTTATGAGCAGAGCAAGGGCGTCATCGGAGATCTGTTCGTCCGCAACGGCGCCAGCGCGTCCGGCCGTCACGAGGTGGAAGAACGGCTGCTCACTCATGTCATCGAAACCCTCCAGCAGTCGCCCGGCATCCACCGCATCGAGGCGCAGTTGCTGGCGCAACAGACCGGAGAAGTTGCGCGCCCCTTTCTCGAACAGGGCTTCAGCCGCCATCCCCGCGTCTTCATGGATTTCGAGATCGGAAAGCACTCGCCAACCGCGCCGCCCCTTCCGCCGCAGTTCGAGCTCCGTCCCTGGGCCGAGGAGCAATACCAGTCCGCCGCCGCTCTCATCACCGCCGCTTACCGCGGCCACGTCGATTCCGACATCAACGATCAGTACCGCACGCTGGCCGGCTCGCTGCGCTTTTTGAACAACATCGTCCGCTTCCCCGGATGCGGCGCCTTCGATCCGCGTTCGTCCTTCGTCGTCTTTCAGCGGCGCACGCGAACGCTCGTCGGGCTGATTCTCTGCTCGCTCGTCCGCTCCGATATCGGCCACATCACCCAGGTCTGCGTGCTTCCCGAATACCGCTCCGCCGGCCTCGGCGAACTCATGCTAGCCGCCTCAACCAGCAATCTCCGCGGACGCGGATTCCATTCCATCTCCCTGACCGTCACCGAAGCCAACGACCGCGCCATTGCCCTCTATCAGCGCATCGGATACGAATCCAAACGAGTCTTCGACGCCTTCGTCTGGGAAGGATAGAAGACCTATCCCTCCCGGCGGCTCACACCTAAGCACGCTGCGGAAAAACTCTAATTCGGCGGGGTTTGGGGAAGGGCACGACTTCACAGCCTGCGGAAAAACTCTGATTCGGGCGGGCTTTGGGAAGGGCACGAGTTTACTCGTGCCGTATGTTGTTAAAAAATGGGTTCGCGCTTTAGCGCCTGCGGTGAGCTTTTTCTGCCCTCGGCGGCTTTTCCCGCACCCTGCTAGTACTACAGTGTTACAAAATTGAAGTCTGATCGGGACATTGTGATTTTCGCCAATGTTTTCGCGGTCTGAAGCACGCGACGCTCCATTTCTGTTAACTCTTCAGATTCGGTGCAAAATGTTGATCATGCATGACTTGCCATTTTGTAACACTGTAGTACTAGGGGCTCACGACCTGTGTGGTCGTTCCCGAACTCTTAGCCGACTGTGCATCCCCGTTGTAGTACGCAGTAAGCGTGAGTGTGCCAATGGGCAAGTTCGCTTTAGTCAGCATAGCTGTCCCAGCGCTCAACGTCGCCGTTCCCAGCGAAGTCGTGCCGTTCTTGAACTTAACCGTGCCCGTCGCGCCGCCCGGGGCACTGGAACTCACCGTCGCGGTTAGTGTTACAGCCTGCCCAGAGGTTGAAGGATTCGGACCTGATGTGAGAGTCGTGGTTGAGGGATACCGATTTACCACCTGTGTCACCGCTCCCGAGCTATGTTGGTGGAAAACATCGCCTGCGTAGCGAGCCTTGATCGCATAGGTGCCGGCATTGGAGATGCTGGTCGTCAAGCTCGCAACGCCATTTGTCGTCGTACCCGTTCCGATGCTGGCCGTACCCTTGTAGAAGGTGATCACAGAGCCGTTGGGCACGGAACTGCCGGAGGTAACAGTGGCCGTAAACGTTAGCGACTGGTTGACTAGCGACGGGTTGGACGAGGAAGTGATCGTAGTGGTAGTTAGGACGTGAGTATGGTTCAGCAACACACCAACATTGTTAAGGTTCGCCACTACAACGTCGGGCCTGCCGTCGCCATTCACATCCCCGATCGCGACAGATTCGGCTGTTCCGTGCGAAAGGTAGTTGACTGCCGTTTGGAAGGTGCCGTCGCCGTTGCCCAGTAGCACGCTCACTTCGCCATGCTTACAGCCGCTGCTGGTGGTGTCGTTTACGCAGGCGTTGGTCACCACCAAGTCTGGTATGCCATCGCCATTTACGTCCCCGACCGCGACCGAATAGTTATAGGCACCGCCGGAACTGTAAGTGACGGGGGGGAAGAAGGTGCCGTCGCCCTTGCCCAGCAGCACACTGACTCCGCCAGTCGCGCAGTTGCCGATTTCGCAGGTGTTGGCCACGACCAAGTCTGGTATGCCATCTTGATTCACGTCGGCAATCGCAGCAGAAAGGGGCGCCCACCCGCCCGAAGCGTAGGTCACTGCTTGTTGGAAGGTGCCGTCGCCGTTGTTCAGCAATACTCCTAAGGTGCTGTATCCAACGCAGTCGCCCTTGGCGTCAAGACTCTGGCACAAGTTGACTGTGACCAAGTCCGGAGGGCCTGTGCCTCTCAAGACACCAAGTGCGACAGCAGCGGTTTGGGTTGAACCGGTGCCGTAGCTGAAGGCGGGCTGGAAGGTCCCGTTGCCGTTGCCAAAAAGCACGCTCACGGATCCACCAACGTCGCAGCCCCAATTACCGGGCGGACTGGCACACGAGTTCGCTACCACCAGATCCGGTGTGCCATCACCACTCACGTCCCCGATCGCAACAGATTGGGCAAAATACCCACCAGAGTTGTAACTGACGGCGGACTGGAAAGTGCCGGTGCCGTCGGCGTTGTTCAGCAGCACGCTGACCCCGCCATTCACGCAGCCGCCGTAGTTCTGGCACCCGTCGGTCACGACCAGATCGGGAAATCCCTTCCCTCTCAAGTCTCCCGTCGCGACAGAACGGGTGTATTCCCCGACGGAGGGGTAGCCGACGGCGGGCTGGAAGGTACCGTCGCCGTTTCCCAGCAGCACGCTCACACTCCCATTGTCCTCGGTGCTTATGCTGAACCAATCGGCGACGACTAGGTCTGGTATGCCGTCGCCATTCACATCCGCGATCGCGACGGAATAGGAATCGTTCCCGGCCGTGGCGTAGGTCACCGCGGGCGCAAAGCTCACCGGCGGGTCCACAGCTGCCACTGCTTGGCCAGCTACTTCCGCGGGCGGCATTTGTCCATGTGGAAGTGTAGCCGGTTGCTTGGCGCTTGTCGCCGGACTGGCTTGCGCCAGCACCAACACGCTGACAAGTGCGACAAATGAGCACAGAAAGCTTAACGGGAAAAGATGACGAGGGCGGCGCATGGAGTTCCCCCTAGAACTTGCAAGATGAGCAGTCAGAGCGGGCCGGGAATCGAGCAGGAGAGGCCTGCTTTGGAAGCCGACCCCATGCTAGGGCGGTCACTCTAGCCTTGTCAATGCGGATTTGGCTGATTAGATAACCGTGTCGGCTCCCAAGCCGCCGAGTAAACTTTGGTTGCTCAAAGAACCAAGGCTCGGAGGAAAGGAGCCGAGCACATGAAGATTGTAGGGCACCCCAGAGCCTGTCCTGAGCTTGTCGAAGGGTCTCGCGCTTTTCGAGACCTGGGATTTCCCGCCAATCTAGCCCGCCTCGTCAGCCAAAACCGAGGTGTGTAAAATTTACCGTGTAAAAATTACCTACTTGTGTCTCTTTTGCCACACCAGCCACCGTTTATTATCAATAACTTAGAAGCACGTCCCAGCCCTAAATCCCGACCACCGGTCACACAAAACCCCGCGCCAGCCCCGTATCTTCGTTTTGTGTTCGCCCCAGACGCCCCGAATGTACGTACAAATTTGCCATGTTCCACGTGGAACACTTTTGCGGATTGTTCGCCCCCACAGGCCTTACTGCCGCAGCAGGTTCTTGGCAATGAAGAACACATTCGCCGGGCGCTCCGCCAGGCGGCGCATGAAGTAGGGATACCACTCCGTTCCGAACGGGACATAGACGCGGACGCCCCAGCCCTCTTTCACCAAACCCTGTTGCAGATCGCGCCGGATGCCGTGCAGCATTTGAAATTCAAATGCGTTGCGCGGAATGTTCTCGCGCATGGCAAAGGCCTTGGCTTCCTTGATGATGGCCTCGTCGTGGGTCGCCAGGCCGTGAAAGACGCCGCTCTTCATCAGGATCTTCATCAGCTTTACGTAGTTGGCGTCAACCTCGGATTTCTTCTGGAAGGCGATGTTCGAGGGCTCCTTATATGCCCCTTTGCAGAGGCGTATGCGGATGCGGTCGGCAAGCAACTTCTCGACGTCGGCCTCGGCGCGCCGCATGTAGGACTGGATCACCGTACCCACATTATTCGCGTTTCCCGGGACCTGGTGGAGTTCGTGAACGAAGTCGAGCGTGCGCTCGGTGTAGGGCGAGCCTTCCATATCGACGCGAACAAAATTTTTCGGCGTCATGCTGGCCGCCTTGGCCACCAGGCCGCGCACGATCTCGTAGGCCATCTTTTCGTCCACATCGAGACCCATGTGGGTCAGCTTCAGGCTGATATTCGCGTTCAGCTTGTGGGCGGCGATTTCGTCCAGCATGTGGTTGTAGAGCGCGCCGCTGGCGCGGGCTTCGTCGGCATTGGTGACGTTTTCGCCCAGGTTGTCTATGGAGACGCCGGCGCCAAATTGATTCACGGCGGCGGCGGCGGCGCGGATCGCATCCGCCACCTCTTTGCCCGCAACGAAGCGGGCGGAAGTGCGCTGGCCAATACGCGATCGTTCGGCGAAGCCGCGCAGTGAGCGGCTCTCCGACAATGCAATGAAGATCGCCCTTAACATGTCGTACCTGGTCTTAGTGGATCGGATTTTTCCCGAGTCGAACCGTCTGAATTTTTCTTTGGCATTCCAGTATTTTCTACCATAACGCGAGAAAAAAATACATGACCTGGATCACCGCTTGACGTGACCAAGGTTCGCTGGCAGCCCTCCGGCAATGCCGTGACGATTGGCCTTAACCTGACGCCACAATCGTCTCTTCCAAGTGGCGCTCCACATTTTGCCATCAAATTGTAATTGACTAGACAGATGACTAGTCAGTATAATAGAGCGAGAGTGAGGAGGTGAACTGTGGCTTCGTGGCAAGTGCAAGACGCGAAGGCGCGTTTCAGCGAGTTCTTGGACGCGTCCATCAAAAAGGGGCCGCAAGTCGTTACCCGCCGCGGAATCAAGACCGCCGTTCTGGTGCCGATCGAAGAATGGGAACGGCTGCAAAAGGCTGCCCGCCCTGGTCTCAAGGAATGGTTGCTCGCGCCCGAACCTCGCTTTGACGGCCTGATGTTGGAAAGGCGCAATTTACGCCGCCGTCCGGTGCTGGAGTTTGAGTGAGTCAATACCTGCTCGATACAAACGTAATCTCCGAACTGCGGAAAATGCGTCCCCATGGAGCGGTAGTCGCTTGGTTCAACGCCATGGAAGAAGGGAGATTGTTCCTCTCCGCCGTGACGCTAGGCAAATTGCAGGCAGGGATCGAGCGCACAAGGCATCATGATCCCTCGAAAGCGGGCGAACTCGAGCATTGGGTTGATCGATTGCCCGAGTCCTATCAAGTGCTCCCCATGGACACTCGCTGCTTTCGAGAATGGGCCCGAATTATGAGTAGCAAGCAGCCGGACTTGCTGGAAGACGCCATGATCGCCGCGACCGCGCGGGTGCACCGCCTGATCGTAGCGACCAGAAATGAACGAGACTTCAAGCAACTCGACGTCCCAACCTTCAACCCATTCAAGAGCTAGCCGCCGCATCGCTTGACCTCGCACGCCAGCCCGGGCAAATCCCGTCTCTAACCCAGCCGCAATCCAGCAAAGGCCAGCGCTCGTGTAAAATACCCCTTACCTATGAAACTCTCCGCCATTCAACAAGCCCTACGCGAGCGCAACATTGACGCTTGGCTGTTCTACGACCATCACCATCGCGATCCGATCTCCTACCGCGTTCTGGGACTGCCCGAAGGGCTCATGGTCACGCGCCGCTGGTACTACTTGATTCCCGCCCAGGGCGAGCCGGTCAAACTGGTCCACAAGATCGAGTCGGGACACCTGGACACCCTGCCTGGCGCGAAAAAACAGTACGCTGGATGGCAGGAATTGTTCGAGGGCTTGAAGCAGATCCTCGGCCCGTATCGCGATGTGGCCATGCAGTATTCGCCCAACAACTTCGTCTTCACCATTTCCATGGTGGACGCGGGGACGGCGGACATGATCCGCGGCCTGGGTAAGAACATCGTCAGCGCGGCCGACTTGATCGCCCAGTTTGAAGCGACCCTGACCGAAGAGCAGATCAAGTCGCACTTCGCGGCCCGCGACGCCATCGACCAGATCACCGCCGAGGCGTTCAAGGAAATTGGGCGGCGCGTTCGCGGCGGCGGCACGCGCGAGCATGAAATCCAACAATTTTTCATGGAAGCCTTCCAGCGCGAGAACCTGGTGACCGACGATCCGCCCATCGTGGCCGTCAACGCCAACAGCGGCAACCCGCACTACGAGCCCAGCGCCAGCCGTCCCGTGCCGATTCGCGAAGGCGACCTGGTCCTGCTCGACGTGTGGGCGAAAAAGAACACGCCGGGCGCGCTCTATTACGACATCACATGGATGGGATTCGTGGGCAAGGCCCCTTCGGACCGGCAGCGCGAGATTTTTACGATTGTGAGCGGGGCGCGCGACATCGGCGTAAAGACGGTGCAGAATGCGGTCGCCGCCGCCAAGCCGATCGCGGGATGGGAAGTGGACCGCGCCGTGCGCGACCACATCGTGCAGGCGAAGTTCGGAGAGTACTTCATCCACCGCACCGGCCACTCGATTGCCACCGATGTCCATGCCAACGGCGCGAATATGGACGATTTGGAAATCCATGACGAGCGCCGCATTCTGCCCAATACCTGTTTCTCGATCGAGCCCGGGATTTACCTCCCAGAGTTCGGCGTGCGCTCCGAGGTGAATGTGCTGGTCCGTCCGGGAAGCGCTGAGGTCACTGGTAAAATCCAACGAGAGATCGTAACCATCTGAATGGACACATCCACCACAGATAAGACGAGGCGCAGATCGAGGCATGCCGCCCGCAAGCCGCAGTTTCCGCTCACGGCGATCGCGGTGGTCGCGCCGATTGTGGGCTGGCTCGTTCCGGGTGGCGGGCATATCCTGCTCAAGCGCTATGTGCGCGGCCTTCTGCTGTTCGCATCCGTGACCGCGATGTTCGTCATCGGCCTCGGCATGAAGGGGCGCATTTACCAGCCGAATGGCGGAGACATCCTCGACATCCTCGGCTTCGTTGGCGACGTGGGCTCGGGCGCGCTCTATTTTCTGGCGCGCATCATGGATTGGGGCAACGTGATGGCCGCGAACGCCGCGGCGGATTACGGCAAGACCTTCCTGATCGTGGCCGGCCTCTTGAACTTCATCGCCGCGGCCGACGCCCACCACATTGCGCTGGGGAAGAAACCGTGAATATCAACGTGAGTATCGACTTGTCGCGCTTCTCGTTGCCTCACTTCTCGTTGTCTCACTTCTCGGCTGCGGTGGTGTTTGCGCTGTTCGCGTCTATCGTCTTCGGTATCACGCAGCGCAATTCGACGATGGAGCAGGTGAAGTACGGTCTCTACTGCTTCGCCCTGTTCGTCGGCGGAGTGTTTGTGGCGGGATGGGTGATGGCCCTGCTCCGCCGCTAGGGAATAGCGTTCAGTCATCGGTCCTCAGCTTTCGGTTTTTGGTTCTCACCCTTCGATTTCCAGCGGACAACTTCAGCCATTCATGTCCATGTGGGGACAGGTCTCCGCCGGGTTCTGGCGGGGTAACGTTCCGCAGTCCCACCGTGCTGGTCGGAGTTCGCGAATTGGTCGCGCTGTGCGGGCGTCAGGTCGCGCATTCCGCGGATCGCCCGGCTGACGGGCCATCTAAGGGACGCGCCGGCTTGACAATCAGTGGTATAATTACGGCCAGTGTGGGCCCTGGGGTAGTTCAGTGCAAAGTTGAATTGTGGTAGCGTCGCTTGCCGGGCGCGAGCTGCGCCCTCAATTCGACGTTTGCCACCGGAACCCGGACCGCCGCTCTGTTTCCATCAAGGATGCTGTGGGCATCCCAACCGTCCAGTTGGGCGGAATGGGGAAATAGGAGCAAGCCGAACCTTGTAATTCCGGAGCGCGGCGGACAGCCGGCTCCGGAGATATCGGGCATACGTGGGGCCAGGTTCGGCTGCTTCCGGAAACCTGTCGGCAGTAGTTTCGAAAAGATTGCTCGACGCAAGCGAATACCTGTACTCAGTTCCACAAATCGATAAGGGAGATTCTCATGAAAACCGTTTGCAAGTTCGCAACGCTGACCCTGATGATGTTGGCGGTCACGGTGTTTGGTTTTTCGCAGAAGTCAATTTCGCCAAGGCCATTGACCACGACCCAGAACCTGGTGCGCGGCGCAATTGGACCGCTCTCCAACAGTGCCAATTGGCCCAATTATTCGGTCCTGAACCTCATTCCCGGTTCAGCGCTCTTCCCGGTCACCAGCTCAACTACTGTCTTCTACTTCGGATTCACGGCTGGAACCGAGGCGGACATCGGCAACATAGTGCTGTACACAACGCCGCGGGGCCGCCTGACGATCAGCGCCGCCACCCCGGTCACGCTCGGCAGCGTCTCCAATCCGAGCATCATCCTGTCTAACACATCGGTCTGTCCGGTGCAGCCTCCTTCCGCCGCCAATCCTTGCGTTGTGCGGTTCGATCCGCTCTCTCTCGCGCTCTCGCCGGCGTCGGATTACTACCTGGTGGTGTATTTTGCGAACGACACCAACAATGGAACCATGGGTGGCGCCCAGCCCAGTCTTGGGATCGCCGATAGCAGCCTGTCGTCGTGGTACATGGGAGGCGATGAATCCCACCTCACCGTCGGCCAGTCCATTCCCGCCGGAGGCCGTGCCCAACCCATATTCCTCATGTACGTCATGAACAACTAGGAGAGCTGCCCGGTGGGACGAGCGCGGCTCGGTCCAGCCATGGGCGATCGATGGGTAGGCGTACTTAAACACTGACATCCACATTTCGAATCGAGGAGATTTCCAATGAAGACTGTTTGCAAGTTCGCAACACTGACCCTGACGCTGTTCGCCGTCTCGATGTGTAGTTTTTCGCAGGATCAACCGAAGGTGACCGCCGCCTTGAACCTGGTGCGCGGCGTAATTGGGCCGGTCTCAGACAACACTAGCTGGGGCGGCTATTCAAATCTGAGCCTCATTCCCGGCGCGGGGCTGATCCCGATTACCAGTTCCACGACGGTGTTCTATTTTGGGTTTACGGCAGGAAGCACGGCGGACATCAGCAATATGGTTCTGTACACGACTGCGCGAAGCAGTTCGAAGATCACTGCTGTGACGCCGGTCAAGTACGGTGGCGTTTCCAATCCGAGCATCAACCTGGCCAGCACGTCGGTCTGTGCGGTGCAGCCGCTTTCCACCGCCAATCCTTGCATTGTGCGGCTCGATCCGGCATCGATCACGCTATCGGCGCTGTCCGATTACTATCTGGTGGTGTATTTCACAGCCAGCGACTCGAACAATTCGGCCGTTGGCTCCGCCTATCCCGCCTTTAACAAGAGCAGCCTGTTGGGGTGGTATATCAACGGGAACGAGAGCCTCCTCACCGCAGGGCAGTCCATTCCGACTGGATGCTGCACTGTACCCTACTTCCTCATGTACGTCATGAGCAACTAGGGTTGGCTGCGATCCCGGCTCGATGCGCCTTGGGCCATCGGCCGGCACAGGTACTTGAACGCTGAATCCAGACTTCGAATATAAGGAGATTTTCCATGAAGACGTTTTGCAAACTCGCAACCCTCGCGTTTCTTGTCGTAGCTATGGCAGCGTGCGCTCTGGCGCAGGCGCCGGACCTGGGTTCCACTCAGGCTCCGCAAACAACCGTGGTGCTGTCCAACGTGACGGAAGGCCAGGGAACGGCCACTGGCAACAACACCGATTGGGAGGGCTGGTCCGAACTGACCCTGATTCCGGGGGCCTCGCTTTTCGGCGTGACCACCAAATCGACGGTGCTCTATCTGGGATTTTCGGCCGGAAGCACCGTGAACATTGCCAACATGATGCTGTACACAACTGCCCGCAGCGGCAACACGGTCACCGCGATCAAGAAGGTCACGCTGGGCACTAAAGCGAATCCGACCATTGACCTTACCAGCACCACCGTTTGTCCCGTGCAACCGGTTTCGGTCGCCAATCCCTGCTTTGTGAAGCTCGACCCGATTAAGATGGCGCTCTCGCCGCTGAGCGATTACTACTTCGTCGAGTATTTCACCAGCGATAGCAACAACGTAAGCATGAGAGGCGCGGGCTCTTCACCCTTGACCGGCGCCCTGAGCTCGTGGCAGATCGACGGGGATGACACGCGAATTCCGGTGGGCGGTACCATTCCGGTCGGCTACAACGGCCAACCGCCGGTTTTCCTGATGTACATCACGAACGAGTAATGGTTCTGGGGCGCGGCTCGGAGGCCGCGCTCCAGATTTTTGCCCAGTGCTGGCGGATTCAGTGCTGGCGCAATGCGGCCGAATAGGCGCCTCTGGAGTCTTAGCGTCTGTCCTGCGCCTTGCCGTGCCGCGGCCGGACAATCCTATTCGAGCGGTTCGGCTTGCAAGCCGTCGCCGGGAGCGAGCGGCAGGTGCGCGGCCCCGCCGAGCAGGCTGCGTTCCTCGGGCGAGAACATGATCTTGTATTGCTCCGAGTTGATCAGTCGATCGCGCTGTTCCGGCGTCAGGCCGCGCATCCCGCGGATGGCCCGATCCACGGCTTGGCGGCGATCGGGCGCCAATTGCTTGAATTGCTGAAAGAGCTGGCGCGCCTGCCGCTTCTGCTCGGGAGTCAGATGCTCCCAGGTTTCCATGCGGTTGAGCACGCTCTCCTGCCGCTCCGGAGGCAGGCTCGCAAAATGCTGGAGCCTCTTTCGCAACTGGGCCTGCTGTGGCGGCGGAAGCTTGCGGAACTGCGCGTCGTTTTCGAGCGCGCGCCGCTGCTCGGCGGGCGTCATACCCTGGTAGCGGCGCAGCCAGTGCCCGGCGTGCCCGGGCCGATTCTCCGGCGGATGGGCTTGAGTGGGGCGGCTGGCGCTCGGACTACCTTCTTTCTGAAAGCTGTGCCACTGCCCGTCCGCTGCTTGCGATTGCCGATGCTGTTGCTGTGGAACTTGCGGCGCCACATATCTCGTCTGCGCGAGCAAGGGTTGGGCGAACCAGGGCGTCAGCAGCAGAAGCGCCGCCAGACAGCTCGCAGTTCTTTCCCGGCCCAACATGCCTTGACTCCCTGTTAACCAACCTCGATCAATTCACCACCGCTTGCGATTCCAACGGATTCGCGGTCACGTCGTCCTGCACCTGCAGTTCGTCGAGCATATCGAAATCCGCGTACAAATCGTCGTTCCTGTCGAGCGCCAGCAGATCGCCGACAGCCGTTCCCGGCTCAACCGGCAGACCCAGAGATGGAGGCTTGGTCGCGATGGCTTCGGTCTCGTAGAAATACGACCTGCCGCCAAGGCCAATCGCCAGCGCTCCCGCAAACAATACAGCCGCGAGCGACGCGGCCCACGCCGGACGCCGCAACCAACTCAGCCAGTTCAGCCATCCCGCAGCCGGGCGCGCCATCTCTTCGCGCAGGCGCGCCTGCATGCGGGTATCGAAATACGGAGACGGCTCGGGCGCTTGCCATTCATCGAGCAGCGCCATGGTTTTCTGCAAATCCCGCAGATGGGCGGCACAGGCGCTGCAGGATGCTATGTGTTCTTCAACCTCCGGCGTCGAACCGGCGATGCCAGCGGCCAGATCCGGCAACAGTTCGCGAATTTGATTGCACTTCATACTGCTACCCTCTACTTCCCCGAAACGCACTCTTTGAGCTCCTCGCGCAAAGTCTCATAGGCGCGGAACAGCAACGACTTGGTGGCGGACTCGCTCAGCTTCAGCACGCCGGCAATCTGGCGGTAATCCATCTGCTGAAACTTGTGCATGACGACCGCCAGGCGCTGGCGCTCGGGCAGCGCGTTTACTTTGCCGCGGATCGCCGCCAGCCGCTCCCGTCTTAAAATCTGCTCTTCCGCGCTGAGCGAGTCGTCGGCCAGGTCGGGCGTCGTGCCCGTTTCCTGGTCCGGCTCATCCAGGCGCAGAACGTTTTCCGGACGCTCGTGGCGCGTATCGCGCGCGTGGTTGACGGCCAGATTGGTCGCGATGCGATACAGCCAGGTCGTGAACTTCGCGCTCGGCTCGTAACTGGCGCGCGCTCGGTACACGCGCAGAAAAACTTCCTGCGCCAGTTCCTCGGCGGCCGACGGGTTGTGGCAAAAGCGGTACATGAACCCGACCATGGGCCGCCGATATTTCCGCACCAGGTAAGCGAAGGCGGATTCGTCGTCCGTCTTCACCCGCAGCATGGCAGCGGCGTCGGCATCGGCCTCGCCTGAGCTGACGGCGGAATTTTCCCCGCCAGCCGCCATGGACGCAGACTGAGACTCTCTCGCCAAGTTCAGCAGTCCAGGATCGGGCATTCCGCGGCTAGGCACTCCACCATCCAGCAGTCCCCGAGCCAACGTTCCGCGATCAATGGCCACACTGCTCACACCGGTATTAACCCCGTCCACGGGAGAAAGTTGCGCCTCTTCAGGCCCAGGAAGGCGAGCGGAAGTATTTTCCCGTGAATCACTTACGGATCGACGGTCGGGAATGTCGGAAGCCGCCATGCAAGCTCGATGACAAGAGGCTACCGGGTGCGGCCAACGCGGTCAAGAGGCTGCTTGCCGTTCCGGCCACGGCGCGTCCGGATCCACGGCACGTCGTATCATCTGCACCAGTTCCTTCATGCGCATTGACGATACCATGCGCCGCTGGCGTTCGATCAGATTGGCTTTGGGAAGAACCTGAATGAAATGCGCTTTGAGGTAAGAGACACCGGGCAGGCCAGATTCGCCGGGCGGGAACTCTGCCACAGTCGGCCCGGGCATACCGTAGCTGCCGAATGGCACGATCAGCACCGATGAAGCGCGGTCACTTAGGTTCCGGCTGTCGAGCGACACAATGACCACCCAATGCCGTTGCGATTGGTCTTCTAGGTTGGCCGTCCATATCTCACCGCGCCGCGGGCTAGGGTTCGCGGTCAAAGTCTATGCCTCGCGATGCGTGCGATAGTGCAGACGCCAGCCGCTGCTCTTCGGCGCTTTCTTCTGGCGACATGGTATCGAAATATGCTGCGGTGTCTCGCGCCAGACGCTGTCGATTCTCAAAAACCAGAAGCTGCTCGATCGCCAAATCAATCGCTTCCGCGAGATTTTGGACTTTCCCGCTTTCGATAAGTCGCTGAAGATAGGAAAGCGTCGCTGGCGAAATCGTGGTCGAGATCTTCTGGCGGGCCATCCTCGGCACGGAACCCATTGCATCCTCCTGTTAGGAGGATAGTTTATCGGATATTTTACATGACATCAATACCCTATTATATGTCATTTATAAACAACAACTTACATCACTACACCTTCAACTCCACCACCGTAGCACCCCCGCCGCCCTCGTTGATCGGCGGTTCGGTCACCGACTCCACATGCGGATGCTTTTGCAGGTACTGCCGCAGGGCCTTTCTTAGGATGCCCATGCCGCTGCCGTGGACTATGCGGACGCGCGGCATTCCGGCCAAAAACGCCCGGTCCACGAACTTCTCCACTTCGGCGGTGGCTTCGTCCACGGTGCGGCCGATTACGTTGATTTCGCTGGGCGTATTGAACTGGGTCGATTCGTGTTCGAGCTTAACGGTAATGCCTCGGGATCGCGCCGCCTCGACGGGCGTCGCCTGCGGCTGCGCTTTGTCGTGGGCGCCGGAGAGCACTTCGGCAATATCTTCGCGGGCGATGCGCATTTTCATCGAGCCGATTTCGACATCGAAGTGATGGTCGCCAATTTTCTTTTTGACAACAGCAGCCCGGCCCATGGATTTGAGCTTCACCGTGTCGCCTTCTGAAACGTGCTTTACCAGGCTGGGCTGGGCGTTGGGGTCGCCGCGGTCTGCGCCGGTCGCGTGCGCCACGACCGTGGCATCGAACTGTTCGCGAAATTCGCGGCGCATTTTGGCGATGCGCCGTTCGGCGTCTTTCGAGAGTTTCTGCTGCGCGGCGCGGTCCTGCACGGCGTTCACGGTCTCGCGCGCGTGGTATTCGAAATCGCGGAAAAGAACTTCGAGCTTCGTCTCCATCTCGCGAATTTTGGCCTGCTGTTCTTTGCGGCCCTCGTTGGCCAGGCGCGACTTCTCGCGTTCGAGTTCCTGCTCGCGGGCTTGCATTCTCAAACGCTCGTTTTCAAGCGTGCGCAGGTCGGCGTGCAGGCGGTCGAGAAAGCGCGCCACATCCTGCGTTTGCGATCCCAGCCGCGAGCGCGCCGCTGCGATGATGGCCGGATTCAGCCCGAGCCGCTGCGCGATGTTGATTCCCGCCGACGCTCCGGGCACGCCGATCTTCAGTTCGTAAGTCGGTTGCAACGTGGCTTCGTCGAAGCCGACCGAGGCGTTGACGACTCCCACCGTATTCGCGCCATAAACTTTGAGCGAAGTGTGGTGGGTCGAGATCACGATCATGCATCCGGCCTGGCGAAAGTGCTCGGCGATGGCAACCGCCAGCGCAGCGCCCTCTTCCGGGTCGGTGGCGGAGCCAAGTTCGTCGAGCAGCACCAGCGAATTCGCGGTCGCCGTGCGCGAGATGAAGTCGATGTTGGTGACGTGCGCCGAAAACGTCGAGAGATTCTGCTCGATCGATTGATAGTCGCCGATGTCGGCAAGAACGGCGTCGAAGACCGGCATATCCGCGCGGTCCGCGGGTACGGGGATGCCAGACTGCGCCATCAGCGCGAGCAGGCCCAGCGTTTTCAGGGAGACGGTTTTTCCGCCGGTGTTGGGGCCGGTGATGACGAGCTGGCGATGGTCGCCTTCGAGCTCGATGGTAATGGGGACAACCTTCGCGTTCTTCAGCAGTAGATTGCGCTCGAGCAGCGGATGGCGGGCACGATGGAGAAGCAGGTGGGCGGGATCGCTGGCGGCCGCGCCCGATGCCATCCGTAGAGACGCAGCTTGCGGCGTTTCAGCCCCTGTCAGCGTCACCGCCACGCAGTTATAGTCTTCGGCAAAGCGGGCTTTGGCGAATTGCAGTTCGAGCTCGGCCAGTATGTCGGCGGCGGCCAGGATCGCTTCGGCGTTCTCTCCGATCTGGCGCGTCATCTCCAAAAGGACGCGATGGACCTCGGCGAGTTCTTCATCCAGCAGGCGCACCAGTTCGTTGTTCTGCTCGATGGTTTCCAACGGCTCGACAAAAACGGTCTGTCCGCTGGAACTGGCGCCATGCACCACGCCCTGCACGCGGCGCTTCTGCTCGACTTTCACCGGAATCACAAAACGCTCGCCGCGAATGGTGATCAGTTCGTCCT
>JBEKQG010000054.1:0-19053 GCA_049519955.1 Terriglobales bacterium
GAAGCGTCGCGGCAGGAAGTCGAATCTTATAAGCACCCGGCCTCATCCTCGAACAGCACGACCATTGGCGACTTGATCTCGTGGAAACGGGCCGGCGGAGACAGCAACTAACTTCTTACTTACTAACATCGAGAAACCTAAGGCCACCGCCAACGGTGGCCTTTTTCTCTGAGTGGGCAGGCGGGTGCAATGGCGCTTACTTGGCGTCGATTTTCAAGGTGAGGTAAACCTGGGTGCGGTCATCGAATTGGCTGACCGTTTTCGTGTGGCTCTTGCGGTTGTTGTACTGGGCATAGACTTCGTAATCGATGCTGGGCTGAAGCGCGGGGAAACGGTAGGCGCCATCCGCGCCAACAATGTAGGTCTTCACGGCGCGGGTCTGGGTGTTGGTCAGGTAGACGACCGCGTTGGGCAGAGGATTGTCACCGCCGTCCAGCACTTTGCCGGTGAGCAGGCGTTTCGTGTCTTCCTTCGCTGCGCGGCCAAACTGCGGAGCTGGAGCGGCCAGCGCCGAGGTCGAAAGGACCGAGGGTGCGAAGATCGACGCCGGCAACAGCACAAGCAGGGACAACCCGACCAACAGCGGAACCGCGATCAGCGCTTTCTTCATTATTGTCGCGAACACCCGATTGCCGCCGGTCTTCAAGCGCACGGCGGTCACTCTCAATTCTAGTCTTTACCAGTCCTCGTCAGTACCAGTCTAAATGAAGACCGACATCGGAACGCTCGTCGTTGTCGATATGCACGGTCACTTCAGAACCGGGCTTCAACTTTTTGCCCGAGGGCAGCTTGTAGCCCTTCACGTCCGCCCAAACAATGTAATCGGCCGTGCCAACGGGCACGCGTTGGGCGAACTCGCCGGTGTGATTGGAATAGAGCTCCCAGCGGGCTTTTTTGTCCTGGTCGCCGGCCCTGCGGATCTTTACCCTGACGCCGTAGAGCGGGCGCCCGTCGGCGTCCCAAACCGTTCCGAAGATTAGAGCGTAGGGCTGCGGCTTCTCGCGCTCGCTACCTCGCGCGGTCACTGGGCCAAGGAGCGTCGCCAAGAACGTCGCCAGGAACAGCGCGGGCGCAGCCGCAACGAGCAAACGCCGGACCACCCGGACATGTGCGGAATGCTTCAAGAATCCTCGTCCTCCGGCTCTTCGTCGGCGTCTTCTTCTTCTTCTTCGTCTTCTTCGATCTCGTCTTCGCCGACGATCTTCAGTTCAATGGGATTCACCGTGACCACCTCGAAGTCCGTGCCGCACTCCGGGCAGGAGACGGCCGCGCCTTCATCGACTTCATCTTCGTCGATGTCGAGGTCCGTGTCGCATTCAGGACAGTACACCATGACTTCCTCCATGTTCGGGGTACCCTGTTATATTTAGTTTCTTCGTGAGGAAAAGGTCAAGTGGTTACCAAGATAATTCTGAAATCGGCGGGTCTTCCCCTTTCGGTAACCCTACCACAAGTGTGACGGCGGCCGGGACGATTGCCTAGGCGCTCGCGTCTTGCCGCTCTCGGTGCATGGCGCAGAAAACGGCGCCGCGCGCGGCTGAACGGGGCGTCCCTGCGCGCGCAGGCATCGGCCCGGGCCGTCCGGCCGCGAGGTGGTTTGGCGATTCACGAGCGCGCCCGATTGGAGGTATGTCCAAACGGTGGGCAGCGGTACGCGTGCAAGTCTGAAGGTTTCGCAGGATAATAAAACATGAGGTTTCGAAGTTACAAGGGTTCAAGGATTCAAAGTTAAAAGCCAGTGGCACTCGGTTTTTCCCTGAAACCTCGAAACCTTAGGAACCTTGTAACCATAGAGACCTTGGAACATGGAATTTAAGTGAGACGCGGACAATCCATCTCGTTCAGCTTTCCCCCATTTGCCGGATGGGTGCGGCGGATCATATTGACTTGCACGGGGATCTACCTGTTTCAGAAGGTAATGGACGCGTTTGCCCCGTCGGTCGCACCTCAGATGCGGGAGTGGCTGGCGCTGATCCCGGTGGCGGCGATGCACGGCAAAGTGTGGCAGGTTGTCACCTACTCTTTGCTGCACGCCAGCTTCAGTCATGTGTTCTTCAACATGCTCACGCTCTGGTTTATCGGCGCGTACCTGGAGCGCGACTGGGGGCCGCGACGATTCATCGAGTGCTACACGTTCTGCGTGGTGGGCGCGGCTTTGGTAACGATTGCAGTTTCGTATACGCATTTCCTCGGGATGAATCCGACAACCGGAACGGTGGGCGCATCCGGCGGCATTTTTGGACTGTTGATGGCTTTTGGGATCCTTTACGCCGATCAGGAAATGTTTCTGTTCCCGCTGCCCTTCTCGATCAAGGCCAAGTACCTGGTGGGCATTTGGGTGGTGGTCGCGATCATTGCGATCTTCGAACCGTCGCAAGGCGGGGTCGCGGTTTTCGCGCATCTTGGCGGATTGCTGTTCGGCTTCCTGTTCGTGAAGTTTCTGCCTTCTCGCGGCTTGAGCTATGCGGCGTCCGAAAGTTATTTCGGCGCGCGGAATTCTTACTATCGCTGGAAACGGCGGCGCGCGGCGAGAAAATTCGAAGTCTACATGAGAGATCACGACCGCAAGGTCACCTTCGACGAGCACGGAAACTACATCCCTCCCGGCGACAACGACAAACCGAACGGCGGATCGAAATCGGGGTGGGTGAATTAGCCGTCAGTCGTCAGCTCTCAGTAAAATCCACCGCACGCAATTCTCAAGAAACTCCATTCGTAGAAACACTTCTGGGTTCTGCGTCGATGAAGAGTGCCGGCAGTTATTTCTTCCGTCGCCGCGTCTTGCGTGACGGCCGATCGCTTTCGCCAACCGTGTGCAAGCGCATGAAGTTCGTGGTGCCCGAAGTGAGCTTGGTTCCGGCGACAAGGCCGAGCACGTCCCCGGCGCGGAGCAGGCCTTTCGGCAACAGTTCCTTTTCGGCGATCCTGAGCATCGCCTCCGCGGATTCCCACTGGCCGGTGTGGACCGGATGCACGCCCCACAGAGTATTCATGCGGTTGCAGACTTCCAGCTTGGGGCTGAAGGCGTAGATGCAAGCCTGGGGCCGATGTTTCGACAACATGCGCGCGGTATTGCCGGTTTCGGTGAAGACGGCGATGGCGCGCATGGGGAGATCTTCGGCGGCGTGTGCGATGGAATCGCAGATGGTTTCGGCAACCGAATAACGATGTTTTTCACGGCGGCGGCGCGGCGACGGGGGCAGTTGCGCGATGCTCGCTTCCGCCGCCAAAACGATGCGGACCATCATGGCCACGGTCTCACGCGGATAGCGGCCTTTGGCGGTTTCTCCGGAGAGCATCACGGCGTCGGTGCCGTCGAAAATCGCGTTGGCCACGTCGCTGGTTTCCGCGCGCGTGGGCCGCGGGTCCTCGATCATCGACTCAAGCATCTGAGTGGCCGTGATGACGGGTTTGCGCCACACACTCGCCCGCTGGATCACGAGCTTCTGGATGATGGGGACGCGCTCAGGGGGCAGTTCCACGCCCAGATCGCCGCGCGCGATCATGACGCCGTCGGCGATATCCAGGATCTCTTCCAGGTGCTCGATGGCCTGAGGCTTTTCCAGCTTGGCGACGATGGGCACGGACCTACCGAACTCGCGCATCAAGGCCTTTGCCATACGGAGGTCGTCGGCGGAGCGCACGAACGACAGGGCCACGACATCCACTCCATGCCGCAAACCGAACTCGAGGTCTTGCTTGTCCTTATCGGTCAGCGCGGAGATGGCCACGGCCGCGCCGGGCAAATTGATCCCTTGCTGTTCCGCGAGCGTGCCTCCGTTGAGGACTACGCATTCGACATCGCCGCCGCGGATCGAGAGGACTTTTAGTTCAATGCGGCCATCGGACAAAAGTATGCGCGCGCCGGGCCCGACTTCGCGCGCCAGACCGGCAAAGTCGGTGGAGATGAGCGCGGCTGTTCCCGGCACTTTGCGCGGGGTGATGGTCAGCGCGGCCCCGGGCTTCAGCAGCACTGCCTTGCCATCGTGCAGGCGGCCGGTACGGATCTTCGGGCCTTGCAGGTCTTGGAGAATACACACGGTGCGCTTCAGGCCATGGGCAACGCGGCGCAAGCGCTGGATTCGCCGGGCGTGTTCGGAGTGGGTTCCGTGGGAGAAATTCAGGCGCGCAACGTCCATGCCGGTGCACATCAGGTCGCGAATCATGGTTTCGGAATCGCACGCCGGACCGATGGTGCAGACGATTTTTGCGCGGCGCACGGATTCGGCCCCAGCTTGACACGCATTGGCGGACGACGGGGGATTCTCTTGCATCGGATCGAATGTGCGGCCTTTCATGTGGCGGATCCTCTCTCCAGAAAACGCTGTCGAATTATTTCTGCACCAGCGAGGCGACCCGGGGCCCGGAGGCGCGGCAAGCCGCGTCTCTATTACACCATCAGCGAGCTTCATCCACGCGAGGAGGCGGAACTTTCGTGAGACCGCGAGGGAAGAGCATGGCATTGAACTCAGCGCCAATGAGCACAACCAGCGAGATCAGGTACATCCATGCCAGCAGCGCAATGCCCACGCCGAGCGAACCGTAAATGACGCTGTAGTCGACATAGTGCTGCAAATACCATCCAAATAATGCGGTGGAGAGCAGCCACATGGCGGTGGCGAGAATAGCTCCGGGCAGAACGGAATGCCAGGGCTGAGTGCGAGGCACGGCGTTGTGATAGATGAGCTGGATCACGGCGATGCTGGTGAGGATCGCGATGATCCAGCGAATCACGAGCCACAACAAGAAGATGAGAGGCCCGAAATCACGCCCAAGAAGAAACAGAATGCGCAGTTCAATGCGGCTGCCGAAGGCAACCAGAACGGTGGCGAAGGTCAGCGGCAGACCGGCCATCAAAACCAGAGAAATCGCAATGGCGCGCTCCTGGAGCAAGCCCCAGGTCTTGGGAAGCTGGTAGGCGCGGCGGAAACCATCCATCCAGGAGACGATGGCGCCGGAAGCGCTCCAGATCGTCAGCAACGAAGCGGAGACGAGCAGGCCCACCGTGCGGTTCGTGGTGCCTCTGAGGTAGGAAAGTGCGGTGGCGGTGCCGGCGGGTAAGATGGCGTCCAAGGCGTAGGAGATCTCGCGCAGGTAGACTTTGCCCCGACTAAGGGTGGCAAGGACCGAGCCGAGCACGAGCAGGGCCGGGAAAAAAGTGAAGATGGAAGAATACGCCGCCCCTTTGGCGGTGGCGAAGGCATCGTGCTCGAAGGCGCGCCAGACCGACAAGCAGAAGAGCCGCCAGAAGCGCCCAAGGGCCGGGGCCAGCACCAGTCCGCCGGGGACCGGTTCGGGCGCAGGATTCGGGTACCGAGGCGGCTCGGACGGGCGCTGTGGTTGCAGTGCTAAAGCCATGGGTTTCAGAAAAACGTCATTCAGAAAACGTCGTGCAAAAAAACGTTACTCAAAAAACGTCCTTCCAGAAAACACCGCCAAGAAAATGAGGGGCGACTTGCGTCGCCCCTGTCTGGATCTTTCCCGTGTTATTCGGCGGCGAGTTCTTCGGTTTCGCCTTCGTGACGCATGAGTTCGAGCTCGCGCTCGGCGCGTTCGAAGGCTTCCGAGACTTCCTCCTGCACCTTGCTCGCGGCCTCTTCCATTTCCGGAGAGAGGCGCACATTCCGGTAATATTCCATGCCCGTGCCGGCGGGAATCAAGCGGCCCACGATCACGTTCTCCTTGAGGCCGCGCAGATGATCGACCTTGCCATTGATGGAGGCTTCGGTGAGCACGCGCGTGGTTTCCTGGAACGAGGCGGCGGAGATGAACGAATCGGTGGAGAGCGACGCCTTGGTGATGCCGAGCAGCAAGGGGCGGCCAGTGGCCGGTTTGCCGCCCTGTGCGATGACACGATCGTTCTCCTCGTGGAAGGCGAACTTGTCCGTCTGTTCTTCCAGGAGGAACCTGGTGTCGCCGACATCTTCGACCTTCACCCAGCGCATCATCTGGCGGACGATCACCTCGATGTGCTTGTCCGAGATGTTCACGCCCTGCAAGCGGTAAACTTCCTGGATTTCATTGACCAGGTAAGACTGAAGCTCCTTTTCGCCGAGGACCTTTAAGATGTCGTGCGGGTCGAGCGGGCCGTCCATGAGCGGTTCGCCGGCCTTGACGCGCTCGCCTTCCTGCACATTGATGTGGACGCCGCGTGGCACGGAGTATTCCTTTTCCGTGCCGTTATCGGCGGCGACGTAGAGTTTGCGCTGTCCCTTGGCGACCTCGCCGAAGCGCACCACGCCATCGATTTCGCTGATCACGGCGGTGTCGCGCGGCTTGCGGGCCTCGAACAATTCGACCACGCGGGGCAGACCGCCGGTAATGTCCTTGGTCTTGGTCGTTTCGCGGGGGATCTTGGCCAGCACGTCGCCCGGGAACACAGTGTCTCCGTCCTGCACCATGAGGTGGGCGCGCAAAGGCATCAGGTATCGCTTGCTCGCCTTGCCCTTGATGACGATGGCCGGCTGCCGCTTCTCGTCGGGCGAATCCGCCACCACGTGACGCGACAGGCCGGTGACCTCATCCACTTCTTCGTGCAGCGTGATGCCTTCCTGCAAGTCCTTGAACTGCGCGGTGCCGCCAATTTCCGTGAGGATGGCAAAGGTGTACGGATCCCATTCGACGAGAGCTTGGCCGAGTTGCACAGGCCCGCCCTCCGTTACCTTGACCTTGGCGCCATACACGACCGCATAACGCTCGCGTTCGCGGCCTTTTTCGTCCACGACGGCGATCGAGCCCTGGCGGTTCATGACCACCAGGTCGCCGGTCTTGGACTTCACGGTCTGCAAGTTGACAAAGCGCACGATGCCGTTACTCTTGGCATCGAGGCGCGACTGTTCCGAAACTCGCGAGGCCGTGCCTCCAATATGGAAGGTACGCATGGTGAGCTGTGTTCCCGGTTCGCCAATGGACTGCGCCGCAATCACGCCCGTGGCCTCGCCCAATTCAACCAGGCGTCCGGAAGCCAGATTGCGTCCGTAGCACATGACGCAAACGCCGCGCCTCGATTCGCAGGTGAGCACCGAGCGGATCTTCACGCGCTCGATGCCGGCAGCCTGGATGGCCCCGGCGAGATCTTCGGTGATCTCCTGGTTGATGTCGACAACGACCTGGCCTTCGTAGTCCTTGATCTTCTCCAGCGAAACGCGGCCCACAATGCGGTCGCGCAACGGCTCGATGATTTCGCCGGCTTCGACGATGCCGGAGACGTAGATGCCGTCCACCGTGCCGCAGTCGTATTCGCTGATGATCACGTCCTGCGCGACGTCCACCAGACGGCGCGTCAGGTAACCCGAGTCGGCAGTCTTCAACGCCGTGTCGGCCAATCCCTTGCGGGCGCCGTGCGTCGAGATGAAGTATTCGAGTACGGTCAACCCTTCGCGGAAGTTGGCGGTGATCGGCGTCTCGATGATTTCGCCGGTCGGCTTCGCCATCAGTCCGCGCATTCCGGAAAGCTGGCGGATCTGCTGTTTGGATCCGCGGGCTCCGGAATCGGCCATGACGTAAATGGGGTTGAGCTGGCCTTCTTTGTCGCGCCGCTGCATCTGGCCAAACATTTCATCGGCGACTTTTTCCGTGATGGCCGACCAGATTTCGATGACCTTGTTGTAGCGTTCGCCGTTGGTGATGGCGCCGTCCAGGTACTGCTGCTGCACGGCGATAACCTGCTTGTCGGCGTCTTTCACCAGCGTCTTCTTATTGTCCGGGATCACCATGTCGTCGATGCCGATGGAGAGGCCGGCACGCGTGGCATAACGGAAGCCGAGCGACTTGATCTCGTCGAGCATCTTGACGGTGATTTCCAAGCCGAACCGGAGATAGCAGTAATTGACGAGTTGGCCGACGCCCTTCTTCTTGAGCAGGCCGTTGATGTACGGCATGCTCAAGTTGACGCCGGGCACGGCCTTGGGCAAATTGTCATTTAGAATGGCGCGGCCCACGGTCGTATTCAGGAACTCGCGCTTCACATGCACGGGCTCGGTATGGGTGATGTCCTGATCGTCGTAGGCCTGCGTCAGGTCAATGACCTCGCCGGTGTAGCGCAGGCGAATCGGGCTGAGCGTTTCCACCTCGCCCATTTCGAGCGCGATCACAACGTCTTCAACATTGGCGAAAGAACGGCCTTCGCCCTTCGCGCCCGGTTTCGCTTTTGTCAGATAGTAGAGGCCGAGCACCATGTCCTGTGTGGGCACGGTGATGGGCTGGCCTGACGCCGGCGACAGGATGTTGTGCGAAGACAGCATCAGAACGCTCGCTTCCACCTGCGCCTCGGGCGATAGCGGAATGTGCACCGCCATCTGGTCGCCGTCAAAGTCGGCGTTGAACGCGGTGCAGACCAGCGGGTGGATCTTGATCGCCTTGCCTTCCACCAGCACCGGCTCAAAAGCCTGAATGCCCAAGCGATGGAGCGTAGGCGCACGGTTCAGCATGACTGGATGGTCCTTGATGACCTCTTCCAGAATGTCCCAAACAATCGGGTCCTGCTGCTCCACCATTTCTTTGGCTTGCTTGATGGTGGTGCAGTTTCCCGTCTGCTCCAGCCGGTGGTAGATGAACGGCTTGAACAACTCGAGCGCCATCTTCTTCGGCAATCCGCACTGGTGCAGCTTGAGTTCGGGGCCAACCACGATCACGGAACGTCCGGAGTAATCCACGCGCTTGCCGAGCAGGTTCTGGCGGAAGCGTCCCTGCTTGCCCTTGAGCGTGTCGGAGAGCGACTTCAACGGCCGGTTGTTGGCGCCGCGCAGAACGCGCCCGCGACGTCCGTTGTCGAACAATGCGTCGACCGCTTCCTGCAACATGCGCTTTTCGTTGCGCACGATGACTTCGGGAGCGTGCAGGTCCATCAATTTCTTCAACCGGTTGTTGCGGTTGATGACGCGCCGGTAAAGATCGTTCAGATCGGAGGTGGCGAAGCGTCCGCCATCGAGTGGGACCAGCGGGCGCAGCTCGGGTGGAATCACCGGCAGCACGTCCAGGATCATCCATTGCGGCTTATTGCCGCTCTTGCGAAAAGCCTCGACCACCTTGAGCCGTTTGGTGTGCTTGAGCTTCTTCTGCAGCGAGGTCTCGTTCTTCATCTTCTCGCGCAGTTCGGCAGCCAGCGAATCGACTTCAATGCGCTTGAGGAGTTCCTTGATTGCTTCCGCGCCCATCATGGCCTTGAAGCCGGCGGGGCGATACTGCTGGTCGAGTTCGCGGTACTTCGCTTCGTCCTTGATTACTTCGCGCTCTTTTACCGGGGAGTCGCCGGGATCGACGACCACATAAGCTTCGAAGTAGAGGATCGCTTCCAGGTCGCGCAGGGAAATGTCGAGCAGGTGCCCGATGCGGCTGGGGAGTCCCTTGAAGAACCACACGTGCGAACAGGGCGAAGCCAGTTCGATGTGTCCCAGGCGCTCGCGGCGGACTTTGGAGAGCGTGACTTCCACGCCGCACTTGTCGCAGATCACTCCACGATGCTTCATGCGCTTGTACTTGCCGCAAAGGCATTCCCAGTCGGTGACCGGGCCGAATATGCGCGCGCAGAACAAGCCATCGCGCTCCGGCTTAAAGGTGCGGTAGTTGATGGTTTCCGGCTTGGTCACTTCCCCATGCGACCAGCTCCGGATCTTTTCCGGGGACGCCAGACTGATGCGAATGGCGTCAAAGTCGGCAACGGGGTTTGCCATATCGAACGGGCTCGAACGAAACATGTTCCTCCGCTTTCCTACGGCTGTACGCCGCCGTACGCGGCTCTCAAGAACAGTCGCTAGTCGCTGGTCGTTAGTCGCTAGCGAAATCTTTAACCCGGAAGCTCAAGAGCAAAGGCCTCGGGTCTATTTCTTCAAAACCGATCCGGCCTGCTAACCGCGAACGACCAACGACTAGCGACCGACGACTTAATCCGCTGCTATCGCCACCGGCTTCTTCTCCGTGGCCTTGATCAACTCGACATCCAGGCAAAGCGCCTGCAATTCACGAATCAGCACGTTGAACGACTCGGGGACACCCGGTTCCATTGCGGCCTCGCCTTTGACGATGGCCTCGTAGATTTTGGTGCGCCCGTACACATCGTCCGACTTCGCAGTCAGCAATTCTTGCAGGATGAAGGCCGCGCCGTAGGCTTCCAGGGCCCACACTTCCATTTCTCCGAAACGCTGGCCACCGAACTGGGCCTTGCCACCCAGCGGCTGCTGCGTGATCAGCGAGTACGGCCCAATCGAACGCGCGTGGATCTTGTCGTCCACCAGGTGCGACAGCTTCAACATGTAGATGTAGCCCACCGTGATCGGCTGTTCGAACTTCTCGCCCGTCATGCCGTCGCGCAGGTACGTCTTGCCCGACGTGGGCAACCCCGCACTGGTCAGCAACGCCTTGATTTCCGACTCCCGGGCGCCGTCGAATACGGCCGAGCCCATGAACACGCCCTTCTGAAGGGTCGGAGCCAGCGCTTCGATCTCGTCTTCACTCATATCGGCGATGGTCTCGGCCAGCACGGTGTCCTTGAACAAAACTTTGAGGTCGCGGCGGATAACTTCCGCGCGAGTGTTCTGTTTCAGCAACGCCGCGATCTTCAGGCCCAGTTCATGCCCCGCCCATCCCAGGTGGGTCTCAAGAATCTGGCCCACGTTCATACGACTGGGGACGCCGAGCGGATTCAGGACGATCTCAACCGGAGTTCCATCTTCAAGGTACGGCATGTCCTCTTCCGGCAGAATGCGGGCGATCACGCCTTTGTTGCCGTGGCGTCCGGCCATCTTGTCGCCGACGCTCAACTTGCGCTTCATAGCGATGTAAACCTTCACCAGTTTGATCACGCCCGGCGGCAGCTCATCGCCCTTGGTTAGCTTGTCTTTCTTTTCGTTGACGATCTTTTTGAGCACGTCGATCTGGCGCGAGGTCATTTCCTCGATTTCGTCGATCTGCTCGTTCACGCGCGGGTCCTTGTCGGCGTACTTGATGCGCTTGAGGTTGCGCGTCGAGATGCGCTCGATGGCGTCGCGGTCGAGGATCGTGTCCTTGGTCAGCAACCGCTTGTTGGTGCGCTCGTCGTGCAGATCGGCTTGCACTTCCTTGCCGCCCAGCAGGCCTTCCAAACGCTTCAGGCGCTCGTCGGTCAGAATCCGGATCTCGTCTGAAAGGTTCTTCTCGAGCTTCGCGATCTGGTAGCCTTCGATGGTCTTGGCGCGCTCGTCTTTTTCCTGGCCTTTGCGCGAGAAGATCTTCACGTCCACCACGATGCCTTCGATTCCAGGCGGACAGTAGAGCGAAGCGTCGCGCACGTCGCCGGCTTTTTCGCCGAAGATGGCGCGCAGAAGTTTCTCTTCCGGCGTCAGTTGCGTTTCGCCTTTTGGCGTAACTTTGCCCACGATGATGTCGCCCTGCTTGATGCCGGCGCCGATGCGGATCACGCCCGCTTCATCCAGATTGCGCAGCGTGGATTCGCTCACGTTCGGAATGTCGCGCGTCACTTCCTCGGGCCCCAGCTTCGTGTCGCGGGCTTCGAGTTCGAACTCTTCGATGTGGACGGAGGTGTAGTAATCCTCCTTCACCATCTTTTCCGAAACCAGGATCGCGTCCTCGAAGTTGTAGCCGCGCCATGGCATGAATGCGACCAGCACGTTGCGTCCGAGGGCCAGCTCGCCGAAGTCAGTGCACGGACCGTCCGCAATCACCTGCCCCTTCACAACCCGCTGGCCTTTCTTCACGATCGGCTTCTGGTTGATGCAGGTGTTCTGGTTCGAGCGCTTGAACTTGGTGAGCTGGTAAATGTCGCTGCCCACTTCGCGCGAAAGCTGCATGGGATGATGCTCGCCCTCGACCCGGACAATGATGCGTTCGGAATCGACTGAATCGATGATTCCGTTGCGGCGCGCCAGCACGACCGCGCCCGAATCGCGCGCGGTGACGCCTTCCATCCCCGTGCCCACAATCGGAGCCTGGGCGCGCAACAGCGGCACCGACTGGCGCTGCATGTTCGCGCCCATCAACGCGCGGTTGGCGTCGTCGTGCTCGAGGAACGGCACCAGCGATGCGGCGACCGAAACCAGTTGCTTTGGGCTGACGTCCACATAGTCCACTTCGTCGCGATGCACCAGCACGAAGTTGCCCGCCTTGCGGGCGTTGACCAGCTCGCCGGCGATGCGGCCCTTGTCGTCCAGCTCGATGTTGGCCTGCGCAATGGTGTGCCGGTCTTCTTCCCACGCCGAGAGATAGAAGGAAAACGGCTCGACCTCGACCGGCTTTTTGCGCCGTTCCTTCAGGTCCGCGTTGGCCTTTTCCATCTCGCTCTTCTCGGCATAGTCGCCGACTTTATAACTGCTGTCGCCGGAATTGACGACGATGACGTAGTCCACCACGCGCGCGTTCTTCACCTTGCGGTACGGCGACTCGATGAACCCGTAGTCGTTGATGCGCGCAAAGCAGCTCAACGAGGAGATCAGTCCGATGTTGGGGCCTTCCGGCGTTTCAATCGGGCAGATGCGTCCGTAGTGCGTCGGGTGGACGTCGCGAACTTCGAATCCGGCGCGCTCGCGCGACAATCCGCCCGGCCCCAGGGCCGACAGACGCCGTTTGTGCGTGATTTCCGACAGCGGATTGGTTTGGTCCATGAACTGCGACAGTTGGGACGACCCGAAAAACTCGCGGATCGCGGCCATCACCGGTTTGGCGTTGACCAAGTCGTGCGGCATCGCCGTCGACATTTCCTGGTACACGCTCATCTTTTCCTTGATCGCCCGTTCCATCCGTACCAGGCCGATGCGGAACTGGTTTTCGAGCAACTCGCCCACCGCGCGCACTCGCCGATTGCCGAGGTGATCGATGTCGTCCACCGCGCCGATGTTTTTGCGCAACTTGAGCAGGTACTTGATGGTCGCGTAAAAATCCGTGGGATCGAGCGTGCGCTGTTCGAGGCTCGTCGCCTCCTGGTTTTCGAACAGCTTGATGTTGAATTTGAGCCGGCCCACGCGCGAGAAGTCGTACTTGCGCGGATCGAAGAACATGCCCTGGAACAACGCCGTCGCCGTGTCAAGCGTGGGCGGATCGCCCGGACGCAGCTTGCGGTAAATCTCGATCAGAGCTTCCGAGGGACTGGTGATGGAATCGCGGCGCAGGGTCTGGCTGATCACCGTGCCCACGTCGTCGCGCTCGGGGAAGAACACGGTCATCTCGACCACGCCCGATTCCAGGATCTTGGAAACTTTGTCGGCCGTGATTTCCGAGTTGGCTTCGATCAACACCTCGCCGGTCGTAGTATCGACAATATCGCCCGCCGCCCAGGCGCCCTCGAGATCGCTCGTGTCCACTTCGATTTCAGAGACCTTCGCCTTGTGAATTTCTTTCAGGATCGCGGTGCTGATCTTGCGGCCGGAGTGCGCGACTTCGTCGCCCGACTTCGACTTGATGCTGTGTGCCAGCTTCATGCCGATCAAATTCGTAGCTTTGTCGCTGGCCGCGTCCAGCGTCCAGAACAGTTTTTTGTCGCGGATCACCAGGCGGTCCGTGGTGTAGAAACTCTTCAGAATGTCTTCGCCGGAACGCAGTCCCAACGCGCGCAGGAAAATCGTGCCCAGGAACTTGCGCTTGCGGTCGATGCGCACGTACAAAACGTTCTTCTGGTCGTATTCGAATTCCACCCACGATCCGCGGTAGGGAATGATCTTTCCCAGGAAGTAGGTGCGGTTGGCGGCTGTCTCGAAGAACACGCCCGGCGAGCGGTGCAACTGGCTGACGATGACGCGCTCGGTGCCGTTGATGATGAACGTGCCGTTTTGCGTCATCAGGGGCACATCGCCGAAGAAAACTTCCTGCTCCTTGATGTCGCGGATGGAGCGGTTGCCGGCCTCATCCTTGTCCCAGATGGTGAGCCGCATGGTGACTTTGAGCGGTGCGGAATAGGTCATCCCGCGCTCCTCGCATTCCGCGACGTCGTACTTCAGTTGCAATCCAACGGGATCGCCGCACTTGTTGCAGAAGTCGGGAGTATTCGCGTTGTAGGTGCCGCACTTGTGGCAAAGAACTTCGCCGGGATGAAACGGGTCGGTGATCACCGTCGATCCGCAGCTTTTGCAGGTGGTGCGCAAGTGGTGCAGCCCCTTCAAGTGGCCGCACTTGCACTCCCAGTTGCCGATGGAGAAATCCACAAACTCCAACTGGGAGACATTGCGGAAGTCGGTAATGGGAAACACCGACTGAAATACCGCCTGCAGCCCGCCGTCTTCGCGCTCGCTGGGCAGTTTGTCCATTTGCAGAAAGCGGTCATAGGAGCGCTTCTGGACCTCGATCAGGTTGGGGATCTGGATGGTCGCTGGAATTTTCGCGAAATCGAAACGCTTGCGGTGTATATTGTGCTTTGCCATTCTCAGGAGCTCCTGCTTTCAGGCAGCCTGGGGCTGCGGTACAAGCGGAATGAGGGCGCAAAAGGGGCGCCAAAATACTGCTGTGTTTGCCAAACCGAGCGGTGTACGCGGAAAAAAGACACCGGCCCCCGCAAAGACATTACTGTCCGCAGGCGCCGAATGCGACGCTTAATCCTGGATATCTTGTAAAATTCCGCGCCAGTTCAAAGGCCTGTTCCATCCCGCCGCCCGCGGGACCGGCTGCCATACTTCGATTCCAGCGACCCAGTTCCGCTCCGCTTCCTGGGTCTATTTGGAGGATGCGGGTCGCCGTCGCCTCACAGTGAAGCCAGGGTAAGCGGGTTATTTGTTAAATATTAACACCGCCGGCCCGGATTCCGCTACTGTTCGGTCAAATAATTGCAAGCGGGATGGCGTCGGCCCCTAGTGGGCCGTGTGGTGACGGGGCTTTGCCCCGTCCAAGCGGGGTAAAGCCCGCTTCCACACACATCCCGCGCCGCGAAAATTATTTCACTTCGACAGTTGCGCCTGCTTCGGTGAACTTCTTCTTGATGGTCTCGGCTTCTTCCTTCGAAACACCTTCCTTGATGCTCTTGGGAGCGCCGTCCACCAGGTCTTTTGCCTCTTTCAGACCAAGACTCGTGACCTCGCGTACCGCCTTGATCACGTTGATCTTGTTGGCTCCCACTTCCTTCAGAACGACCGTGAACTCGGTCTTTTCTTCAACTGGGGCCGCTGCAGCCGCTGCGCCGGCAACCGCTGCCGGGGCCGCCGCCGCCGCCGAAACGCCCAGCCGCGTTTCCAGTTTCTTCACCAGCTCCGCCGCTTCCAGCAACGACAGCGCTACGATCGATTCTTCCAACTGCTGTAAATCCGCCATGTGAATCTCTCCGTCTTTGTGTAAGATTTGCGATTTCGCCGTCGCTTCGCCAGGTTTCCAATGCGACCAGGTCTTCCATCCGTGCGCCAGACAACGCCAGATTTCAGACCGCGCCACCCCTCGCTTTGCGACAGCTAAATCTTTTTTCGAGCAGCCTTGCTGCCCAGAAACTTGTTTTGGCTTCTAGCTTCTGGCTACTAGCTTCTAGCGGACCAAATCAAGATTGCTAGAAGCCAGCAGCTCGCAGCCAGTAGCTGCGCTTACGCCTCTTTGAATTTCTTTTCCTGCACGCCCTGGTCGATGACCACCGCCAGGTTGCGTCCCACCGCATTCATCGCCGTTACCAGGTGCTGCGCCGGAGCGTTCAACAGGAACAGCAATTTCGAGTACAACTCGTCCTTCGACGGCATGGTCGCCAGCGACTCAATGTCCTTGATCGTAATCGCCCGGCCTTCGACCACACCGGCCTTGAACTTGAATTCCGGATGGTCCTTGGCGTACTTTGCCAGCGCCTTCGCCAGCGCCACCGGATCGCCTTCGGTGTACGCGATCGAGGTCACTCCCTGAAGGTTCTTCAGCGCCTCCTCGACCCTCGTGCCCTTGCCGGCAAGTTCGGCCAAAGTGTTCTTCACCACGCGATACTTTGCGCCAGTCGGGCGCAACGCCTTGCGCAATTCGAAGTCCTGCGCCACCGTCAGCTTGGAATACGTCGCCACGATCATGCTCGAAGCGTGCTTCAGTTCGCCGCCGAGTTGCTCAACCTGCGTAATTTTCTTTGCTCTGGTAACCGCCATGTTCAAACCCTTTCAAATCTCATGTAGGGACAGCCGCCCGCGGCTGTCCGCCGGGCCAAGCCCGGCAGCCTTGCCTAACTATGCCTTCGCCGCAACCTCGATTGGAGTCGTATCCAGCGCGATCCCCGGCCCCATGCTCGAACTCAGGTAACAAGCCTTGATGTACTTGCCCTTGGCCACCGAAGGCTTCGCCTTGATCACGCTCGAAATTACGGTGGTAGCATTTTCGACCAGCTTGTCGGGCGGGAATGAAATTTTTCCCACCGGCACATGCACCAGCGCCGTCTTGTCGGTGCGGAATTCGACCTTGCCGGCCTTGACTTCCTGCACGGCGCGGCCAACGTCCATGGTGACCGTGCCCGTCTTCGGATTGGGCATCAGACCTTTGGGGCCGAGCACCTTTCCCAGACGGCCCACCGATTTCATCATGTCGGGCGTGGCAATCAGCGCGTCGAAGTCGGTCCAGTTTTCTTTCGTGATTTTCTCGACCATTTCTTCGCCGCCGACAAAATCCGCGCCCGCAGCCTCGGCTTCGCGGACTTTTTCACCGGTTGTAATCACCAGAACTTTTTTCGACTTGCCCAGCCCGTGGGGAAGCACGACCGTGCCCCGCACCATCTGGTCCGCATGTTTTGGATCGACGCCCAAGCGCAGCGTCACTTCCACCGTCTCGTCGAATTTTGCGAATTTCACTTTCTGCAGAAGTGGAACCGCTTCCTGCAGCGTATAAGACCGCGGCTCAACTGCCTTCCGCGCCTTGGCAATGTTCTTTCCCGACTTTTTCATCCTCACCTCGTCTCCCACCGCGCATCGCTAATCCGATGAGCCGTGGTGCTGTTGACAAAAAATAATTTCGTTGCTCGCTGGTCGTTGGTCGCTAGCAAGCTCTTCCGAGTGACTAACGACCAACGACTAACGACGATCTTATCCAACCACTTCAATGCCCATCGAGCGCGCCGTGCCGCGGACGCTCTTGATGGCGGCGTCGACAGATGCGGCGTTCAGGTCTGGCATCTTCTGCTTCGCAATGTCCTCGACCTGCTTCAGCGTCACCTTGCCGACCTTATCTTTATTGGGCGTGCCCGATCCCTTGGCGATGCCAGCCGCGCGTTTCAACAGCACCGATGCCGGCGGCGTCTTGGTGATAAACGTGAACGTGCGGTCGCTGTAGACCGTGATTACGACCGGAACAATCAACCCTTCGAGTTCCTTCTGCCCGGTGCGGGCATTGAACTGCTTGCAGAACTCCATGATGTTGACTTGCGCCTGTCCGAGCGCCGGTCCCACTGGAGGCGCCGGCGTCGCCTTGCCCGCCGCGATCTGCAACTTTACCGATCCTGTAACTTTCTTTGCCATGATGCCTTTCCCGTACCTGAACTAATATCGAGCTCTGAGTCTAGGATTTTCGGCCCAGTGCCTTATCTTTCGGGTTTCCCCGGTGCTCCTCTGTGTCCCTCGTGGTTCAGCCTCTTTTTCTACGCGACTTTCTCCACCTGGCCAAATTCCAATTCCACCGGAGTCGAGCGTCCGAAGATGGTGACCATCACTTTCAAAGTCTCGCGATCTTCGTTCACGTCGTCGACCACTCCGGTAAAGGTTGCGAATGGACCTTCGCCGATGCGCACCGTCTCGCCCTTTTCAAATTTGACCTTGAGCTTCGGCTTCTCGCGGCTGTCGGCCACTTTGTAAACGATGTGATTGACTTCTTCTTCCGACAGCGGAGTCGGTTGCTGCCCGGTACCTACAAATCCGGTAACCCGCGGCGTCGACTTCACCACGTGCCAGACGTGATCGTCCATGTCCATCTCAACCAGCACGTAGCCGGGATAGAACATGCGCTCCGACGTGTACTTTTTGCCGCCGCGAATTTCAGTGACCGACTCGGTCGGAATCAAAACCTTGCCGATCCTGTCCTGCAACCCGAAAGCCTGTACCCGCGATTCGAGCGACTCCCGCACCTTGCGCTCAAATCCCGAATAGGCGTGGATGATGTACCACTTCATCTTCGGATTGCGCGCGGGTTCGCCGCTCGGAGCCGCTTCTTCCGCTGGCGGAGGAGGCGCAGGCGCTGGTTGCTGGCCGTCTTGCTCCATGCCCGCGGCTGCGCTCTCGTTCTTCTCCGCGTTGTCTGTAGCTTTATCCGTATCCGGCATTCAATCGCTTCTTTCGCTCGCCGCCTAACGGCGCGAGAAATAATGCAGCATCCGTTCCAGGCTGTTGCTGATCGCCAGATCTGTCAGGAAGAAGAACAGCCCAAACAGAAATACGGTAATAATAACGACCGTCGTCGTTCCCTGGACTTCCTTGCGCGAGGGAGAGGTGACTTTCTTCATCTCCGTGCGCACGTCGCTGTAAAAGGTCTTGATCCGTTCCGGCCAGGACCTCAGCGTGGTTACAATCGCGTTTTCTTCTACCGCAGTTGCCATACTTCCCGCTTTCCTCGACTGCTCCCTCTCGGGCCTGAATTCTGGCAGGGGCGGAGGGATTCGAACCCCCAAGTTCGGTTTTGGAGACCGACAGTTTAACCGTTGAGCTTACGCCCCTAAAACTATTGATTCATTTTGTCATTGTGTCATTGAGCCATTGTATTTTCACCAATGATTCAATGACACAATGACTCAATGATTCAATCGCCTTACTTAACCTCTTTGTGCGGCGTGTGCTTGCGGCACCGGCGGCAGAACTTTTTCAGCTCCAGACGATCCGGCGTCGTTTTGCGGTTCTTGGTCTTTGAATAATTCCGCTCTTTGCATTCACCACATTGCAACGTAATAATCTCTCGGGGCATTGCTCACTTCCTCGGTTTCGGCCGTCCCTCCGGGACTTGCTCGTCTCTGTTCGCTCCACCCATCGCCGAAGCGCTGGGCTACAATTCGGTCGCCCCATCGGGGCTCTTGTTCAACACTCAGTCTCGGCGGTTTTTCCTGACGGCTGATGGCTGAAAGCTACTTAATGATCTCCGCGATCGTGCCGGCGCCCACAGTGTGCCCGCCTTCGCGGATCGCGAACCGCAATCCCTTTTCCATCGCCACCGGCG
>JBEKQG010000055.1:0-18878 GCA_049519955.1 Terriglobales bacterium
GGAGGGGCCGCGGACCTCGATTATGAGGTGGCTTAGCACGCTGGTGCGGCGCGGGTTGGTTGAGTTGGTGGATGAAGCGCAGGACTTCACGGATTCCGGGGTAAAACTGTCGAAGCTCAAGCCGCGGCAGTCTCCATTTGAATTTGAGTTCAGCGCGGCGCAGAAGGAAGCGTTGGCGAAGATTGGCGAGGGCGTCGCGTCGCGCAAGTTCGGCGGACTACTGCTGCACGGCATTACGGGGTCGGGAAAGACGGCGGTGTATTTGGCTTGCATGCGGCAAGTGCTGGACGCGGGGCGGTCGTCGATCTTGCTGGTGCCGGAAATTGGGCTGACTCCGGCGGTGGCGGCGGATTTGCATCAGGTTTTCGGCGATGAAGTGGCCATTCTGCATTCGGGGCTGTCAGATGCGGAACGGGCGGAGCAGTGGCATCGCATACGGCGCGGCGCGGCGCGGGTGGTGGCGGGAACGCGGTCGGCGGTGTTCGCGCCGGTCAGCGATCTGGCGCTCATCATTGTGGACGAGGAGCAGGATTCGTCCTACAAGCAGGAAGAGACGCCGCGCTATCACGCGCGCGATGTTGCGGTGATGCGGGCGAAGATGGCGGGAGCGACTGTGGTGCTGGGCTCGGCGACGCCGTCGCTCGAGTCTTATTACAACGCGAAGAAAAATAAATACGCGCTGGTGGAGTTGCCGGACCGGGTGGAGATGCGTCCGCTGCCGGAAGTCGAGATTGTCGATATGCGGCAGGAGTTTCAGGAGACGGGGCAGGAACAGGTGATCTCGCGCAAGCTGGCGGAGGAGATTCGCGAGCGGCTGGAGAAGAAAGAGCAGGTCATGGTGCTGCTCAACCGGCGCGGATATTCTCCGGTGGTGTTGTGCCGCGCGTGCGGCAAGACGTTGCAGTGCAAGAACTGCGCGGTTTCGATGACGCACCACAAGCGCGAGCGCAAGATGGAATGCCACTATTGCGGGCATGTCGCGCACATTCCCGACAAGTGTGCGCATTGCGGCAGCGAGTATGTGTATTTTGTCGGGACGGGATCGGAGAAGCTGGAAGAGCTGCTGCACGGGATGTTTCCGACGGCGCGGATCGGGCGGCTGGATCGCGATACGGTGCGCGGGCGGGAAGATTTCGAGCTGGCGCTGAATGCGCTGAACGAAGGCGCGCTCGACGTGCTGGTGGGCACGCAGATGATTGCGAAAGGGCACGACATCCATGGCGTGACGCTGGTCGGCGTGGTCGGAGCGGACATGGCGCTGGGGCTGCCGGATTTTCGCGCGGCGGAGAGAACGTTTCAGTTGCTGACGCAAGTGGCGGGGCGCGCGGGACGGGGAGAGTCTCCGGGGAAGGTTGTGTTGCAGACTTATTTTCAGGACCACTACGCGGTGCAGTTTGCGGCGCGGCACGACTTTGCAGGGTTCTACGAAAAGGAGCTGCAATTTCGCGCGTGGATGCACTATCCGCCGTATAGCGCGATTGCAAATGTGCTGATCCGCAGCGAGAAGTTGGACGACGCGCTCGCGTGGTCGGGCGAACTGGGGCGTTGGTTTGAGAAGACGCGACATGAAGGCATACGCGTGCTGGGGCCGGCGGCGGCTCCGATTACGCGGCTGAAGCGGGATTACCGCTATCACTTCATTCTGAAGTCTCCGAGCCGCGAGAAGATGAATGCGCTGTTGCGGGCGATGCTCGGGGAAGCGGCGGCGCGGAAAATTCCGCGGACGCAGGTGATTGTGGATGTGGATGCGGTGTGGCTGATGTAGGGGCGGGCGTTGGTCATTGGTCGTTGGTCGTTCGCGCGGTGTGGGGGTGCGGAGGTTTCGCTTTCCGCGTCACGCAATAAGAGAGACTACTTGCGATGCAGCAGGTGGCGAACGCCGTTGCGGAGATCGTGCAGCGTGTCGCGGCTTCCGTCGCGGATTTGCGGCCAGACTTCGCGGCCGGAACTGTGCGTGAAGGGCGCGGGGGTGAAGCTCAACGCGAGTATCAGAGCGGCGCAGAGGGCGAGGGCGCGGCGGCGTCCGGTGACATCGGGATAGCGCGGGACGCGAGGATGTCTGGCCGTCATGGCCAGGAGCACGGCCCAGAGGAACCAGCCCGTCCAAAGATATTTCCCCAAGGGCACGAGCGCCAAGACGGTGAGCAGGGAGATCCAGCGATGCAGGCGGGACGAGAGCGAAAAAACGATGTGGCCGCCGTCAAGCTGGCCGCCCGGCAAGAGATTGAGCGCGGTGGCGAACATTCCGACCCAGGCGGCAGCGGCGATGGGATGAAGCGAGAGCGCGGAGAGCGGTACGGCGGTGTGCAGCAGGCGTGCCGCAAGATGGAAGGCCAGCGGGAATCCCAGTCGAACGTCCGACGCCGCGGAACCGGCGATGGGATGAGAGAGTGAAATGCCGACGAGCAAGGCAACGCAGGATGGGATGAAGCCCGCAATTGGACCCGCAATCCCGATATCGAACAAGGCAGTCCGATTGGGGATAGGGCCCTTAATGCGAATGAAGGCACCGAGGGTGCCGATCAAGCTGGGGAATGGAATAAAGAACGGCGGCGTCGCATAGACGCGGTAATGGCGGGCGTAGAGGTAGTGTCCCATCTCGTGGGCGAGCAAGATGAACATCAACGTGAGTGAAAAAGAGAGGCCATGCATCAGTTTTGCCGGAGCCTCCCACATCCACTCCACTGGAAATAGGGAAATGCTGTCGTCGTTGAACGAAAAGGCCGGTAGATGGGCCGCGAAGTTGGAGTAGATGCGCGCACCCACCACGAGAGTGCTCAGGAAGGTCGCCACCAGAAGCAGGAGGTGCAGCCACCAGCGCTGGCGCGGCGGTGGGATGACCCAGACACCGGGCTGGGCTTGGGGTTCCCATTCGCGGGCGGACGGAAAGGGGGATGTGGGATCGGACATACGGTGTCGGGGCTAAACCCTATTTCACCACGGAGGCACGGAGAAAATCGCTGTTGGCTGTTAGCTTCTGGCTCCCAGCCAAAAGCCAAGAGCCAGAAGCCAAGAACGAGTTCTAGTCAATCGACTGAAGTTCCTTGCCCGGTTTGAAGCGGACGGCTTTGCCGGGCGGAATGGAAACTTCGGCGCCAGTGCGTGGATTGCGTCCGATGCCGGTCTTGCGCGGACGCACGTTGAATACACCGAAGCCACGCAGTTCAATGCGGTCGCCGGTCGAGAGCGCCTTCTTCATGGTCTCGAAGACGGTTTCGACGGCAAGCTCCGCCTTGGTCTTGGTGATTCCAGTGCGATTGACCACTTCGTTGATGATATCGAGCTTAATCACGGACGTCCCCTGTCTCCCGAGGATTGGTGTTTCTCAAGTTATTGATGCTAAGGGAGATAGGGCGAATTGTCAACCGGGTCTGTTGTCTCGTAAGATGACAGCTTCCAAATTGCAAAGGAGTTTCATGATCAAGAGCGACCGCTGGATCCGGCGCATGGCGCATGAGCACGACATGATTAATCCGTTCTCGGAAAAGCAAGTGAGCACGGGAGTGATCTCCTACGGCGTGTCGAGCTACGGCTACGACTTGCGCGTGTCGGACGAGTTTAAGATATTCACCAACGTCAACAGCACGATTGTCGATCCCAAGCATTTCGACGAGCGCTCATTCGTGGCCGTGACCGCCGATGTTGCCATCATCCCGCCGAATTCGTTTGCGCTGGCGCGGTCGGTGGAGTACTTCAAGATACCGCGCGACGTGCTGACCATCTGCGTGGGCAAGTCCACGTATGCGCGCTGCGGCATCATTGTGAACGTGACGCCGTTCGAGCCGGAGTGGGAAGGCTTTGTCACGCTGGAGATCTCGAACACCACGCCGCTGCCGGCGAAGATCTACGCGAATGAAGGACTGTGCCAGATCCTTTTCTTCCAGTCGGACGAGGTTTGCGAGACAAGTTATAAGGATCGCAAGGGAAAATACCAGGCGCAGAAGGGGATCGTGCTGCCGAAGCTGTAAGGAGCAGCCGTCGTTCAGCCGCCAGCTAGGGGTCTGTCGGGAGTCGATTCTCCACGGACCCCAAGCATAAGGCCACATCGCCACTAAAGCGTTGGCCCCAATTGAATAAGCCCTCGCTATTCATTAGAATCTGTTCACGCATTGCCGTGCGAGATTGTGAACGGCTGGCGAGAAGATGCGGAGGTAGGCATGGAAGTAATCCTTGAGAACGTGCGCAGCTTTTGCGATGGGCATAATATTCCGCTGCAGCCCCTAACTCTTCTCGTGGGCGAGAACAGCACGGGTAAATAAACTTTCTTGGCGATGTTGTCTCATCTCTCGCGGCCTGAGTTTGATTCCCTGCGTCCGTCTTTCAACTTTCCCCCCTTTGACCTCGGCACATATGACACCATTGCCACATTTAAGGGAGGGCGCTATGGGCGAGCGGATTCTTTCTCGGTTGGTTTTACCGAGGATGTAAGAGGGGAGGACAGGTCGAGAAAAGTCGTTGCCACCTACAGCAACTACAAGGGACAGCCCCAGCTTCGACAATATACCGCTTCGATGCCGTCAGGTAGCATTTCCTTGGACATGAGGAGCGGGGCGACCGCTGCGAAAGGCATCATTCAGTTTGCCGGTTCCAAACCCACGGAATTTCCATTGAATCCCAGGGCTGTGGAGGAGGGAGTGCCGGTCTCTTTCCTTCTGAGGCTGTCGCTTAGCGAAAGGCCCGAGCTTGAGGCCCAGAAGATGTTCCAGCTTTTCCGGGTACTCACGCAGAGTGCCACTATCCCGGCGCTGGCGCTCGCACCCATTCGGACCAAACCCCGCCGGACCTACGATGAGTTTAGCGACGAGTTCAAGCCCGAGGGCGACCACATTCCGGTGATGCTGGCACGGATATGGCAGGAAGAGAAAGAGCCACAGAAGGCGCGCCTATTCGAAGCCCTCAACGCATTTGGGAAGAGTTCGTCGCTCTTCAAGCACATTGGGGTCAGGCGCTTGGGGAAAAACCCCACCGACCCATTTCAGATACTTGTGACTACAGCCGGATCGCCCGCGAATCTACCCGACGTCGGCTATGGCGTCAGCCAAGCGCTGCCGCTTGTGGTCCAGAGTGTTATGGCGAGCGAACGAAGAAGACTGCTCATCCAACAACCGGAGGTACACCTTCACCCTCGTGGTCAGGCTGAGCTTGGGTCGTTTTTCGCCCGACTCGCTGCCAGGGGACAGAAGGAATTTGTAATTGAGACTCACAGTGACTACCTTCTGGATCGTATCCGCGTCGAGGTCGCGCGAGGCAACGTCCCCGCTACAGACGTGTTGATCTTGTTCTTCGAAAAGGATGGACTGGAGACGCATATCCACAAAATCCGCCTTGACCGCGATGGCAATGTATTGGACGCGCCTAGCTCTTACCGGAGTTTTTTCCTTCAAGAGGAAGCGAGCCTCTTTAGCAGGGTTGGCGACTGATGTGCTTGATCATCGATGTCAACGTAGTCCATAAATTTTTCCCCAAGCCGTCGGAAGACCTTGTGCCAGTCCACAAAGCGGTCACCGAGGGACGTGCAAGGCTTGTGTACGGCGGCGAATTAACCCGCGAATATCGAAAGATGGCTGCCTTCGGCCGTTTTCTGTTGCGCCTAGATCAGCAGGGCAGTGCCAGACAGGTAGCCGATTCGAAGGTCGACGCGGAAACCAAGAGGCTTACGGAGGGTAGTTTCTGCGTCTCAGACGATCCACACATCATCGCCCTTGCCCGCGTCGGAACGGTACGATTGCTTTGCAGCGAGGATGACGCTCTGGCCACCGACTTCACGAATCCCACCCTGTTAAGCGATCCCCGTGGAAATGTTTACAAGCGGGCTGAACACGCACACCTGATCCCCAAGCATTGCGGCAACTAGCGGAAAGGCAGCAGCGAGCCTCACCCGTCGGGCCCTCCGCAAGCGAAAGGCCGCCAGTTTTCTGGTCACGGCTGAATCCCTGGCGAACCGCGCCCGGCTTTCCACCGGCAAGAGCGGATCGACCGCAATAACAGTAGCGTCGGCGCGACAGTGGGTCGGACACTGGTTGAGGACTATGCTCGCCCCGCCCCGGCCTGCTAAAAAATAATTGTGCCGAAGCATCGGACCGCCGCGTCTCTCATCGGGTTCTTGCTCTTCCTGTGCACGCTGGCGCTCTACATTCCGGTCACTCGCAACGGGTTCACGAATTTCGACGACGATACTTACATCGTCGGCAATAGTCATGTGCGCGCTGGATTGACGTGGAACACGGTGAAATGGTCGTTCACCACGTTCGACGAGGGGAATTGGGACCCGCTGACGTGGCTATCTCATGCGCTCGATTGCGAGTGGTTCGGCATACATGCCGGGGGACATCATTTTGTAAGCGCGCTGCTGCACGCGATGAATGCGGCGATTCTGTTCTGGCTGCTGTGGAGCGCGACCGGGTTCAGATGGCGAAGCCTGATGGTGGCGGCGCTGTTTGCGGCCCATCCCGTGAACGTCGAATCGGTGGCGTGGGCCGCGGAAAGGAAGAACGTGCTCAGCATGTTCTTCTTTCTGCTGGCGCTGCTGGCCTACGGATGGTACACGCGGCAGCCGAAACTCCGCCGCTATGGTGCGGTGTTTCTTCTGTATTTGCTGGCGCTGATGAGCAAGCCGCAGGCGATTACGTTTCCTTTTTTGTTGTTGCTCTGGGACTACTGGCCGCTGGGCCGCTACGCCGGAGAACTGGAACTGAGCGCGACAGCGGGCGCGGCGCCGGAACACAAAAGGTCACCGCGATTTTCGATTCTCTGGCTGGTGCTGGAAAAGCTGCCACTGTTTCTGCTCGCGGCGGCCAGCGGCGTGGTGACGGTGATCGCGGAGCGGTCGGCTCATGCGCTGCGCACATCCTCAGACTTCGGCCTGCTGAACCGCATCGAAACCGCGCTGACTTCTTATGTGCGCTACGTGGGCATGGCAGTTTGGCCGGCGAAGCTGGCCGTGCTTTATCCGCATCCGACGGTCTTGTTTCCGGTATGGCAAGTGGCGGCGGCAGTGTTGGCGCTCGGCGTGGCGAAGGCGGTTGTGGTCTGGCAGTGGCGCGAGCGCCCCTATCTGGTTGTGGGATGGTTCTGGTTTCTGGGAGCGATGTTTCCCATGATCGGGCTGGTGCAGGTGGGCGCGCACGCTCTGGCCGACCGATTTGCTTATATCCCGTTCATAGGACTGTTCGTGGTGGGCGTCTGGCTGGCGTCGGAAGGCGCTGCGCGAATATCGCTGAGCCGGGCGGCACAAGTTGCGATTGCGTCGGCCGTGTTGTTGGGGTATTCCGCAGTGGCGTACAGCCAGATGGGATACTGGCGGGACAGCGTCATGCTGTTTACGCACGCCATTGAAGTGACCGGCGCGAATCCGGTCGCGGAGGAAACTCTGGGGGCGGCATTGATGGATATGGGGCGTCCGGATCTGGCCGAAGCGCATTTGGAGCGCGCCATCCGGCTCATGCCGTCGCTTTCGTCCGCGCACTACGACTTGGGCACGCTGCTGCACCGGCGGGGCGAGTTGGAGCGGGCGCTGCAGGAATATCAAATCGCGCTGAAGCATCCGGTGGACGAGCGGGAGGCCGCGCAGACGCTCAATAATCTGGGCGTGCTGCTGAATCAACTGGGGCGGCGGGATGAGGCGGTGGCGGAGTTCACCGCGGCCCTGGCGGTGAATCCAGCGGAGCAGAACAGCTTGATTGGACGGGGCATGATCGAGCGCGAGGAAGGCAAACTCGATGCCGCTTTGCAGGATTTTGCGCGGGCCACACAGGTTGCGCCCGCACCGCTGGCCTTCTATTGGCAGGGGCGAGTTCTGGAAGAGAAGGGACAACTCTCAGCGGCTGCCGAGGCGTATCGGGATGTGCTAAGGCTCGCGCCGGGATTTGGAGACACGGCGGGGAGATTGGAAAACGTGGAGAAGGCGGAGAAGTGAGGCGAAGAAAACCATGTAAGTTTCGCACGAAGCGCTCAGGTGTGTGCGTGAGAACTAGGTCGTCCCTCCGGGACTTGAATCATTCTTCCCACTTCTCCCAGCGCTGAAGCGCTGGGCTAAGCTTGGTCGCCCCTCCGGGGCTGGATGCTCAAGCATCTGGTTCCACATGACTGCACGAAAACGGGTTTTCACGCACACACTCAGGGGCTTGCGACAAAAGGCAAGAGCTTGAACCACAGGGGGCACAGAGTAGCACGGAGGGAACCCTGTCGAGAAGAGATCTGGATTAGGTCAATAGCAGTGGCAGAATAATATTCCCGAAAAATAAAATATCCCCTACTTCTTCCCGTTCTCGCCTTCCTTGAACATGTACTTGATGGCGGGCTTGTAGATCATCAGGTTGGCGGCGCCGGAGCGGTTCAGTTTGATGCAGTTCTTGTCGTACCACTCGATATAGCCGTGGACTTCCTCGCCGTCGCGCAAGACGACGACCATGGGAGTCTTGGTCTGCATCTGCTTCTGATAATAGAAATTCTCGGCGTTGGTCTGCTCGGTGGGCGCGGCCTTCTTGGGGGAAGCGCCGGAACGGTCGCGGTCCTTATCTCTGTCCCTGTCTTTGCGTTCGGAGGGCGCGTGGTTGGGACCGTGGCCGTTTTGCGTCTGCTCGGCGCGGTTGAGCGGCGGCCTGATCAGCTTGCGGTTTGCGAAGCTATCTTGGTCCGCGGATTGTTCGGCTGGTATGGAATCGAGCGTATCTTTCAAATCGCCACCTGCAAATCGCCACCTGCAAATCGCCACCTGCAAATCGCACCACCTGCGCGCTGGGCGGGCAGAAAACGCCACAACACTTAAGCCTGTGATTGTGGGTCCAGAGGTGTGAACTGAGGCTAACGGTATCACAGCGGGCAGGGGATGACAATATTGACGCGGTGACTTGAGTTAGTCAGCCTGGTTAGCGGAGCGTTTCGGCGGTAGAGAGGGGGCTTGTCCCCATCTCTTTAGTTGTGCGCGGCGGGAGACGCGGCAAGCCGCGTCTCTACGGCGGAAGGAGCCGGCTATGAAACGGGTTCCAGCGCGGTTGCGAAGGCATCGAGCGAGAGCGAGCGCAGCAGGTTACGCCGGAGGCCGCGCTCGACCTCGCCTAACCCCTCGGCGGCGCGCTGCACCCAGGCAAAATCGGCGGACGCGGACATTTTCCTGAGTTCGCCGAGGATGTCGGTGTTGCGGACGAGTTGCTCGGCGCCGGATTGCAGGAAGAGCAGGTCTTCGAGCAAGGAGTAGGAGGTACGGAGAAGGTTGTCGATTTTCTCGCGGCCGTCGGCGCCGGCGCGGTAGGTCTCGGTGGTCTTGAACAGCTCGGTGTGATCGTTGTCTTTGTCTTTGCCGCCGAGCGCGGACCGCAGCAGGATGAGGGCGAGGTTGCGCGCGGCGATGTAGGCTTCGAGATCGAAGGACAACGCGCGTCCGATGGCGCCTTCGCTGAGGCGGGCGACCAACGCGCGCTGGCGGGGATTCCAAGCGGGACGAAGCTCGGCGAGCCGGATCTCGATTTCCGGCGAAGCGAGCGCGCCGAGGTTGAAGGTCATGGAGCGGGAGCGGATGGTAGGGAGCAATTCGCCGGCGTTTTCGGTGAGCAGAAAAATGGTGGCGAACTCGGGCGGTTCTTCCAAAACTTTGAGGAGCGAGTTGGCCGCCTCCTTCATGAACGCCGAAGTGGTGAAGATGTAAACGCGTTCGCGGGCTTCACCGGGACGATAGTAGATGGTGTCAATGACGTGGCGGACCTGGTCGACCTTGATCATCAGTTGCGGCGGATCGGGCGGGACGATCAGCACGTCGGGGTGGGTCTGGACGAAAAGGCGTGTTTCTTTCTTGTCGGCCTCGCGCATGTTTTCGCGGGCCTCGACGGCTTCGGCGAAGCGCGAGTCGAGGTCTTCGGATTGCGCGATGCGGGTGCAGTTCGAGCAGTGTCCGCAGAAATCTGGCAAGCCATCGACAATCGGCCGCTCCAGGCAATTCATGGCGCGGGCCAGCATCAGAGCGAGGGTGTATTTGCCCGATCCATGCGAGCCGGAAAGAATGACGGCGTGTGGAAAACGCTCGCGCGCCAGCATCTCGCGCAAGCGGTGGATGGTTCCCGGGTTGCCGGCAAAATCGGAAAAGGGCATAAGAACGCTGTTGGCTGTTAGCTCTTGGCTCTTAGCTAAAAGCCAAAGGCCAAGGGCCAAAAGCTGTTTCTCAGACTTTCAGTTTCTTCCGCACCAACTCCATGATTATTTCATGAGTTTCGGCGGGTGTGCCGCGGGCGTTTACGACGTGGACGCGCTCGGGTTCGCGGGCGGCGATGGCCAGATAGGCGTGGCGGACGCGTCCGAAGAAAGCCCGATTCTCCTGCTCAAAACGGTTCTCGTCCTTGTTTTTTTCCGAGCGCCCCGTTTCTTGCTTTCGATTGCGGCGCCGGGCGCGTTCGATGCTGAACGCCACTTCGTGATCGAGCAGGATGGTAAGGTCGGGCCGCAGATTGCCGCAGAGGAGTTCGTGCAATTGCAGGACCGGTTTCGATCCCAGCCTGCGGCCTCCGCCCTGGTAAGCCTCGGTCGAATCGGTGAAGCGGTCGCAGAGCACGATGCGTCCTTCGGCGAGCGCGGGCAGAATGACCTCGTGAATGTGCTGGGCGCGGGAAGCGAACATGAGCGCCATTTCGGTGAAGGGAGAAAGTCCCGAGGTGGCGGAGTGGAGCAGCACTTCGCGAATCTTTTCGCCGGCGGCGGTGCCGCCCGGTTCGCGCGTGACGGTGACGGAGAGGCCGTGGGCGCGCAGGGAACGCGCCAGCTTCTCGACCTGGGTGCTCTTGCCGCTGCCATCGAGGCCTTCGAACGTGATAAATTTTCCGCGAACGGGCACGTCGAAGATGATAACAGGCGGGGGACGGCCGTTGACGATGCCGTCCGATGACATTGTTATGTCTGGCGCGTCCAATATTATGACGTTTTCAACGAGAGTGTAGTCCGATCCGGGCTTAGGGAGTTGCCGCATAAGTCAAGACCTTGAACCACAGAGGACGCAGAGGAGCACAGGGGAAACCCTAGCGATGCGAAGGCACTGGCGCAAGAGTCGCGCGATCCCCCGGTGCGCATGCAACCTGCGGTATTTATGAAACAGGCATAAGAATCGAGTTGTCATCCTCGGGGGTGGATGGGAAGCGGGATCCGCTTGCTAGTCCGCGGGCGAAGGGGCACGGCAGGCTGATATATTCAGCGTGTAGATTCAACCAGCGATTCGATCGGCACAGCTAAGTTGCGGTGCGAAAATTTGGAGGGGGCATGAACTCGCGTTTTGGGGTGAGAAACTTTTGTTGTCTCGCAATTATTCTGTTGACGGCGTATTCAGTTTTTGCCGCCAATGCTCCGACGGTCACGCTCTCGGTGGACGCTTCGGACGCGCCACGCAAAATCTTCCACGCGCAATTGCGCATTCCGGCCAAGCCGGGAACGCTCACGCTCTACTATCCCAAATGGATTCCCGGCGAGCACGGGCCGACGGGGCCGATCATGGATTTGACGGGCCTGAAGTTCACGGCGAGCGGAAAGACGCTGCAATGGCGTCGCGACCTGCTCGACGGTTATACGTTTCATGTGGAAGTTCCGGCGGGCGAGAACGAAGTGATCGCGGACCTCGATGACGCTTCCCCGGCAGGGTATGAAGCGAAATACAGCGCCGGCATGGCCGCGACGGAGAAGTTGTACGTCGTCAATTGGAATACACTCTTGCTCTATCCCGCCGGTTACGCTTCCGATCAGCTTACCTATAGCGCGAGCTTGCGGCTGCCGGCAGGATGGAAGTTTGCGACGTCGCTGCATGTTTCAGGGCAATCGGGAAGCGAAATTCATTTTGCGCCGGTTTCGCTGACCACGCTGGTGGATGGGCCGGTGATTGCGGGCGAGTATTTGAAAGTGGTGCCACTGACGGCGCCCGGCGAAAATCCTCCCGCCGAGCTCGATCTGGCCGCCGACAGCGCGGCCGCGCTCGACGCTCCGGAAGAGGTTTGGGAACACTACCGGAACCTGGTGAAGCAGGCGGGCATTTTGTTTGGCGCGCGGCACTACACCGAATACCACTTTTTGCTGACCCTGAGCGATCATGTTGCGCACTTCGGATTGGAGCATCACGAATCGAACGACAGCCGGTCCGACGAGCGGGCCTTGATCGAAGAGGACGGACGGAAGATGACGGCGGGACTTTTGCCCCACGAGTATGTGCATTCGTGGAACGGGAAGTACAGGCGTCCGGCGGACCTGGCGACGCCGGACTACGAGCAGCCGATGCAGACAGACTTGTTATGGGTGTATGAGGGCCTGACGTCATATTTGGGAAGTGTGCTCACGGTGCGCAGTGGCGAGCTTACGCCCGCGTTGTCGCGCGATGAACTGGCGCAGATGGCGGCGGATCTGGACCATCGTTCGGGCCGGGTCTGGCGCAATTTGCAGGACACAGCCGATGGGGTTCCCTCGATGCAGATGGCTCCGCGCGCGTGGGAAGATTATCGCCGCCCGGTGGATTACTACGACGAAGACGTGCTCAACTGGCTGGCGGCGGACGTTGTCATCCGTCAACAGACAAAGGGCGCGAAATCGCTGGACGATTTCTGCAAACTGTTTCATGGAGCGCCCAGCGGTCCGCCCATGGTGAAGACCTACACCTTTGACGACGTGGTGAACGCGCTGAACCAGGTGGTTCCATACGACTGGCGCGGATTCTGGACGGAACGCCTGACGAACCATGGCCCGGGTGCTCCGCTCGACGGAATCGAAGGCAGCGGATGGAAGCTGGTGTACGACGAGAACCAGTCGGAAATGGATCGCATCGGAGGTCGCTCCGACGATCGCGATGGCAAGTCGATCAATGCGCAGTACTCGGTGGGATTGCTAGCCGGCAGCGATGGCGTGGTTCGCGATACGGTCGAGGGCATGGTTGCCGCCAAGGCCGGGATTGGGCCGGGGATGAAGATTGTCGCGGTGAACGGCCGCAAGTTCTCGCCGGATATCTGGCACGACGCCGTACGCTCCGCAAAGGCCGGTGCGTCGCCGATCGAGTTGATCGTGGAGAATACGGATTATTTCCGCGTGGTGAAGCTGGATTATCACGGCGGCGAGAAGTATCCACACCTGGTGCGCGACGAGTCGAAACCGGACCTGCTGACGGAGATTTTACGGGCGAAATAACGTAGGGAAAGCCGCCCTCGGGTGTCCGGCGGGGCTTGCCCCGTCTCCGGGTTCCAAGGGAGACGCGGCAAGCCGCGTCTCTACAGAAGGCTGCTGCTAGCCTGCGGCCGCCGGTTCTTCGTCACTCGGAATTATTTCGGCCGCCGGTTCGTCATGCAGAAATCCCAAAACTTCCTGCGGAATCGGTGCGCTCCATACGGGCGAGAACGACTGGCGATGGAGCGGCGAGGGGCCATGCTGGCGCAGGGCCGCGAGGTGGCGGGGCGTGCCGTATCCCTTGTTCGCGGCCAGGCCATACACGGGAAAGACCGGGTCCCAGGCGGAGATCATGCGGTCGCGCTCGACCTTGGCGAGAATGGACGCGGCAGCGATGGAAACCGAGAGCGCGTCGCCGTGAATGATCGCTTGCTGGGGAAGCTCGCAATCGAGTGTGATCGCATCGACAAGAAGATGGCTGGGCGCGGGGGCGAGTTGGCGAACGGCATGAAGCATGGCAAGCCGCGAAGCCTGGTAGATGTTGATTTGATCGATGCGGGCGGAATCCACGGCGGCAACGGCGCAGGCGATGGCATGACGGCGAATGAGGAGCGCGAGCGCTTCGCGGCGCTGGGGCGAGAGCAGTTTGGAATCGCGCAGGCCGCGAATGCGGTGGGCAGGATCGAGAATAACGGCAGCAGCTACGACCGGGCCGAAGAGCGATCCGCGGCCGACTTCATCGACTCCGGCAACAAGCGTGGTGCCCGCGGCCCAGGCCCGCTTTTCAAAATTGAGAGTGCAGCGCAGTTTTTTCAGCAAGTGGAATTTGGCAGCGGAGGCGGAAACCCCTCTTGCGTTTGAAGTTTCCGATGTGGGCACGGACTGGGAGTTTGACTTGGCCACGGAAGCTGATCAGCATCTTCGCCGAAGAAGGCGCGCGAAGCAAGAGCAGCGGGCCGATTTTGTGTAGAGACGCAGCTTGCCGCTTCTCTTTCGCGCTGGGAGACGGGGCAAGCCCCGTCTCTACGACCGGCATCGTTGAAGCGACGGCTTCATCTAAACCCGCCGCCAAACCCGCCGCTTACTGCTGTTCGACTTCCTTCAGCCGCGCGGCTTTGCCTTTGAGCCCGCGCAGGTAGTAGAGCTTGGCGCGGCGAACTTTGGCGGACCGCAGCACGTCGATCTTGTCTATGACCTTGGAGTCGATGGGGAAAATACGCTCTACGCCCTGGCCGAAACTGATCTTGCGAACGGTAAAGCTCGGTTGCGCGCCGCGCTTGCGGGCAATGACGACGCCTTCGAACGCCTGCAGGCGCTCTTTTTCGCCTTCCCGGATCTTAACCTGCACCTTGATGGTGTCGCCGGGACCAAACTTCGGGAGGTCGGTGCGGCGCGATTTCGCCAGCAGTTTTTCAATGATCGGATTGCGCATAACGTTTCCTTCCTGACTCTTGCCGTTAATCTTTTGTAGGGACGGGGCTTGCCCCATCGCCTTCCGTGCTCTGGGCCAGCTTGATCTGGGCCAGCAATTCCTTGTCTTCCGCCGTCAGCGCGACCCGGTCGAGTAAATCGGGACGGTTGCGCAACGTTTTCGCCAAAGCCGATTTGCGGCGCCAGTTGCGAATCTGGTCGTGGTTGCCGTTCATCAGCACTTCCGGCACCGCCATGCCGCGAAAATCCGCGGGCCGCGTGTAATGCGGATAATCGAGCAATCCGCCGGAGCCGCAGGTGGAACTCGGCCCATCGCCAGCCAGATCCGCGCCTTCGGCAAGCGGCTCGATGCGCGTTTCGGTGAACGACTCCTGGCGCGTCGAATTCTGGTTGCCCACTGCGCCCGGGATCAGTCTGGTGATTGTATCCACAATCACCGCCGCGCCCAGTTCGCCGCCGCTCAACACGTAGTCGCCAATCGAAACTTCGCGGTCCGCCAGGTGCTCGCCGATGCGTTCGTCCACACCTTCGTAGCGTCCACAGATGAGGACGATCCGGTCGAGCGTGGAAAGTTCCGCCGCCAGCGCCTGATCGAACCTGCGTCCCTGCGCCGAAAGCAGAATCACCGACTGCCGCGCGCCCGCAGTCTTGCTTATGCGCGCTTCACGCGATGCCACATCGCCGAACGACTCCAAACATTCAAAGATCGGTTCCGGCTTGAGGACCATGCCCTCGCCGCCGCCAAAGGGGCGGTCATCCACGGTGCGGTGCTTGTCTTTCGTAAACTCCCGCAGATCGTGAATGGCAATTTCCACCAGGCCCATCTCCCGCGCCCGGCGCACGATTCCGTAATCCAACGGCCCGCGAAAGAAGTCGGGAAAGATCGTGACAATGTCGATCTTCATTTGCGGACCAGACCTTTTTCACCGCCGAGGCGCAGAGTTCGCCGAGTACCTCATTGGAAGATCAGCTGCCGTAGCTTTGCGAACAACCACCGATTTACGATTTCTTTCCTTAGATCTTGCAATATTGCGTCGGAAGCCGAAGCGCACTCTGGTCGACTACTTAGTCTAAGGATCGCAACTGTTTAATAATCGACCTCAGCTCCTCAACTGCTGCTTCATCCATCTCCCCTGGGCAGTTTACGAGATCACTTAGCTCGTCGCAGCGCTTCCTGTAACGTTCGATCCTCGCATCTTGTTGTCCTGTCTCCGCGAAATCACACCATTCTATCGAGTCCCTCCTCGGACCATTCAAGAACCGCTCGATGACCTGTGCTGCCTCTTCCGGGCTCATATCCCGCTTCCACATATGAGCTCCCTTCTTTACCGGAGCGTTCACTTCCAGCAAGCCTTCCGGCAACTTCATCCGGACTTGCTTCCGCTCCAGATCCAGCTTCTCCAAGTACGCCTCGGCGAAGGGGATCTCGTAGGGCAGCTTGCTTCGCTGCTCCTTACCACGGACCACCAGCAGCGGGGCTTCTCCGGCGCCGAAGTGCACGTCTTCAATCTCGCCGATCTCGCGCTGGCCATCGAACACTGTGCAACCGATCAGGTCGCTCAGGTACGTCCAGCCCGGTTCCAACTCTGCCCGTTCACTGCGCGGGAGCTGAAGCTCGGCGCCCAGCAGCGGCTCGGCATCGGAAATCGTCTCGACGCCCTCAAACTTCAGCACCAGAAAACTCTTATGCGGCCAGAGATCCTCGACCTTTACTTCGCGGCGCTGGCCGTCTCTCCCGAGCGCCCAGAGCCGCATGTCTTGCCGGAAACGGTCGGGAACATCGGTGTGCAACTCGACCGCTACTTCGCCGCGGCGTCCCTGGGTCTTGACGACGACTGCCAGGCTAATCCACTCGCCGCTTGCGTCCGGTGCCGCGATTCGCCGCTCCCCTATTCGATGATCTCGAGCGCGTAACGCTTGTTCAGCTTCGAGCCCGCCGCCGCCAGCAAGTTGCGCAAGGCGCGGGCCACGCGGCCGGAGCGTCCAATGATTTTGCCCAAGTCGGCTTCGGCCACTTCGATCTCGATGACGGTCTCGTCTCCATCTTCGTACTCGTCGGTATAAACCTCGCCCTTGGCATCGACGATGGCCTTGGCGACGTATTCAATCATGGCGCGCGGACTGGCGGCAGGCTCGATCATTACTTATGCTCCTGGGCTTGGCTCCGGAACTCGGCTTCTAAAATGGCGAGCGCGAAAGTGCAGTTGCGGCTAGGCGACCGAAGCGGCCACAGCCGGCGCGGGAGAAGCAAGCAGTTTCCTTACGCGGTCCGATAGCTGGGCGCCTTTCGAAACCCAGTGCTCAATGCGCTCCCGTTTCAGGTCGAAAGTGGCCGGATTGGTGCGCGGATTGTACGTGCCGACGACTTCCACCGGGCGGCCATTGCGGGCCCGCTCCTTCTCAATCACCACCACGCGGTAATACGGTTGTTTACGCGCGCCAACGCGCGCCAGTCGGATCATTAACACAGACTTCAGTATCCTTTGCCCGGAAGAGTCCGGCGAGGTAAAGACAAACTAGTATTATGCCGGAGGTTAATCCTTTACGCAATGGGGCCGAGCCGGGTGACATAAATTCAATTGTGTAAAAGCGCGACGGTGTACGTTGGTTTTGGCCGACCCGCGAAAGCCATTTTCCGGAAGCCGTACCCCCTCCGCCCTTATATTAAGGAGCTTGACCTCACCCGGCGGCGAACAGTGGTTGACGATGGGACACGTTGTTGTTATTATCAAACGGTTCCGCGAGTTTAAGAGCTTTGTAGAAATACGTGCCTGGTTGAAAGTAGAACCGGGGACGCCCTCGCTGAAACGTCCTGCGAAAACCTTTGCGCCCGGGCATGAAGTTGAAGGCCGGGAGTCACGCGAGGCTATGCAGGGGAAAGCGGACGAAACGGAACGCCTCCGAACCGGAATCGGAAGTTCGGTCAAGGTTGGGCGTGGCGTCACCGTCGTCGGCGATTAGTCTGAGCGGGAAACTGAACGAATTCTCACCGGCGTTGGCATTGCCGTGCCGGGAGAGTATGGCTGGGCGCGGTCGGCCTGTGCCAGAGCGGAGACGGGGCAACCCTGTCTCTAAGGAAACTGTGTGGTTGCGGTGAGGATCGTCGATGGTCGTTAGTCGATGGTCGTTCGCGATCACGGTTTTGCTAACGACGAACGACTAGCGACCAACGACGGCGACTTTGAGGAGTTCCGAGAGTGCCTACTTTTAATCAGCTAGTGAAATTCGGACGGAAGCGGACGATGTATAAGACGGCGAGTCCGGCGCTGCAGTCGTGTCCGCAGAAGCGCGGCGTGTGTACGCGCGTGTATACGCAAACGCCGAAGAAACCGAACTCGGCGCTGCGCAAGGTGGCGCGCGTCCGCTTGACGAATGGGATCGAAGTGACGACGTACATCCCCGGCGTTGGCCACAACCTGCAGGAGCACTCGATTGTGCTGATCCGCGGGGGCCGCGTGAAGGACCTGCCGGGAGTGCGTTATCACGTGGTGCGCGGAACGCTGGATGCCACCGGCGTGGCGGGCCGCAATCAAGGGCGCTCGAAGTACGGCACGAAGCGCGCGAAAAAAGCGTAAGACAGTTGCCAGTGGTCAGTGGCGAGAAGCCAGTGAAGCACTGCGGATGAAAGCTGAGAGCTGAAGAAACATGCCAAGAAAAGGACACACGCCAAAGCGGACGGTCGAGACGGATCCCGTCTATGGATCGGATCTGGTGACGAAGTTCATCAACTCGATGATGTGGCAGGGCAAGAAGTCGACTGCCGAGGGCATCTTCTATAAGTCGCTCGCGAAGTTGCAGGAAAAAGGCGGCGACGAAGCCCTGAAGCTGTTCACGAAAGCGGTGGAGAACGCCAAGCCGCTGCTGGAAGTGAAGACGCGGCGCGTGGGCGGAGCGAACTATCAGGTGCCGATCGAAGTCGCTCCGGACCGCAGAACGTCGCTGGCGATCCGCTGGATCGTGAGCTACGCGCGCGGCCGCGGCGAAAAGGGAATGATCGACAAGCTGACGAACGAGTTGCTGGACGCCTCGAACAACAAAGGCGCCGCCATCAAGAAGAAAGAAGACGTGCATCGCATGGCGGAAGCGAACAAGGCGTTCGCGCATTACCGGTGGTAGAAGAGCGCTTCGAGCGACGAGCCGCGAGCTACGAGCAAGAAGCTGACAATTAACGACAGAATTTTGGAGCCCTAGAAAGAGTTAAGAGTCGTGCCTAGAACAGTCCCATTAGAACGTTGCAGGAACATCGGCATCATGGCCCACATCGATGCCGGGAAGACCACGACGACGGAGCGCATCCTGTTTTATACGGGAAAGACGCACCGTATCGGCGAGGT
>JBEKQG010000056.1:0-18836 GCA_049519955.1 Terriglobales bacterium
ACATTGGATTCGATTCGGTCTCAACCGCTGCCGAGGAGTCGCGCAATCCGCAAAAAGACTTGCCCTTCGGCATCATCATGTCGCTGATCGTTTGTACGGTGCTGTATGTCGGGGTCGCCATCGTGCTGCTTGGCATGATGAAGTACACGACTTTCGTTTCCGGAGAAGCCGCCGAAGCCCCGGTTGCCTACGCGATGAAGTACCTGGGTGTTCATCCGTTCTTCCGGTCGGTGATTGTGATTGGGGCACTGACGGGGATGATCTCGTCGCTGCTGGTATTTCAGTACGGGCAGGCGCGCATCTGGTACGCCATGTCGCGCGACGGCCTGCTGCCAAAGTTGTTCTCCGCGGTGCACCCGAAATATAAGACGCCGCACTACTCGACTTGGATCGCCTGCTTCGCCGTCGGCATTCCCGCCGGTCTCGTGGATATTGGCGATGCCGCCGACCTCGCCAACATTGGCACGCTGTTCGCCTTCGTGCTGGTTTCGCTGGGCGTGATCTTCCTGCGACGCAGTCAGCCTGATCGCAAGCGTGTGTTCCGCGTGCCCTTTGTACCGTGGTTTCCGCTGATTTCCGTGGTCTTATGCGGCGGATTGATGACCGGGCTGACGCTGATTACCTGGCTGCGCTTCGTGATTTGGCTGGCGCTGGGGCTGGTGATTTACATTTTCTACAGCCGGCATCATAGCGAGTTTAGGAAAGACATCGGGTGATCACCAGATCACCCGATCCGCTAGAATCTTCGCATGGCCGAGCCATCCCGCTTCGTTCTCTCGCTCCCGAAGGCCGAACTCCATCTGCATCTAGAGGGATCCATCGAGCCCTCCACGCTGCTCGAACTGCGCCAGCGTCACGGGATGGAAGGGGCTTCGCTCGCTGAAGTGGAACGACTTTACAACTACCAGGACTTCGCGGGCTTTCTCGCGGCGTTCAAGGATGTGACGGGCCACTTGCGCGCTCCGGAAGACTACGAGTTGATTACTTACCGGCTGATGGAGCGGCTTAAGGCGCAGAACGTGCTTCATGCCGAGGTGATGGTTTCGGTTGGCGTCTGCCTCTGGCGCAAGCAGGAGTTCGCCGCGATTTTCGAAGGTCTGGAACGTGGCCGCCAGCGCGGCGAGAAAGATTTCGGCCTATCGCTCTTGTGGATCTTCGACGCCATCCGCCAGTTCGGCGCCGAGAAAGCGCAGAGTGTCGTCGATCTCGCCATCCAGTTTCGCGATCGCAACGTGGTTGGCTTCGGCATTGGCGGCGACGAGCGCGCGGGGCCGCCGGAGTGGTTCACAGGGGTTTACACGCGCGCCGCCGAGCACGGCCTCCACCTCACAGTGCACGCCGGTGAAAGCGCCGGGCCGGAGTCCATCTGGGGCGCGTTGAACCTCAAAGCGGAACGCATTGGCCACGGTCTTACCGCCGGGCAAGATGCGGAATTGATCGAGGAGTTGGCTGAGCGGCAGGTTCCGATTGAAATCTGCGTGACCAGCAATTTGCGGACCGGATGCTGCGCCGAACTCGCCGAACATCCGGTGCGGCGCTACTTCGATCAGGGTCTGATGCTGACCCTCAACACCGACGATCCTGCCATGTTTCGCACATCGCTGGTCGAAGAGTATGGGCTGGTGCAAGAGACGTTCGGCTTTACGGATGAACATCTGCGAGAATTGGCGCGCAATTCGTTTGAGGCGTCGTTTCTGGAGCCGGAGAAGAAGATTGATTTTCTGAATCTGTTTGACGCTGCGGCCACGCGGGCGTGAGGTACGCCGTTCGTCGTGCGCTGTTTGGCGATCGGCTTCGGAAACGAATTGAGAAGGGCGAATAGCGAAAAGCGAAAAGCGAACGACGATCGGCGAATCGCGATCTCACTCGCCTATAATGTCCCCCTATGAAACTCGACGAGAAAATTGCCGAACTGAAAAAACGAGACCAGTTGGCCCATGAAGGCGGCGGAGCCAAGCGGCGCGAGCGGCAGCACAAAGAGGGCAAGATGTCGGCCCGCGAGCGCATCGAGTTTCTGCTCGACGAGGGCACGTTCGAGGAGACCGACAAGCTGGTCACGCACCGCTGCAACGACTTTGGCATGGCCGAGCAGAAGTATTACGGCGACGGTTTCATCACTGGCTATGGCCGCGTGGAAGGACGGCTGGTCTTTGTTTTCGCGCAGGACTTTACGGTGTTCGGCGGATCGCTCTCGGAATCTAACGCCGCAAAAATCGTCAAGATCATGGACCTGGCGGCCAAGATGGGCGCTCCGGTCATCGGACTGAACGATTCGGGAGGGGCGCGCATTCAGGAAGGCGTGATGTCGCTGGCCGGTTACGCCGACATTTTCTTGCGTAACACGCTTTATAGCGGAGTCGTGCCGCAGATCTCGGCCATCATGGGACCGTGCGCGGGTGGCGCTGTCTATTCACCGGCGATCACCGATTTCATTTTCATGGTCGACCAGACTTCGTACATGTTCATTACCGGGCCTGACGTGATCAAGCTGGTGACGCATGAAGAAGTCACCAAAGACCAGCTCGGCGGAGCGCACACGCACAACGAAACTTCTGGAGTCGCGCACTTCATGTGCCGCGATGACGCCGAGTGTCTGTCGATGGTGCGCGAGCTGCTGAGTTTTATTCCGTCGAACAATCTCGAAGACCCGCCGCGCAAGCCCTGCACCGACCCGATCGATCGGCTGGACGAGAAGCTGGACACGCTGATCCCCGATCAGTCGAACATGCCGTATGACATGAAGGACGTGATTCACACGGTGGTCGATGACGGCTACTTTTTCGAAATTCACGAGCACTATGCGAAGAACATCGTTGTGGGCTTTGCGCGCTTCAACGGAAAGCCGGTTGGGATCGTGGCCAATCAGCCTGCGATGCTCGCGGGAACGCTTGATATCAATGCGTCGGTAAAGGGCGCGCGCTTCGTGCGTTTTTGCGATTGCTTCAACATTCCGCTGGTGACGTTTGAAGATGTGCCAGGTTTTTTGCCGGGCACGCAGCAGGAGTATGGCGGAATCATCAAGCACGGCGCGAAGCTGCTGTATGCGTTTGCGGAAGCGACCGTGCCGAAGGTGACCGTGATCACGCGCAAAGCTTACGGCGGAGCGTATTGCGTGATGGCGTCAAAGCACATCCGCACCGACGTGAACTACGCTTGGCCGAGCGCCGAAATCGCGGTGATGGGGCCGGAAGGCGCGGTGGATATCGTCTACAAACGCGAGTTGGACGGCGCTAAGAATCGCGAAGCGGTTCGCCAGCAGAAGATCGAAGAATTTCGGGAGCGGCTGGCGAATCCCTATGTGGCTGCCGATCGCGGATTCGTGGATGCGGTCATCCAGCCGCGCGAGACTCGTAAGAAGCTGATCCAGGCGCTGGAGATGCTGGAGACCAAGCGGGATAAGAATCCGCCTAAGAAGCACGGGAATATTCCGCTGTAAGTAGCCGGTGCGAGTGCTTCGTTGGCCGATAGCGTGTAGCTAGAGGTATCAGACTGGCGTTGAGGACCGACCCATCTCTTATTGGAGGGAAGATGCGTTTCTGGGCACTCTGCGGGATATTGTCGAGTCTGTTGTTGCGCGGGATGGTCCCGGCTCAGTTGGCCACTGAAGGAACGGCTTCAGTTGCGGGTCTTGTCAAAGGCGCTGAAGGTCCAGTTGCTGTCTACCTGCAATCGGGCGACGAAGATCCTACGCGCTACTACGACGGTTACCAGGCACAAACCGACAAAGATGGCAGATTTACGTTCACCGAGATCGCCCCTGGAACATATCGGCTTCGTGCAGAGGCGATGGGATTCATGAATAGCGGGCGCGACGGCGATGAGGGAATAAAGATCACTTTACGGCCTCATGACAAGCGCAAAGGGGTTGTGATTCCTATGGTTCGCCGGCTCGCTCTTTGTGGAGAAGTGACAGAGAACGGCAATCCCAAGCAGTCATTTATGAGTGTTTTCCGTTACGACCCGGAGTTCGGGACGCTCTCCAACACCTATCCTCCTGGAACAGAACCGAATGGTAGCTACTGGTTTTCGGATCTGGAGCCGGGAACTTACTATCTGCGCGGCGACATGACGTGGTATCCGGGCTCCTTCAGTTTCAGCGGAGCAAAACCGGTTGTTATCGGGCCATCCCCAGGGCCGCCCGCCTGTCCGTTTGATATTCCGCTGCAGCATACGTGGGTTCCGGCCAAGATATCAGGACGAATTGCGGCATCGGATGACGACCACGACGCGCAGTATCGGGTGAGTTTTCTCCAGCGCAATGCCAACGGCGGAAGCATGCGGGCATTAACGATAGAAGCTACCAAAGATTTGTACAAAGCAGGTGATGCTTTCAGCGCCAGGGTGCCAAGTGGCGATTATGATGTTGTCCTTACAGATAAGCAGGAAATTGGCGGTGGATTCCGGGCACACAAGGTGATCTTTGACTCAAAAACTGTAAGTGCCCAAACCAACATTGACGACCTGGAGCTGACCCCACATCACATGGCCTCGATCTCAGGCGAAGTCCACTTTGAGGACATCACCCGTTATGCGAGCTGCCCAGGGCTTGGCGGCCAGCACGTAGACATCCTGCGGGAAGGTGACGGTCAGTTCCAGACGGCTGGGCTCGATGGAAAAAACCGCTTCGCATTCCAAAACGTTGCACCAGGTGACTACAAAATCTATCTCGGTCCGTTCCTGCGAGAGGCCGTCTATTTGAAATCGATTACAGTCGATGGGAAAGCGGTCGAAGGCCGCCGCATTTCGATCCAACAGGCAACGCAATTTACGATGGACGTCACACTCAGCGGCGAGCTGGCAAGTGCGGCTGGACATCTACCGCCTGATTTACGCCGCGAACATCGATGGGAAGTACCGTGGACGCGCCCAAGGGGAAGCGTTGCAGGGAAGGTTCACGGCAGCGCGGTTCGCGGTTATACAGTCAGACTGCGTTCGGCCCGCTACAACTCGAATGCCTCCGGGGAATATGTTGTCCACACCGCAGCGGACAGCACTTTTCGCTTCGAGGCTGTCGATCCAGGCGTGTACACCTTGAGGGCTGAAAGCGAAGGCTCTCTGACATCTGAATACGGCGCGCACGAGGCAGGACAACGAGGTACTCCGATCATAGTAGGCCGTGGCGCGCACTTGAAGGACCTCAGTTTGTCGCCGCCCGATCTTGGAACCATCTGCGGCAGAGTTACAGATGAGAATGGCGTGCCGCGCAGCGGCCTGCGAATATTTGTCGATACATTCGAGAATGGTCAGTTAGTCGATAAGTCTCGTAGTAATATGTACCTCGGACACGAGTCAGAGGCGTTACAAACTGATTCGACTGGCCGTTTTCGCGCGGACAAGCTTGCTCCAGGCGAATATTTCTTCGCATTCCCATCATCGGGTTACCTCTCCGCGTTCTTCTCCAGTGACGGCAGTCTCGGCACCGCGACACCGGTTCAATTGCCACCGGGCAGGGATCTTGGTTGCGGATCGCAAGCACCGCTCGAACTCCGCGTACCCACCGTTATCAACCAGAGCCACAGGATTTCTGGTCAAGTCGTAGGCGATCTGCCAAAGAGTGTGGGCGATCGATTTTGGGTTTCGATGACGTGGGATCACGGTCCCGGTGGCCACCCGTGGGCAGGATCTGCGAACCTGGACGACGATCACAAGTTCCACCTTGATAATGTGCCGAATGGACGATTCCTGCTGGAACTTCATAGTGCGTATGGTCCCGCACCGACGATTTGCACCTTACCATGCGACCCGGTGACACACCTCCTTGCAACGCAGACCGTGGCGGTGCTCGACGCCGACGTTCTCGACCTAAAGATCACTTCCCTGCGGTTGCCGTCGGTGAGCGGCTTTGTTCGCTTCGAACACGTTCCCGAACAATGGAAAAACTTCGATTTCAGTAGCCAGTTTGTAACTTTGGCCCTGCTTGATTATCGGGGTGATTATCGGGTGCCTCTCGCTGGAAAGCTTTCTGCAGACGGGAGTTTCACTATCGATCCGGTGGACGTGGGCGACTATGAAGTGCAGTTAGCCCAATTGCGGCATCCCTTTTCGATTCGATCCGTACGCCTGGACGGGCGCGAGATCGCAGGCGGTTATCTTCACTTGCAAGCGGACCAAACGGCACGCTTGGAAGTGATCGTGAGCGGCGATTCGGGGCAAATGGATGCAACGGTTTCACCCGATCCGTCGCTACCCATGCCCGAGCCGCCTGTGCCTGAAACCTGCGACAGCCTGACATGGCCAAGATATCAACTAATCCTCATTCCTGATCCGCTTCCAGCGGCAGAAACTTCATCTGAGAAGCTACACCTCTACTACGGGTCTTCCGTAGGGGACTTTTACCATCCGATTCTGCAAGCCTTGTCTCTCCCACCCGGACATTACCGCGTCCTTGCCGCGGAACATCTGTGGAAAGACTTAGCTTGGAGCCCAAGGAACTACCCCAAAAAGGAAAACCGCCAGCTTTGGAGCGCGATCACACAGCTGGGTGAACCGGTAACCATAGAACCTAATGCGAAGGTCGAAGTGGTATTGCCGGATAGAACAGTGGATGTTGCGCGCTTGGCTGCAAGCCTTGGCGTGCCGCTTGAAGGTGGCGTGTTCGCTGCGCCCTAATTGCAGTTCAATGCACCGCTCTTGACACTCCGAGTTATAATAGAACAAGTAACGGACTTACTAAGCGCTCAGGCGCGCGCAGAATCGGCACTAATTTGCCACTGCGCCAGCTACTTGATAAACCGACCAGGACGGCACCGGGGTGCATGGTACCCTATGAGCTAAGTCCTTATCCCAGAATACTTTGATATAAGTCCTTATTCTTCAAAGACCGACCCGAAAATTCCCCGCTAACCTTCTTATTCTTATAGACCAGGGGGGAGGGGGGTAGGGTAATCAGTAAATAAACTTAAGCAGAAACACCGGGTCGGAGGGCCATCCAATAGGGTCCGTCCAGAATAATATTTTCGGTGGGGAGCTAGAAGCTAGCAGCCAGAAGCTCGTAGCTAAACGTAGAGAGTCCCGAGGTGATGTTGGGATCATTCGTCTCGGCCAGTAGCTCGCTTTTAGACCCTTGCTGACCTTTCCCTACAACTCCCTTGCGGGTTCATTGCAGGGCGATCCTTGCTCGGGCTCCGGGCTCACCGCCAACCGGATAAATCAGTCCAACGCCTCGGGACTCTATCCTGCCTTTAACAGAGGCTCTTGTTCTCCTCGACCAGCGCTTAGCTATAGACCCTTGCTCGCCCTCCCAAACCCACCTCGCGGTTGTCTGAGTGACTACGCTTGAGCCCCGGACGCTGCACCAACCGGAAAAACTTCAGAACGTGTCAAAGAACGATTATGGTTTTAGCACTTTGATTTTTTACGTCAACTAAATTTCTGCGTTTGTAACTGCTTATTTGTCAATCGAGTGCAGGGCGTGCACAGGCGGGTGACTCGGAAATTGTGCAACCGGCGGTGCTCGGCTGCGAAATCTCCAGCATGGATGCGGTATTCCGCCGATTTTTCCCGCGAACCGCAGACTCTTGTCCGATCCGCGGGCACGACTGTGGATGTGCAAATCGGCGCTTCATCCGCATGAATACTCGCTTTTCCGTACGCCATTTCCGGTTTTCAGGTGGACGATTCCGTCATCGAATCGCGCTTTCTGCCGGTTGTTTGGCGGAGCGCATGGTCACGTCCGCTGGAGAGGTGAAACCGAAAGCTCGATTCCGCATCTATAATCGTGGCGGCAAGGGATCGAGGGTCCGTCGGTCCGTCGATCGGGCGATCCGGCGGCAAGCGACGAACATCCACAGGCAATCGTAAAGAGATCAACCTAAATCGATCGAACGAGGAGAGACAAGCGATGTCGAATGTAATTCCCGAAAAATACGCAGACCTTTTTGAGAAGCGGGCCTTCGCCAGTCTGGGCACGCTGATGCCAGACGGACGGCCGCAGGTGACTCCGGTGTGGTGCGATTTCGATGGCGAGCATGTCATCTTCAACTCGGCGCGGGGACGGCAGAAGGACAGCAACGTGCGCCGCGATCCGAGAGTGGCGCTGGCCATTATCGATCCCGACAATCCGTATCGTTATCTGGAGGTCCGCGGCACGGTGGTCGAGATCACGGAAGACGGCGCCGCCGAACACATCCACAAGATGGCGAAGAAATATCTGGGAGTCGACAAATACCCTTACGCCAAGCCGGGAGAAGTTCGCGTATTGTACAAAGTCAGGCCCGAGCATACGAGTGTGATGGGCTAGGCAGGATTGAGCAGCGCTTTTCTTCGATAACTTTTCCTCGGCAAACGAGTCCAACTCTCAACGGAACTTCGGAGGGTTATTTTCCGTACCAGGAGACAAGAGCGAGGGACGCTCGTTGTGGGTGTGTCCCGGAGGCGGAGTTTATGGAAGTAGGGAAAAGCAACGGCGGCGGGATGCAGCCGATGGTCCCGCAGGCCCATAGCATTTCGGCGCAGCAGGTGGTGAAGGCGGCGCACGAGGAACTCCTCCAACTCATGCGGCAGCGGGCCGAGATCATGAAGCGGATTGGCACGGTGAAGCAGACGATCTCCGGATTGGCGAATCTTTTCGGCGAGCATGTGCTGGGCGACGACCTGCTGGAAATTGATCGACCGCAAGCCCAATGGGCGGCAGCCGGGCTTTACCAAGGCGTGCCGGAGGGTGCTGATGGAAGTGCGGCGTCCACTTGGGGCGCGCGAGGTATGCGCGGAGCTGGAGCGTCACGCGCCGGCAATCCTGGCGCGGCACAAGGACCCGCTGGCCTCGGTGACGACGGTTTTGAATCGTCTGGTGGATTATGGCGAGGCCCGCAGCCTGAGCAACGAGCGCGGGCGGCGGGTGTGGGAGTGGATCAGCGAGAACGAGCCGGTGGCGGGCGCAATGTCTGCCAGGAGAACGGCCTGAGGGGTGTCGGCAGCCGCAAACTGCAGGTCCCTCCCTTTCGGCTGCGCTCAGGGTCGGGATGACCATTCAAATTTTACGAGGGCAAGAGGCGGCCTTTTTCGAGATGGCGCGTCGTGTGCGCATACTGGGCGGCGTGCGGATCGTGGGTCACCATCACAATCGTTTTGTGGAAACTTTCATTCAGCCGCTTCAGAATCTCGAGGATTTCGGTGGCGGAATTGCTGTCAAGATCGCCGGTGGGTTCGTCGGCGAGAATGAGCGTGGGATCGCTGACGATGGCGCGAGCGATGGCAACGCGCTGCTCCTGTCCGCCGGATAGCTGCTTGGGAAGATGATCGACGCGATCGTCGAGTCCGACGAGCTTGAGCGCGGTCATGACGTGGTCGCGGCGCTGCTGCGGCGTCATTTTGGTGAGCAGCAAGGGCAGCTCGACATTTTCAAACGCGGTCAGAACCGGGATCAGATTGAACGTCTGAAAAACATAGCCAATGTGGGTGTTGCGCCAGTTGGCGGACTGGCCATCGTTCAGGCGAAAAATATTTTCGCCCATGACCAGCAGTTCGCCGGAGGTGGGGCGGTCGATGGCGGCGATCATGTTGAGCAGGGTGGTTTTGCCCGATCCGGAAGGCCCCATCAGGGCGAGAAATTCGCCGCCGGCGATGTCGAGGGAGACGTTGTCGAGCGCGGTCACCTGGAAAGCGTCGCGCTTGAAAATCTTGTTTACGCCACGGGCCTGGACGACTTTGCTGCCCACCGTCGGCTGTGTCGTCGTTGTTGTCGCGATCGCGTTCATGATTGCCCCTTGATGCGAATCTTTTGCCCGTCCTGCAAATCCGCGGACGCGGTCGTGATTACGTTTTCGCCGCCCACCAGCGAATCCACCAGATAGCCACCGGAACGCTGGCCTTGAACATGAACATTCCGGCGGAGAGCTTTGCCGTTGAAAGCGAGCAGCACAAACTTCACGCCATCCTTATCGCGCAAGGCGGCGGTGGGCACGAAGACGAAGTTCTGCCTGGCGGCGGCGTTCTTGCCGGGATTTGCCTTGGCCTTGAACTGCACGGTCGCATTCATTTCCGGACGCAGGTAGGAATCGGGTTGCAGAATCTGTACCTTGACCTGGACGGTCGCTTTCTGGCGGTTCGCTTCCGGCGACATTTCGGCGATTTCGCCTTTGTAGGAGCGGTCCTTGAACGCGTCGAGCGTGACGACGCCTTCCTGCTTGGGAGAGAGTTTGGCGAAATCGTCCTGCGCGATGTCGAGTTCGACCTGAATGTCGTTCAGATCGGCCAAGGCCACCACCGATCCGCGCGGGCCGCCTTCGGCGCCGCTGGCGAATTGAGCGGTGACCAACTCGCCCTTCTCCGCCGTACGCTCGAGAATCGTGCCGCTGACGGGCGCGCGAATCACGGTGGCATCGAGTTGAGACTTGGCAAAGGCCATCTGGCCTTCGGCCTGAAGCAGGTCGCCTTTGGCGCGCTCGACTTCCTCGGAGCGGGGGCCGAGTTGCGCCAGCCGGAACGACTGCTCCAGCGAATTCATGCGCTGCTGGGAGGCATCGCATTTGGCGCTGGCGTCGTCGAGAGTTTGCCTGGAGACAACGCCCTGGGCGAAGAGGTCGCGTGCGCGGTCGAGATTGATCTTGTCGTTCAGCGCGGCGGCGCGCGCCTCGGACAAATTGTGGTCGGCCTGCTGGATCTCCTCGGGGCGCGACCCGTGCTCATTTTCGAGCAGGCGCGCCCTGGCGCTCGCGACCAAGCCGCGGGCCTGTTCGTACTGGGCGCGGAATTCCTCGTCCTCGAGGCGCACGAGCACTTGTCCTTCTTTTACCTTGTCGCCTTTTTCGACGCCGATCCACGCCACGCGGCCAGTGACTTTGGAGTTCACGCTGATTTTGTGGTGCGCGACGATGTAACCGCTGGCGGAAAGCACGGTGCTGCCGGCGGCGTCCGCGCCTTCCGCCGTGGCGCGCGCGACTTCGACTTCCGGCGCATCGGAGGCGAGAGCGCGGTAGGCCAGCTCGGCGATTCCGAGCAGAACGACCACGGCGATTCCGCCGAGAATGAAGCGGCGCGACCATGGGGGAGGCGCTCCGGCGCCGTCACGCAGGGAATGATCGATGCGCAGGCTGCGCAGGTCGTCTTGTTTCGCATCCATTGGTTTCGAATCCGTGGGGCCGATGTCCGTGGACATTGCTTAAAGTACGCTCCCAATCCTCGACTGGTTCACAACGAATTCACGAATTCATTGTACGAACTGAACACGAACTAAGGAAGCTCCGATCAAGCGTTCGACGAAGAGCGTAAACCACGGAGGACACAGGGGACACGGAGATCCACGGGAGACTTAATCAGAGGTTCCCCAAGCATGAATCATAGGCCGCGAAAAACCCGCAACCCCTGGAGCTCGCCGATCTTCGGTCAGGTGAGCGTGTATTGCAACACCAACTGCATCTCGGCGTCGCCCGGCACGCCGGCGTGGCTCATGTTGAACACAAGGTAGTCGCCGGCATGCAACCCGAGGGACCGTGCAGTGGAAACGTGTCTGGAGGTTGACGAGGCGGTCCCGTTTTCGGGCACCCAGGTCTTCAGAATGACGCTGAGGAAAATGTTTTGGAGAAGGAAGCCGTCATCGCCCACATTGAGACCGTTAGGGTTATGAATGTGGGTGGTGCTGAAATTCGGACTCTGCGGCGACACGAAGCTGGCGCCAGGATCGCCGGGGTAGAATTTCGGACGTCCGCCCGGCGAAACGGCTGCTCGGCAGAGGATTTCGGCGAATCCGGCATTGGCGGGGGGCGATGTGAGCATAAACGAAATGTCGGCGTCGATTGAGGTCAAGGTCATGTTGCCGGTTACTTCGACGAAAACGTCGGCGCCATTGTTGTTCAGGTTAGCGACTTCCCATCCGAAGCTCGCGAAACTTGGGCCGGTGGAAGCTGCCGCTTGCGCACCTGCCGATGAATCCAGCCCGGTTATGGTTCCCGCCAATCCCGCCAGCGCCAAACCTCTGCCAACAAAGGCCCGTCGATTTGCTTTCATTGTGTTTCTCCGATCAATGCGGCATCGCTAAAGCGATGCGGTGATACAAATCCGTCCGGTTCCGCCGGCAGCGAGACGGGGCAAGCCCCGTCTCTACACCAGATTCCCTAGGCGCGCAGCGATGTCAGAATATCCTGCCGTGCCGCATGCCAGGCGGGCGCGAAGCCTCCGAGCAAGCCCATAATCATGGCAAAGCCAACCGCCGTGAGAGCGACTCCCCAAGTCAGGTGCAGGCTAAAAACCGTTTCGCTGAAGGTGAGGGAATTGCCGATGCCAGTGGTCATGCCGTTGAAGGGCAAGATCAAGGCAATCCCGACAACCGCTCCCAGCAGGGAAAGCAGCAAGGCTTCAATCACGAACGAAGTGAGAATGCTGGGCCGGGAAAATCCTATGATGCGCAGGGTCGCGATTTCGCGCGAGCGATACGACACCGCTGCGTACATGGTGTTCATGGCGGCGAAGCTGGAACCGATGGCCATGATGACGGCCACGACCATGCCGATAAATTCGATGGCTCCGCCAGAACTGGTCTGTTTCTCGTAATACTCGGTTTCGAGCGTGCCATCGAGTTTGAGGCGCTGATCGTCGCTGACGCGGTGTTTGAGCGCGTCGGCTGCAATCGGGTCGGTGGCCCGCAGATAAACGGCCGAGTAGGCCCCCTGGCGGTCGAAATCCACGGCGATCTGGTTGACGTCGCCCCAGATTTCGGAATCGTAGGAGGTTCCGCCGGAATCGAAGACGCCGACGACCTTCCACTGTCCCTTGGCGAAGTCCATGGTGTCGCCCACGTTTGCGCCCGAAAAGCGGCTGTGAACGGATTGTCCGACCACGACCTCGCGCTGGCCGGTGGTGAACCAGCGGCCTTCGGTCAGTTTCATTTTCGGCTGGTTGTGTTTGTCCATTTCCAGGGAGCGCAAAGTAAGGCCCGCCGGCATCATGCCGCGGACGGTCACGTTGACTTCGCCGGTTCCATCCTTGCGCGGGAGCACGACGATGACTACCCATTCGGCAGAGGCGAGCGGTTCTCCCTGTGCGTCTTTGGCAATGCCGGGCAGCGTCTTTAATGTTGGGAAAAGAGTGGCGTTGAAACCTCCGGAAAGCTCTGCCGTGGAGCCCTTGCGCATGACGAGCACGTTCAGCGGATCGCCGCTGGCCATGAAGGCTCTCTTCAGGCCGGTGAGCAGCGCCATGAGGAAAACGGCGGTGGTCACGGTAAGCGCAATGCCCAGGGCCGTCATGATCGTGAGACCCTTGCGCAGCCTCAGATTGCGGATGTTATAGCTGATCGGAATCGCCATGCTGTATCTTTGCTATGCGCTAGCCTTGAGGATAAAGCAGCGGTCGCGGTATGGACAACTGGACTTTGCTTCTTTTTCGCGCACATGCTTTTCGGCATCGAAGCGGGCAGACAGTCCCAAGGTGTCTATATGTTATGCAGGACGAAATGCAGGATGTTGCGCCGAAAATTCAAAGCCAGAAGCCGAACGTCAACCGCGGGCAGGCCTTCGAGCATTTCACCGCCGGCGCGCGGACGGGTATGAAAACATAGTGGGGGAATGCGCTGCCACTCGAACCTGCAGCCGGGCACCCTCTGAAGACTCAGGATGCCCGGAGCGTCAAGTTCAGTCTGAAACACTAGCGTTACTGCGGCGGCTTTTCTTCCGGTCGCTTCTTTTCTTCCGGTTGCTTCTTCTCTTCCGGTGCTCGCGCTGCGGGCTGCGCGCGCTGTTGTTCTGGCGCCGCACTCTTGGTTTCCGCAGGAGGAGGAGTAGCGCGCTGGGGCTCCGCACGCGTGCTCGGTGGAGGAGTCTGCGACCGCTGAGCAGGCTCAGTGGGGTTGGGCTCCGGCCGAGCGTTTGGTTGAGCTGTTGCCGGGCGGCTCGTTTCCGGTTGCTTGTTCGGCTGCGCAGTGGGAGCGGCGTTGTTCTCTGGATGCGCGGCCGGCGCGTTGGCCGCTGGCTTAGCTGCGGCGCGATTGGCTGGGGGCGTATAGGGCGCCCCTGCCGCTTTGGCCGGAACGACGGCGCGGTCGGTAAATGCTCCAGGCTTTGGAGTAGCGGCGACTGCTGGTTTGCCCTGGTTCACGGAAGCCCGCTGCTGCGGGTTCGCGAGGGCCGCCTGCGCATGTTGGGTTTGAGCGGCTACCGGCGGAATATGTGTCGCACGTGCCGCAACCTCATCTTGAGCCGTCGGACGCGCGCTGATCCCACCAGTGCCACCGTTGAAGCTGACCCGGTTCACCGTGGTGCTTTGGATCACCGTGGTGTTGTATACGTTGTGAATGTCGGTAACGCTGACGTTGTTCACCGAACTGTTATAGAAAAATTGTCCGTTCTGCCAGCGTCCACCCTGGTAGCCCTCACCGAAGTAGCCGAAGCCGTAACTGATCCCGCCATAGAAACCTACCTGCGGACCCCAGTAGCCTTCATTGAAGACATATCCGCCGTTGCCCCAACCCCAATAGGCTGGAGTCCAGAGCAGACCGGGTTCCTTAGCCATCACCCATGTACCCGGCACCCAGTAATAATCGTCGAAGTCGTTGCCGTAAGCCCAGTAGCCGGGTGTCCAGAGATAACCATCACCGGGACAAAGAGGCTGCTCGTAGACGGGCAGTTCCGGCGGGGCGAAGCTGATCGATATGCCGATTTGCGCGAACGATGCCGACGACATGGCCAGCATTACGAACGCGAATAACAGCGTACGAATAAAACGGGTGTGCATAGGTGTTTCCTCTCGCCCGACTATCCTTCGCTTGACCGCTTTTGCTCTACAGATGCGGGTTGCGCGGATTGAAAGGCACGATTTCCGGGACGAAACGTACTGAAGACTCCGTCTCGCTCGCAAATCGTTCTGGCGAACACTTTCTCACTTCGGAAATGTCGAAGTCTGAGCAAAAAAGCTCATTTTCAGCCTGCGTCTCATCAGTTCCTCTATGGTGGAAAGAGGACGAATCAGGAGGCATTTTTCAGTACTTTCGTAACTCCCGGTTGGGCAGTTGAAGGCGGTATTCTAGCTCTGATTCTCCCCCTGTTCTTCAAGTCCATATTGAGGGTGTAGTGCGGCTTGTCACCGCGAGGGAATGGTAATGGCGACGATGTTTGGCCGGTTCGAAATCCAGGGCGAGCTGTCTAAGTCGGACACCGCCTTGATCTATAAGGCGATGGACACGGAAACTAACCAGGTCGTGGCGCTCAAGACACAGAGTCTGGAACCGCTCGGCGAGCGCGCGGGAGCGTTTGTGGAAACGCTGATCGCCGAAGGCGAAAACACGCGCGATCTTGCCGGCCAGAATATTGTGCCGCTCTATGGCGCGGGCGAGATCGACGGGCAGTTCTGCGCGGCCATGGAGTACATACAGGGCAACAGCATCGCCACTATGCTGGCGCGCAAAGAAGGTTTTTCCATCTGGGACCTGCTCGATATTACGCGGCAGGTTTGCGCCGGTCTGGAGCACGCGGCGTCGAAGGGTGTGACGCACTGTTCGCTGGAGCCCGCCAAGATCATGGTGCAGTGGGATGGGTTGGTCAAGATCCTCGGCTACGGCATCTCGAACATGAGCCTGATCGAAGCGGAATCGGGGAAAGGTCTGGGGCAGCTCATGCCCTACTGCTCTCCCGAACAAATCCGCGGAGAAGCCATCGACTTGCGTTCAAACCTGTTTACGCTGGGCGCGATCCTCTATGAGATGGTAGCCGGCCGGAAGGCTTTCGACGCCGCCGACCCGGTTGTGCTGGTCAGCCAGATTGAGAACGAGATGCCGGCGAGTCCGTCAGTGGCGAATTCCAAGATCAATCCGGCGGTGAGCGCGCTGATTATGAAAGCGCTGGCGAAAGATCCGGCGGAACGTTACCAGAGCGCGCGGGAACTTCTGGATGACTTGGAAAAGTGCAAGGACAACGGCAAGAAAGCTGGCACTGATCCTGAGAAGACGACGGCGACGCAGAATGTTGTCATAAGTCGCAAAGATCGAGTGGCGGCGGCCAGCAAGTTCGTTTTGGCAGCTACGAGTGCGGCGACGCCCGCGGCTTCCGCTCCCGCGATTCGGCCCAGGCCGGTTTCTCCTCCTGCTCCGAAAAGCGACGCGCCTGTGTTTTTGCAGGGCGTTTCGGCGGCAGCGGAGACCCGGTCGGCGGCTGCGGCTGCGGGCGCGATGACTGGCGGTGGCGCGGGCACATCCAGTACCGACGGGTATGCGAAATCCGGCGCGCGACCGATTCGCGACTTTGAAGTTAGTGCGTCCGAATCCCCAGCGGCGCGTGGCCCGGTTTTATCGGCGGCGGTAGAGCGGGAATCGGAGCGGCATTCGGCGCGGGTGGGCGTCGATCCCTTGATGTCCCAGCCGGGGACGAGCGCATCGGGCAAGAGCTTTTCCGATCTTGCCGAGATGCCTCCGCTCAAGGAACCGGTTTTTGCGCCGTCAATTCCAGCGCCGGTTGCGCGGTTGCGACCCGAGGCGCAGATCTACCCGAAACAAGAAGAGAAACCAAGGATCCAGCCACGGGAAGTGGCGAGCAAGGCAATGAAGCAGATCGCGACGGTTCCGCCGCGGCTGATGCTGTATGCGATTTTGGGTGCGGTTGGACTGATCCTCGCGATTGCGATTGGGCTCTATTTTCATGTGCACTCGGAAGACGACGGTTCAACGGCGGCGCCGCGCCCGACGAAGGCCGCGAGTCCGGCCCAAACCTTTGCCCAGACTCCGTTGACGCCGCAAACCGGGAAGCCAGTTCCGCCAGTGGCGGAAGCGCAGCCGAGGCTGACCGTGCGCCAAGTGGAAAAACACAGGTCGCCTAACGGCCGGCAAGCGCCTGCTCCGGTTCCGGTGCAAGTCATGACCGTAGGAGAAGCGCTGATCGATTCCAGTCCGGCGGGCGCGCAATTTCAGGTGGATGGAAAGAGCGATCCGTCTTGGGTTACGCCATTTAACTTGATGGGACTAAGTCCCGGTAAGCACATCATCTATGGGACTAAGTCCGGCTATACGTCCGAGCTGCGATCGATCGATGTGGCCGCGGGAGGCAGGTTGTCGGTGGTGCTTCATTTGACTCCGCTCAACGCGCTGGTAGTGGTGAGCAGCACGCCGTCCGGCGCGGAAATCGTCATTGACGGCAGGCCCACGGGACGGGCGACCCCGGCGCAGTTTGCCGTGGAAAAAGGAAGCCACACGGTGCTCTTGCGCAAGCCGGGATATCTGGACGAGAGCATCACCGCCGATCTCGGTCCGGCGCAGAATTTCCAGTACTCGCCGGCGCTTCGGGCGCTGGGCGATACGGAGAACATGCGGACTGTCGGCAAGCTGAGCAAATTGTTTGGACGCGGCGGAGAGAGCACCGCTGGGATGGGCTCCATCGCCGTCCACACCCAGCCGAAGGGCGCACAGGTCTCGATCAACCAGCGGGTGCTCGATAAGGCGTCGCCCGTCGACATCATGCTGGGGCCGGGGAACTACATCGTGGACATCACGTTGAGCGGTTTCAAGCCGGTGCACAAAGTCGTGACCGTCGAAAAAGGCGGCAAGGCCGCAATCGACGAAATTCTGGAGCGGCAATAGCGTCGAGGCGGCTGGCATAGGCTCAAAAGCCCGATAGTGGTGCCGTTTCGCGTCCGCAGGCGCGTCAATTGGCGGGTTGGTTGGTTTGCGCCTGTTTTTTCTTCATTGCTTCGAGTTTTAGTTTTGCCTCCCCTTGCGGCCCTCTGGGACGGGTTTCGACAAATACGTCTATTCGATGCCCATTAATCTCCGGTTCACTTGAAGGCGATAGACGCGAATTGAATCCACAATCATTTAGAGCTTTAACCAGTGCTTTCGCCGCTACGCGCCTGTTTTCCGTGTAGGAAACTGCGACACCAGTGTCGAATGTTACGTGTCCCTTATATGGATTACCTGCAACCTCTATATTCATAATGCTTGATGGCGCATTTAGGTTCCATTTGGCGTCATGGAGGGCGCTTGCCATATCCCAAGTAAAGGCCCTGGCTTCGGTGTCGCCAGCGTTGTATCCCAGAATGACTGGCTGTTCATTTCGGAACTTGGTTAGGCGGTCTATCAATGTTTTACTGTCTTTCGGAGTAAGTTTTCTCCCGGAAAGACTCTCTTCTATTAGTGCCGTTTCTTGCCGTAATTGCGCTGCCTCTTTTTCGTTTTCAGAGACGCGTATATTGGCTTCTACGACCCTCTGTTCAGCCTTCCCTGCACGCTCTTCTATGTTTGCAATGAGTTGCCCCGATAGTTGGGATGTTCGGACTGTACTCAACAGCTCCCCAGCGATCCCGAGGATGAGGACTATCAGAGATAGCCGCGCCAGTTTGTTCTCCGCTTCTTTGGTCTTTGGAAGAGGCGTGAACTCCGCTACAAATTCTCCTACGCAGCCAACGAATACGATTGCCGTAGAAATATATCCAAACCATTCCCAACAATTTAATGCCGACTTCAGCTCCCAACAATTTAATGCCGACTTCAGCGGCGCAACCTCGGAGTCCGTCAGAATCATATTGATTCACCAGAAACGACAAGAGAGAACTCTCATTATCTGCCTCGCGGGTGTCCTTTGGATGCTCATCATGATTGTTATTCGATTCTGCCAACTAGAATATCGGGGCCAAAAATGAATGGCCCTCGTGTTGCACACATTGAGTTCGCCGTTTCACGTCCACAGGCTATAAAGCTGGCAACGGTCTTGCTTGCCATGGCAGATATTGAAAAACGAACAATGAAAAGCCTACTTGCCTTGAGTGGATTCCCGCACGATTCGCAGGGCATTCTGGCTGCTGTCTAGCAGGCTGCTGAAAAATTGATGGATACGGTGTTTTTCTTGCCGTTTCTCATCGTGGGTGATGTCGAGCGAGTTGGTTTCCGGGTTTTCCGGGGCCTTTTGCTCTGCTCCATTCGCAAC
>JBEKQG010000057.1:0-17733 GCA_049519955.1 Terriglobales bacterium
AGGGCTTGGAGCCGGAGAATGAACCGCGACCGCGTCACCATCGACTGGCGCTTCACTCGCAAACAAGCACGCTTAAAGTTCGGCTACAAAAGAAACCATATTACGCGGTCACGGTACTAGCAGCCCGTGGCAAAAGTCCAAAACACCAAAATACGATTTCGCCGGGTGCGCCAGGTTCGCGCCCGTTTTTTGGGCGCTAACCTCGGCTCCACTGTACTCAGCAGGGCATGTCAGGAGCGTCACTTCTCGCGCACTTTGCGAAGGCTGGGATTCCACACTGCCAAGAGCCACTGCGCTCCTCCCGACTTTTTCATCACATTTTTCTCGTACGCTCATCACAGACCTGCACCACAATCGCTGAGAAGATACCTCGACAGTACACTATCGGGAACTGCGTCAGTCTCCAGAGACGAACGCGTTTCCGGCCGCAAACTTTTCACCGCTATTTGACAACATATCTCCCCGGTCACCACCCCCGCAAGTGCACGCCAAACAGAAAACTTCAACGCTAAGTCCCATCTTTTGAATACTTTGCCTCTAACTACTTTACTATCATCAATTTGACTCATTTTGGGGGTAGGGGGGGTACCCCCCACAAATTTCCGAATTCTTACCCGCCGGGCGCGCACCTCTCACGCCTTTTTAGAAGTGGCCTTAGCGGCACGACTGAAGTCGTGCCCTTCCCAGGACCACCCGAATCATTTTTCCATCGTCTTCACATCCAGGCTCTGCCACAGATACCAGCAGGCAATGGAGCGATAGGGCGACCACGGTTTCGCGATCTTCTCGATCACAGCGGGCTTCGGCCACTTGCGTTTTTTGTAGTGCTTCTTGATGGCGGCCTGCACGCCGTAATCGCCGGTGGGCAGAATATCGGGACGCCGCAAGGTGAACATCAGGAACATGTGCGCGGTCCAGACGCCGATGCCTTTGACTTGGGTGAGATGCGCGATCACTTCGTCTTCCGGCAATTCCGCCAGGCGGTCGAAGTCCAGCAACCCAGCGGCTGTCTTCTCGGCGAGATCGCGCAGGTATGCCGTCTTTTGCCGCGACAGTCCGACGCCGCGCATTTCGGCGTCGGTCAGTTTGAGAATTCCCTTCGGCGTCAGCGGATCGCCGGCCAGCGCGGTGAAGCGATTGAAGATGGTCTCGGCCGCTTTGCCGTTCAACTGCTGATAGAGGATGGCCTCGGCCAGAGCGTGAAACGTGGGCTCGCCAAACGCCATGCGGCACGGGCCCACGCGCTCGACGATCGCGGCCAGCACGGGATCGGATTTCTTCAGGTGCCGGATCGCGCGATTCTCGACCGCCTTGGGCATCGTCCGTCTATTTGCCCGCCTGCTGCTCGGCCAAGTCGCCGATCACGGGCAGCTTGAACATCTGTCCCTGATAGGCCTTGAGTATCAGAACCAGCCAGATCACAAAAAACACCAGACCGACGAGCGGCCATAGCAGCACAGTTGCCCAGCCGAGGAATGGAATGTGGCCGAGGAATGACAGCGCAAACTCGATCACGACCCAGGCAATCGTGAAAAAGATGCACTGAAAGGCATGGAAGCGGACGAAGCGCTTCTTGTTGAACGGCTCCAGCACCAGGAAAATGATCGCCGGAATGATGGTCACATAGGCCAGCGCGCCAGCCACGTTGTCGGTGAGTCCGGCGGCCGCGGGCGTGATCGCGACTTGGGCGGCGCCGCCAGCGCATTTCGGACAACTCGATCCATCCGCCATCTGGGTTCCACAGGTTGGACAAAAAGCCACGGGGGCCTCCTTTGAATGACGAATGGCAAGTTATCAGAACGCCCGCCGCAGCGCAATAGCTATGTGTGCGAACCAGTTTTCGGACAAGCGCAGCGGTTCGATGCAATGGTTCGATGCCGTGGATCGACGCATCGCAGTTGCGGGCCCGGACGGGCGGCTGACGATCTCACGCACGCGCAATAGAGTGGGACCGGCTCCAGCCATTTCCGCGCGTCGCCATACCATCTCCCGCCAACAAAAAAGCAGTGGGACGCGTGGTTCCGCGTCTCACTGCTGGGATAGAGTGTTGCCATCCTGCCGCGCTGCATCTCTCCGCTGGGAGAGAACGCGGCGCAGTGTTACTTCCTAATGATGTCCGCCACCACCGCCGTGCGAACCGCCACCGCCGCCGTGCGATCCGCCACCGCCGTGCGAAGATCCGCCGCCCGGCGCCGAGTGGCCGCTGGGGGCTGAACGTCCGCCGCCATAAGGTCCGCCGCTGGGGCCTCGACCGTAAGAACGCGGAGTTACGATGGGCTGCCTCATATTGAGCGGAGGACGCGATCCGCCGTAGCCATGCGATCCGTAGCCGCCTGAGCCAGAGCCTCGGCCCTCTGAAGCCGGGCCGCGGGAAGCGCCTCCCGCTTCACCCGCCCTGCCCGATGGGGAAGACGACCGCGGAGGCATCGGCGAAAACTTCTGCCAGCCGCCGCTGTCGCGAGCGCCTGGCGAGGCCGGCCCCGAGTTGCCCGCTCTTGCCGCCGATCCCGAAGTCGCATTGCCTCGCGCTTCCGGACTTCTTTCCGAACTTCTTTCCGGGCCTTGGTTGGACTGCCGGAAGCCGCCGTTCGAGTTAGCGCTTGAACGGCTGTTTGAGCCGCTCCGCAAGCCAGCGTCCGACCCGCCGCTTCCTGGCCGCGCCGCTTCCCGGCCGTTCCCAGCCGACCTACCAGCCGACGATGCCGTGTTGCCCCGGCCCGAGAAAAAGTGCTGATTCTCCGACACGTCCCGGGTCGTCGATGCGGCCGCCGCGCGTCCGCTCGCCGAGTAACTCGCGCGCGTCGGAGTTACCCCCACTTTGCCGGTCGAGAAATGCGCGTTCTGCATCTCCGCATGACTCGCCGCGCGGGCATTCATGTGCCCTGTCCCGAACTCCTTGCCGGAAACCGTCGTCGCGCCGCGGAAGTGCGTGTCATGCATCGCCAGATTCCCGTTCGAGAACCGCGAGCCCCCGTGCAACGGAGCAAACCCGCCACGATTGAGACGGCCGAATCCAACGCCGCCGTCGCGCCCGCCCCACCGGCCCCACCAGGGATGGAAATGGTCGCACGGCCCCAGAGGAAACCAGCCGATCGATCCCCAACCGAAGCCGAATCCAAATCCGCCGCCCCATCCAAAAAACGAAACATAAGCCGGAGCCCAGATCGGGCGATAAAACGGATATCCGTACACTGGCCCTGGCCACCAACCCCACCATCCGTCGTACATCATCCAGCGTCCGTAGTGATAGGGCGCCCAGCCCCAGGGATCGTACGAAACCCACGTCCATCCCCAATACGGCTCATACACCCAGCGCCCGGCTCGATACGGGGCCCAGTCCACGGCCACGTTCGGCCGCCACACCGGCCCGTAATCCGGAATCTCCGTCCAAGTGCCATTGGCGTCCAGATCTTCCGTTCCCACGTAGTAATCGTTGGTGTGCTTCCGCGATGCCGCATTGCGGATGATTTTGTCGCGGTCCGAATTCCACTGGTCCCAATCGTCGCGCGGTGGATTGGGGCCGATCTTGTATTGCTCCTGATCGCCGGTTCCCTGCACGACGATGGACTGGCCCTGCGCCACGCGCGTGCCGCCTTGCGGAGTCGTAACTTCCACTTCGCCCCGGCGGACGAACACTTCCGTGTGATCGTCGGCCGTCACCAGAATTCTGAAGCTCGCTTCGCGCCGCTCGGTGTGAATGGCAACGTTGGGCGTATCGATCTCCGCGTCCGCGTCGCTGTTCTGGAAGACCGAATAATTCGCCATGCCCCGCCCAAGCTGGATCTGGATTTGCGAGCGCGTGAGGATCGTAATGTTGGCCTGCGTGCGCTCGGCGAGACGCAGCATGTTGGCGTAATCGAGCTGCAGTTCGAGGCGCGAATTGTCGCCCGTCGAAACCCGGTCGCCCGCCACCACGGGAGCGTTGAGCATGGCCGCCGACCAATCCTTCGAGTCGCCACGCTGCGTCGAAACATCGCCGTGAATCAAACTGATGCGCGCCACCCCGCGCGTCTCTTCCGGAGCCGGCGTGTCATAACTCGGATCGCCAGCGTTTGCGTCGCCGGAGCCGGGTTGCATCGGGCCACCCTGATTCACCGAGCCCTGGTCGTTGCCCTGGGCATTCGGCCCCTGCATTTGGATATTCGGCGACGGTTTCGCATTCTGATCCGGCGCCTGGTCGTCCGTATTCTGTGCGATGACAGCGATTGGAATCGCTATCGTCATCGTTAGTCCCATTCCTAAAATTGCCGCCATGAACTTGAACTTCATACACACCTCCACCTGGTTCGAAACATAACTTTGCCTGAAAGAATGCAGTCCAGGTGCCAATGTCAAGGGGCGAGCGGATATTGATTAACTCCATTATTTCTTGGCCAGTTAGGAGAGACATAACAGCTAAGATGGACGGCGATTTGCGGGGTCCCGGTGGCCGGGTTCCACCAAAGTGGTGGTTTTCGGCCAGGGGTGCAACCCTTAGGTCATCGGGAGCCGACGCTAGCGGCCGCCTTGGATCGCCCGGCCGTGGCGAACACCTGCAAAGCCGGGGGTTTCCGGCTGGAACGCGGTCTGGCCGTCACGGCAATCTGCACGTCCTGACCGAGTAGCAGCAGGAAGCGCAGAAGCCGCTCGATCGAAAAGCCGGCAAGACGGCCTCGCATCAACGCCGACACCTTGGGTTGGTCAATGCCGAGCGCCTTGGCCGCCTGCACTTGGGTCAGTTTGCGCTCCTGGATTATGTCTACGATCCGGTCAACCAGATCGGCCTTCGCCCGCGCCTCTTCCGGGTTGGCAACACCGAGATCTGCGAAGATGTTTCCACTGCCTTCAACATACCCGCGTTTTTTCATTGTGCTCCTACCGCGAATCCCCCATGAACCGTACGGGCCTCGCCGAAACGGCTGCCATATCTCAACTCTAGGCTATGCTATTTATGGCATACTGTCAATCCGCAGAACGGACGGGGACTTCTTTGTCCGCATGAGATTCTGACGCCACCCAACAATATGGCCAGCTTCGGGCCACGCTGGAACGCGAGGGCCAGCCGATGGAGAACCTCGATACCATGATCGCCGCTCACGCTCTCGCATTGAACGCGGTCCCTGTCACCAACGATCATGCCTTCGCCCGCATCAAGATGCTGGAAGTCGTCGATTGGACGAAAGCAGCGCGCCGCCCGCCAGACTAATAATGGTAGACTTCCGGCATCATGACCTCTCTCGTAACTGTCGGACCGCTGATCTATCAACTCATACACCCATGGCACTGGCTTACTTATAGTGGAAACGCGTCCGCAGTCGGTTTGATCGTGGTTGTTTTCTATACAATCTACACGCGTCGCATGATGCTGTTGGCTCAGCAAACTCGTCGCGGTGAGCTCTACCCGATAATCGCTCTTCAGGAAGTCATCGTGAAGAATGGGTCCATGGATCTGGTAATTGTGAACGTCGGTGCTGGCCCCTTGATCAACGCCTCCCAGTGGGGACAACCAGTCTCGGATCGGTTCGAGCTCGGGGGGACCTTTTTTGAACGTCCGCCCACTATCGGCCAATCCTTTGGCGGGTCGATGCTGAAGGGGGAGGGGCGGACTCTCAGCATCCAGGTCGATGGTTCTGAGCCGCGGGTGCTCCTAGTTCTAGAGGGAACGGACAGCGTTGGCGGACGACATCAATTTTGCTTGCTGCGCTCCCGAGCTGCTTCCGGCAAGTATGAGCACCAGGTGCGCATGGTACACCCCGTCGACTTTCTTCCTTTTTGGCGCAGAGGCGCTTGGAAGTTGTACGAGTGGCGAGCGCGATTGCAGATCAAGAGATCGAAGAGAGTAGGTTAGGCAAATGCGGCCATTAGCGTTTGCCATCGGCGTCCTCCTTCATCATTTGCCTCACCAGGCCGTGCCGCCTCAGAAAACTGGAGTATCGATCAGCAATGACATCATAGTAGAAGTTTCCAGTCAGGTGGTACGGTTCCATCGCGACCACGTCCGAACATTGATACATCTCTTCCATCCTCTGCCTTAATTGGGGTATGCTGAGGAGGGCAATGTCTGTGCGATTGGGAGTACCATCCTGGACGTGTCTAGTTTCGGCCTCGTGATATTTGGTCTCAGCATAATCCGAGCCCCATAAAGCCTGGTCAGCTCTGCATTGCTCCGCCGTCGGCGCGTGCTCTTGAGAAAGGCAAGGGGGAACGAAGAGGATCGCAGCCAAAACCAACAAGCTTCTAAAGTTTGCTCGCATGTGTTTCGCCATAACTATAAGACCTCCATAGATCCCAGGCACCCCGGCCCTCTGCCGAAAGTATATCTCGAAGAACTTCCCCAAACTAACCTGGACGTGGCTCGATTCCTGCATTTTTCGCTTCACTCCCCTTCATTGTCGTCAATTCCGATCTTCGATAAGCGATACCGCAGCGCATTCCGCGAGAGGCCGAGCAGGCGCGCAGCCTGTGACTTATTCCCGCCAGCGCGTTTCAGGGCTTCGCGGATCATTTCGTCTTCCCACTGGTCGAGCGTCATGCCATCGGGCAGGAAGCGGTCGGGCGCAGAGTTACTACGATTGCGCGGCGAGTCGAGTTGTATGTCGCTGGCTTCCAACTGGCTGCCCGAAGCCAGCGCGCAGGCGCGTTCGATGACGTTCTGCAGTTCGCGCACATTGCCCGGCCAATAATGATCGCGGAGAAGCTGCATGGCGGCGGGCGAAATTCCGGCGAGCTTCTCTTCTTCTTTCCTGCCGGAATCTCTGGCGAAGCGCGCCAGAAACAGGTTCGCAAGTCCAGCGATATCTTCCTTGTGTTCGCGCAAGGGCGGGATATCGATCGGGACCACATTGAGCCGGTAATAGAGGTCTTCGCGAAATGTCTTTTCTTCGAGCGCGGCGCGCAGGTCGCGGTTGGTGGCGGCGAGAAGGCGAACATCGACCTTGATGGTTCGCGTGCCGCCCAGGCGCTCAAACTCGCGCTCCTGCAGCACGCGGAGAAGTTTGACCTGGATTGCTGGCGGCACATCTCCGATTTCATCGAGAAAAAGCGTGCCTTTGTCGGCCAGTTCAAATTTGCCGGGCTTGCTCGAAACCGCGCCGGTGAAAGCCCCTTTTTCGTAGCCGAAAAGCTCGCTCTCCAAAAGATTTTCCGGGATCGCGCTGCTGTTGATTTTGATAAATGGCCCGGAAGCGCGGCGCGACTTTTCGTGGATGGCGCGGGCGATGAGGTCTTTGCCGACTCCGCTTTCTCCGCCAAGCAGAACAGTGGAGTTGGTAGGCGCCACGCGTTCAACGGTGGCGAGCACCTCCTGCATCTTGGGGCTGACGGCAACGATGTTGGGATGGCTGTACTTTTGCCCGAGGGCTTCGCGCAGCGAGCGATTCTCTTCACGCAGGCGGGAGTTATCGAGCTCCTTGCGGACGACCATGCGCATTTCGGCGAGCGAGAACGGCTTGAGCACGTAGTCGCTGGCCCCGGCCTTCATCGCCTCAACCGCGGTTTCAACCGAGCCGAATGCGGTCATGACGACAACGGGCAGCGCGGGATTTTGCCGCTTGGCCGTTTGCAGAAATTCGAGCCCGCTGATGCCGGGAAGTTTGAGGTCGGTAAGAACGAGGTGAACCGGTTCCGAGGCGAGCCACTGTAATCCAGTTTCGGCGTCTCCAGCGGAGAGCGTTTTGAAACCGTCGTCGCCGAGGTTCAGCTCAAGCAGGCGGCGCATCTTGGCTTCGTCTTCGATGATCAAGATGGTCGGCATGGTTAGTCGTTGGTCGTTAGTCGCTGGTCGTTCGCTGGTCGTCGTTCGCTATTCGCTTTGCGCCTTGATGCTAGTCTTCTTCTATCTTGCGCTTATCGCTTGCGCTTCTTTGGGCCCGCCGGTTTCGTTCAGCGGGAAAAAGATCGTAAATACGGCCCCGCATTCCGGGCCGTTCTCGACATGGATCGACCCGCGGTGCCCGTCCACGATTTTTGAAACGATGGAGAGGCCCAGTCCTACGCCGGTTTTCTTCGTGGTCACAAACGGATTGAAAATCTCTTCGCGCATTTCTTCGGGGACGCCGGGGCCAGTGTCGGACAGGCGAATTTCCACGCCTTCCCGATCATTATGCGTGGCGGGTTGCACCTCGACACGCAACACGCCGCCGCGGTCTTTATCCTGATCTTGGATGGCCTCGTAAGCGTTCTGCACCAGATTGAGGAAGGCCTGCTCGCACAGACTTTCGTCGAGCGGAACGAGCGGCAATCCGCTGGCATAGTGGCGCTCGACGCGCACGGGTTTCGCCGTCTCTTGTGTGCCATTCGATGGTTTGGCGGCGAAGCGATCCGCGACAATTTGCAAGACGCGATCGAGAAGCGCGGTCAGGTCGGCGGTATGCGGCTCGGCATGAAGAGGACGCGCGAAGTCGAGAAACTCCGTGACCAGCGCGCTAAGCCGGTTGACCTCGATCGAAATGTATCCGGCCAGTTCGCGGGCAAGCTGGTCGGAGGCCTGCAATTTCTGCGTCAGCATTTCCGCCGAGCCCTTGATAACTCCAAGGGGATTGCGGATTTCATGCGCTAATCCGGCGGAAAGCTGGCCGAGCGCGGCCAGGCGTTCCGAGCGCCGCGCTTCCGCCTGGGCCTGCTCGAGGCGGCGATTGGTTTCGGCGAGGCGTTCGGCGAGTTCGCGGTATAACTGGGTTTGATGGCGGCTCTGCTGCGCGAAACGGTTGACGACCATGGCGGCGAGAAAGAAAAACATGATGCGCAGCGCAAGGTAGCCGAAAGCCTCGGGAGTTAGTTCGTATTCCTGCATCGCCGGATAAAGATACGAACAGTAGAAGGCGGACGAAACGAACGTCCAGACCAGCGTCAGCCACGGTCCGCAATAAAGTGCCGCGGTGACGACCGGGAGATAATAAATAGGATAGTAACTGCTGTTGATACTGACTTCGCTGGTGTGATCGATAAGGACGGTCGCCAACAGGATCTTCAGGCCGATGACATAGAAGACCCCTCGTTTGGGAAAGCTGGAGATCAACTTCGTCTCCAGCAACTGCACAATGCCGATGGCGAGGAGAATTAACTGCTTGTGCCATTCGAGTTGTGGAGGAAGGACGGCGAGTCCGGCAAGGAAGACGAGCCAGATGGCAAGCCAGGCGGCGTCGAGACGGCTAAGCCTCCGGGAGGCGGGATCGAAAATGTAAGGAGCAGGCGCCACGCAGCTTCCATCCAACCGCAGAAAGGCCTCCGGCGTCAATGGGACAGGACCGAGGATTGCTCAGTGCCGTGGCCGCGAACTGGACGCCTCGATCCAGCCACGCGCCCCGGAATCGCCGGTTGCCGCATTACCGGTCCGCGTAATATCCGTCTCGGGTTTGCACGGCCAGATCTTTGCGCTTCACCTGCAACTGAACGCGATGATAACCGCTCGCGGCGCTGTCTTTATCGGGGGTGTAGCCCATGTTGTACTGGGTCCGCAGTTCTTCGACAATGCTGTCGTAGATCTCGCCAACGGTTTGCTTCTTGGAAACTTCAAAGAAACGTCCACCGGTTTCCCTGGAAATCCTCTGGAGAATTTTCTTGCCATCGGTGCGCTGTTCTTCGGGATGACGCTGGCCACCTCCGCCGCGACCGCCGCGACCACCGCCGCCCGGATATCCGCCACCACCACCCGGCCACCCGCCGCCCCGACCCATACCGCCGCCCTGTCTTTCGCCCTGGTCATGGTCGTCGCGACGAGAATCCGCGAAATATATGGAATAGACAACGGTGTCGGCGCGTTGCGCGGACTCGATCGCGCTCTCCAAATAAGTCTTGCTGCCGCGGTCAACGCCATCGGTAAGAACAATGAGCGCCTTCCGTCCCTGCTGCTTCTTCATCAATTCGTTCGAAGCCAGAAAGATCGCGTCGTAAAGCTGAGTGCCGCCATGGTGCGAATCCGAGCGCGACGGGGAATTCGAGGGATCGTTCGGATCGTTCGATCTCTCCCGATCCGACGGCGTCTTGAGCAATTCCAGCGCCGCTTGCAGCTTTTCAAGCGACGAAGTCAAATCCTGCAGCAGTTCCACCTGACGATCGAAGTGAACGAGGAAGGCTCTGTCCTTGGGCTGCACGATCATCTGATCGAAAAAACTGCGGCTCGCGTTTCTCTCCGCGTCGAGGGCGTTGGATTGACTGCGGCTCGTATCGACAAGCACACCGAGCGTGAGCGGCAGATTCGTGTCCTCGGAAAAATAGCGGATCGTCTGCGGCCGGCTGTCTTCCAGCAGCGTGAAATCGTCTTTCGTCAGGTCGCGGACGATCTTGCCATGTTTGTCGCGCACCGTGACGGGTAGCGTGACGACTTTGACGTCGACGGCGATGGTGGTTGCGGCATCCTGCGCCAGCATCGGCGGCGGGGCTCCGGGAAGCGCGCCCAGCGCGGCCATCAGCGCATAGGCCACCGGCTTCCACAACGATGACCGGCTCGCCATGGTTGCGCTCTTCGGCTGTGAATTGTTCGGCTGGGACTTATTCACCGTGCATCCTTCCTGTATCCTGCTCGGGTTATCTTTCATTTCAGGTGAAACTTGAGAGCGCTGAGTCTGCACAAGCAAATAGAATACACCGCCAGAATCGCGCCCGCCCAACTGGGGAAGGCAACCGTCAGCCGGTACAAGAGACTTGCCGCGAACGGTTGGGCCTGATTGCCGGGGCTGGATTTGTCAGTGGGTTTTGGCATCCATGTCAGCATAGTTTTGTTAGTGGCCTAGCTTCTGTCCACCGGGCTTCCGTTTTAAGTCTGGATGCGCGCCACGGAAGTTGCAGTTGCCAGCGTCCGTGTAAAAGCACCGTCAAGGCCGGGTAAAACTTCGTAAAGCCTGAATCCGGCGCGTTGGGCGATGCTAAAGTCAGAGCATGCGATATCTCTGGCAGCGCTGGCTGCACGTGGCCCTTCGGACGACTTGCGCGATCGCGGTCGTTTTGGTTCTGTCGGTGCCGGGCTACGTTTGTGCGCAGGATAAACCCCAGAGCCAACCAAAGAGCAGTCCGGCGGGCGTTCAAGTCGCCAAGGTTGTGGGGACAATCAAGAGCATTCAGGCGGATTCGATCACGGTCGCGGCGGAATCCGGCGGCGAGGTTACGGCGGAACTCACAGACATGACGAAAATTCTGCGCGTGCCTCCGGGAGAAAAAGACCTGAAGAACGCGACCACTCTGCAGGCACAAGATTTGCAGCCCGGCGACCGCGTGCTGGTTCGCGGGCAGGCATCGGCGGACGGCCACACCATCGCCGCGGTGGCAGTGATCGTGATGAAACAAGCAGACGTCGCGGCCAAGCAGCAGCACGAGCGCGACGACTGGCAAAAGCGAGGGGCGGGCGGGCTGGTCACCAAGGTGGACGCCGCGGCGGACACCATCACAATTTCATCCGCTGCCATGGGCGCGAGCCGCAGTATTGCCGTCACCGTCCACATTGCCAGGGATACGATCCTGCGCCGCTACGCACCCGACTCGGTGAAGTTCGACGATGCGAAACCGGCGCCAGTCGAGCAAATCAAGGCGGGTGATCAGTTGCGCGCGCGCGGAACTCGCAGCGAAGATGGCAGCGAAGTGGGCGCCGAAGAGGTTGTCACCGGCGCATTCCGGAATATTGCCGGAACCATCAAGGCGATCGACGTTGCGGACCATACGATGACGGTGCAGGATGCGATCGCCAAGAGCGCGGTGGTGGTGAAGGTTTCCCCCGACTCGCAAATGAAGAAGCTGCCGGCGGAAATGGCGCAACGCATAGCGCTGCGCTTGAAAGGCGCGGCGGGCGGCGGAAGCGGAGATCGACCGGGCTCCAACGGCCAAGGACAAGACACAAGCGGCGGGCAGGGCGCTAAACCGGTCAGCGGCGGTGCGCGGTCATCTGCGTCGGCAGAATCGCAGGTGGGGCACGGGCCGGGTGGAAATGGAAACGGGAACGGAAACGGTCCTCCAGATTTGCAGCGCATGTTGAGCCGCTTACCCGACAGCACACTGGCTGACATGCAGAAGGGCGATGCCGTAATGATCGTCTCGACCGAGGGCGGAGATTCGGGCGCGGTAACGGCGATAACACTGCTCGCGGGAGTTGAGGCCATCCTGACGGCGGCGCCAAATCGGAGCGCGTCCTCGCTGCTTTCGCCGTGGTCGCTGAGCACGTCCGGTGGCGAGGGGGACGCCGCGCAGCAGTGAACAAATCTCGATCCATGTTCTGAATCCATGTGGTCTGCCTGGAAAGAAAAGGTGCACGTTTGAAGCGATCAGTCTTTAGTTTGATAAATCTGATTTTGGCAGTTCTGATTCCGGCAACTCTGGCCGGTTTGGCCGCGTCCGCATGGGCGCAGTCATCGGCGCAGTCATCAGCACAGCCATCCGCGCAGTCGTCCGCAACGACGGGTACGTTGCGCGGGCAAGTCACCGACCCCTCGGGGGCGATGGTTGCGGACGCGGCGGTTGCAGTCCTCGTATCCGGAGGGCAAACGCATTCCGCCACGACCAATCGCAGCGGCGGTTACGAAATTGGGAACCTGCCGCCGGGCAAATATACCGTCACGGCCAATGCCCAAGGATTCGCCGTTTTTGTGCAGAACGACGTGGACGTAGCTGCGGGCCAGGTCGCGCAATTCAACATTGCTCTCGACATCAACGTGCCACAGGAAAAGGTAAATGTGGAGTCGGAAGGGCCGCAGCTCGACACGAACCCCGCGAATAATGCGAGCGCGATCGTGCTGAGCGGCAAGGACCTAGATGCCCTCCCCGACGATCCCGACGAATTGCAGGCCGACCTGGAAGCGCTGGCTGGGCCTTCCGCCGGGCCCAACGGGGGGCAGCTTTACATCGATGGATTCACCGCGGGACAACTCCCGCCGAAATCGTCGATCCGCGAGATTCGCATCAATCAGAACCCGTTTTCGGCGGAATACGACCGGCTGGGCTATGGACGAATCGAGGTCTTCACCAAGCCAGGCACCGACAAGTATCACGGACAGTTCTCGGTCGAGGGAAACAGTTCGGCCATGAACAGCCGCAATCCTTTTCTCGGCAAGGCTCCTCAAGCGCCGTACGACTCGGTAATCTACCAGGGAAACGTCGGCGGGCCGATCAACAAGAAGGCGTCGTTCTTCGTCAACGTGCAGCGGCGCAACATCGACGAGATCGCGGTGGTGAACACGCCGGTTGTCGATCTTACGACGTTCAGCCAGACTCAACTCAACGAGAGCGTTCCCAACCCGCGTACCCGGACCAACATCAGCCCGCGTATCGACTACCAGGTCAGCGCCAGCAACACGCTCAGCGCGCGCTATCAGTACTACCATGACACGCAGGAGAACGCGGGCGTCGGCGGGACGACGTTGCCGGAAGCGGGCTATGACACGACCGACTCCGAACACACGTTGCAAATCACGGATACGCAAGTCCTCAGTGCGAAGGCCATCAATGAGACGCGCTTCCAGTACCTGCGCGACAACAGCGGGCAGACGCCGGTAACGACGCCGTTGCAGACGTTGCCGTCTCCGTTTACGACGGCCGCGTCCATCAACGTGCTCGGGGCATTCTCGGGCGGACGCGCCAGATCGGGAGCGGAGACCGACCATGAGTACCACTACGAACTGCAGAATTACACGTCGCTATCGCAGGGCAAACATTTCGTGAAATTCGGAGGGCGGCTGCGGGCAGTTCACGAAGTCAATACGTCGAGCGCCGGATTTAACGGCAGCTTCACCTTCCCGAGCATAAGTGCATACGCGACCGCAGTGCAGGCCCTCGCAAAAGGCGGCGCTGGGACTACCGTCCAGGGCGCGAGCCAGTTTACGCTGGATGCGACGAACACTCCCACCGATGCCGTGCCCACCGTGCCGGCCACCGTGGTGGATGCCGGACTGTACGTGCAAGACGACTGGAAGGTGCGTCCGAACATAACGCTAAGCGGCGGACTGCGCTTTGAAACGCAGAACGCAATTCACGATCATGCCGACTGGGCGCCCCGCGTCGGTTTTGCGTGGGGCATCGGAGGAGGCGGAAAGAGCGCGCCGAAAACCGTGCTGCGCGGCGGTTTCGGCCTGTTCTACGACCGATTCAACCAGGGTCTGGTCCTCAATGCCGATCGTTTGAACGGCAAGACCCAGCAGCAGTATGCCGCGTCATGTCCACAGGCGCAGCCGCCGCAGCCGTGCGCACTGATAGATTTTTTCCCGGACGTCCAGCGGCCGGCGCAAACCACTTCCCCGATCTATCGAATCGCCCCCGGTTTGCACGCGCCCTACATCATGCAGAACGCGTTCAGCCTGGAGCGGCAGGTCACGAAGATCGCCAACGTCACGCTTACTTATCTCAACGCCCGCGGCGTGCACCAATTTCTTTCCATCGATGTCAACGCGCCGACGCCGGACACAACGGGCTGGGACGGGCCGCGCCCGGATCGGCACGCAGGTGACATCTATCAATACTCCTCCGCTGGCGTCTTCCGGCAAAACCAGTTGATCGCGAATTTCAACATACGGGCGGGAGCCAAGTTGTCTCTCTTCGGTTTCTACTCTCTGAACTACGCCCACAGCGACGCTTCCGGCGCAGCAAACTTTCCATCGGACCAGTACGATTTGGGCCTCGACTACGGGCGAGCTTCGTTTGACACCCGGCATCGGATATTTATGGGCGGAACAATCGGACTGCCGCATGCCTTTCGCCTGAGTCCGTTTATGGTTTTCAATTCCGGCTCGCCCTATAACGTCACCGTGGGCCAGGACCTGGCTGGCGATTTGCAGTTTAACGCCCGCCCCGCGTTCGGCACCAATTCTGCATCTTGCCCGTTTCCGACGCCCGCCGCTTGCAGCCAATACGTGGTTTCGACGACGCCGTACAGTCAGATTCCCATCAACTACCTGACCGGCCCCTCCAACTTCACGTTGAACCTGCGGCTGGCGAAAACGTTCGGCTTCGGGCCGGAGAAGGGCGGGAAATCAACGGACGCAGGTTCCGGTCCCGGCGGTCCGCCTCCCGGTGGTATGGGAGGAGGAGGGCGCGGCCCTGGCGGCGGCTTTGGACGAGGAGGGCCGGGCGGAGGCCCCGGTGGTGGCATGGGCGCCACAACCAATCGACGCTACAGTGTGACGTTCAGCGTGAATGCGCGAAACGTCCTGAACCGAGTCAATGCGGCGCCGCCCATAGGGGTCCTGAGCTCGCCAGATTTCGGAAAGTCGATCGCTCTGGCGGGCGGGCCGTTTTCGAGCGCGGCCGCCAATCGAAAAATCGAATTGCAGGCGATGTTCAGCTTCTAGCGGGCTGGTGTTGACGGCCGGATCGGGGGCCGCGGTCGCCGGTAAAGAGGCGATTGGTTTCGAGAAAATCCAGGATTGCCGCAATCGCCAAAAATGCCGTTTTACGTCCGAGGGAGACGGGGCAAGCCCTGTCTCCACACGATCTAGTGAGCGGCCCGCTTAGAGTTTTAGCCGGGTGTCGCTCGAGGTGCCTCCGGCTGCGGGAACGTAGCAGTTGAGGGTGTAATCCATCACCATGCGGTCGGCGTTGAAGCGCCAGCCCAGGGTGCGGATGGTGCGCTTCATGCGTTTGATCCAGCCGCGGGGCAGGCCGTCGCGATCGCGCTGATAGTAGAGCGGGACCACTTCCTCGCGCAGGACCCGCATAAGGTCTTCCTGGTCGCGGGTGTCGTGCACGTTCATGTCGGTGTGGGTCCTGCCGTTGCCGATGGCGAAGCCGTTGAGGCCGTCGTAGGCCTCGGCCCACCAGCCGTCGAGCACGGAGAGATTGAGGCCGCCGTTCAAAACGACCTTCTGGCCGCTGGTTCCGGAGGCTTCGAGGGGACGGCGGGGATTGTTGAGCCAGACGTCGACGCCTTGCACGAAATGGCGGCCGACGTTGATGTCGTAGTCCTCGACGAAAACGAATTTGTCGGAAAACTGGGGGTCGCGCATCAACTGGGCAATCTGCTGCAGGACGCGCTTGCCGGGTTCGTCGAGCGGGTGCGCCTTGCCGGCGAAGACGAACTGGACGGGGTATTTCGGGTCGTTCACCATGGTGACGATTTTTTCCAGGTCGGCCAAAATCAGGTTCGCGCGCTTGTACGTGGCAAAGCGGCGCGCAAAACCGATGGTGAGGGCATCGGGGCTGAGAGCGCGATCGAGTTGCTGGATGACGGCGCGCGGTTCGTCGCGCCGGGTGGCTTGCGCGACGGCGCGGCGGCGGATGAATTCGATCATGCGAGACTTGAGATTGAGATGGGTCTCCCAAAGCTCGCCGTCGTCGACATTGTCGATGCCGTCCCAGGTTTTGGACTCGCTGCTGCGCAGATGCCACCCCGTGCCGAGATGGCGGTCGTACAGGCGAAACATCTGCGGAGCCAGCCAGGTGTGGACATGGACGCCGTTGGTGATGTGTCCGATGGGGACCGCGTCTTCGTGCTTGCCGGGAGAGAGGCCGGTCCACATGGCGCGGGAAACCTCGCCGTGCAGGGAGGAAACCGCGTTGGCGCGGCGCGAAAGCTTGAGGCCAAGCACGGTCATGCAGAAACGCTCGTCGCTGTCGGGATTCTCGCGTCCGAGGGCCATGAAATCATGCCGGGAGAGGCCGAGGGCCTCGCGCAAAGGCCCGAGGTGCTCTTCGATAAGATCGGCATCGAAGCGATCGTGGCCGGCGGGCACGGGAGTGTGGGTGGTGAAGACGACTTCGCGCGAAACGCGGGGCACGGCCCTGTCGAAGCCGATGCCCTCTTCTTCCATGCGTTGGCGAATGGCTTCGAGGACGGCAAAACCGCTGTGGCCTTCGTTGAGGTGAAGAACGCCCGGGGTGATGCCCATCTCTTTCAGGGCACGCAGGCCGCCGACGCCCAGAAGCAGTTCCTGATGGACGCGAACGCGGCCGTCGCCGCCGTATAAACGCGAGGTGAGGACGCGGTCGTCGGGGGTATTGCCTTGCACGTCGGAGTCGAGGAGAAACAAATCGCAGCGGCCCACCTTGAGGCGCCAGACTTTTGCGCGGATCGAACCATGACGGGTATCGATCTGGACCACGACCGGTCTGCCGTTCTTGCCGATGGCGGTTTCCATGGGAAGCTGGTTGACGTCGGTTTCGAGGTACTCCTCGTGCTGCCAGCCGTCGCGATCGAGGAGCTGGCGGAAATATCCCTGGCCATAAAACAGGCCGATGCCGACCAGAGGGATGCCGAGGTCGGAGGCGCTCTTGATGTGATCGCCGGCGAGAACGCCAAGTCCGCCGGAGTAGATGGGAAGAGATTCGTGCAGGCCAAATTCGGCGGAGAAATAAGCGACGGGACGGGGGCGCAGAACCCCGGCGCGGCGGGCTGCCCAGGTATGCTCGGCGTTCTCGTATTCGCGCAAGCGGCGATAGGCGTAGTTGACGCGGCTGTGGAGAATTAGCTCGGTGGCGCGGGCTTCGAGTTTGTCGAGGGGAAACTCGTTCAGCAGCGAGATGGGATTGTGGTTGAGCTGACGCCAGCGCAGGGGATCGAGATCGCGGAACAAGGCGCCGCAATCGTAATCCCAGCTCCACCATAGATTGCGGGCGAGCGCCCAGAGCCGCTCCTGGACGGGTGCGATAAAACGGTCGAGGGCGCGGGCCTCGCTGACCACGGTGCCGACCCGCTTCGCGGCCTCGGTGAGCGAACGGATCTCCTCCTCCGGAAAGACGCGTGCCGCCACGGTTTGAATCACCAGAACGCCTTGCAACATGCCGCGATCGATGACGGGAACTCCCAGGAACGACTGGTAGGCATCCTCGCCGGCTTCGCTGAAA
>JBEKQG010000058.1:0-17625 GCA_049519955.1 Terriglobales bacterium
TCCAGGCCGGATCGGGCGGCCCAGGGAGGGATTCGGCGGGTTGGGCGTCTCCGGTATCTGCCGAGCTTTGCTCGGCTTGGACGGGCGAGGACGCCCGTCCCTCCACACACTCGGCTTGGACGGGCGAGGACGCCCGTCCCTCCACTCATACGAGTGGGGCATCCGGACACAACGCGGCAAGTCCAGCGTTGCTCGCGTGCTAGAATCGCTAGAGTGACTCCCCGGACCGATGCTTCCTGATATCGAGAAATTGCTGGAACTGCAAGTGGCGGACAACGAGATCCGCGCACTGCAAAACGAAGTCGCCGCGCTGCCGAAACGCGTGGCGGCCATCGAGCAAAAGCTGGCTGGCACCAAGGCGCATCTCGAAAAAACACGAGTTGCGGCCAAGGACGACGAAGCCAGCCGCAAGAAGTTCGAAGCCAATATCAAAGACCTGCAACTCAAAATTTCCAAGTATCGCGACCAGTCTCTCGACGTAAAAACCAACGACCAATACAAAGCCCTGCTGCACGAGATCCAGTTCGCCGAGCAGGAGATACGGCTCAACGAGGACCGCATTCTCGAGGTCATGGTCAACGTCGAGGCCCGCGAAAAAGACGTCAGGGCGGCGGAGGCCGAACTCAAGGCCGAGACCGCCGAGATCGAAAAGGAAAAAGAAGAAGCCCGAAAAGTTACCGCCGAAGACCAGAAGAAGCTCGCCGAGTGGAACGCCAAGCGCGATGCCCTGCGTCAGGAAATTGCCGAAGACCTTCTTCGTCATTATGAGCGCGTCGCGAAGTTCCGCGGCAGTGGCCTGGCCGAAGTCCGCGACCAGAAGTGCATGGGCTGCCAGGTCATGCTGCGGCCCCAGATCTACAACGAAGCGCGTCATGGCGAAAAAGTCATGGCCTGCGAAACCTGCCAGCGCATTTATTACTACATTCCGGCCAACGAAACGCAGCCGGAGCAGGAAGTCGTGACCGTGACCGGCAGAAAACGCGCCCGTCCTAAGGCCGATGCGCCGCAGGCCTGGTTCTACCGCCCCGATTACCCCGAGGAAGGCGAAGTGCTTCTGGTGTTCACCAATAGCGGAGACAGTTCCTCGCGCCGCATCTACGAGATGCACACCGGCCGCCAGTTCGGCGATGTGCTCGCGCGCGAAGGCAATTACCGGCAGGCGTTTCCCGAGGACCTGACCGACTCCGCCCTCCGTCTCAACGGCCATTGGTCGGAAGAAGAAATGGACGAGTGGGGCTCCGAGATTCCCTCGAACGTCCTCGATCTTCTTCATAAGGACCTGCTTGCCATCCACCGCGAGCACAAGGCGGGCCACAAGCAATCCGCCACAACGGCCGACCAGCCTGCCGCCGGCTAAGGTTTAAGGTTAAGGTGCAATGGAATCCACTGACCCGAAACCCGGCCAGCGCCCCCCCGATTCCCACATTTTTCAACTCCCGCAAAGACGCAGATTGGTTCTTTGCCTGCTTCTCGTTCTGGCGACCCTCGCGCTCTACAACCCGGTGACCCACGCTCCATTTCTCAACTTCGACGATTCCGTTTACGTTGCCGATAATCTTCAGGTCCGTGCCGGACTCACCTGGAACACTGTCGTTTGGGCCTTTCACACCTCGGAAACGTCGAACTGGCATCCGATTACCTGGCTCTCCCATGCTCTCGATTGCCAGCTTTTCGGTTTGCATTCCGCCGGCCCCCATACCATCAACGTGCTTCTCCATGCCGCCAATGTTGTGCTTCTGTTCTTGATTTTGGAAAGCGCCACGGGGATGGCTTGGCGCAGCCTCATGGTCGCCGCTCTCTTCGCTCTGCATCCCATCAATGTCGAGTCGGTCGCCTGGATCTCGGAACGCAAAAACGTCCTCAGCATGTTGTTCTTCCTGGTTGCGCTGGCGGCCTATGGTTGGTACTCGCGCCGCCCCGGCCTCGGACGTTACGTCGCCGTCACTCTTGCCTTTGCTCTGGGACTAATGACCAAGCCCCAGGTGATCACTTTCCCCTTCGCTCTGCTGCTGCTGGACTACTGGCCGTTGTGCCGTATCGGGCAACGTTGCGGAGGACATTCCGGACCACCTCTCGCGCCGCCGGAAGGAACTGAATCCGGCCAGGTGCCGGCGACCGCCTGCGGCCCTCCTTTCTGGAAATTAGTTTGGGAGAAACTACCGTGGTTCGCGCTCTCCGCTGTGAGCGCCGTGGTCACTATGAAGGTGCAGGCCAGCGCAACCTGGGTGAAACTGCCGCTCTCGGTCCATCTGGCAAATGCGGCCATCTCCTACGTCAAATATCTCGGAAAGGCATTCTGGCCGCTCGATCTTGCGCCCATCTATCCGTATTCACAGCTTGCGACCCGCATCCCTGCCGCCGCATTCTCCGCGTTCGCCCTCGTCGCGGTTTCGATTCTTGCCGTGATCTTTCGCCGCCATCGCCCTCTCTTTGTAGGATGGTTTTGGTTTCTCGGTACGCTCGTCCCCATGATCGGGCTGGTTCAGGTTGGCGTTCAGTCCATGGCCGACCGCTACGCCTATATTCCACTGCTCGGAATTTTTGTAATCGTTTGCTGGGGCGCGACGGACCTGGTCAATCGTTGGCATATTCCCACGATCATATCCGCGCTCTGCGCCGCCGCCATCCTGCTGACGCTGGGATTTGCGCTGCACCGGCAGGTCCGCTTTTGGACCGACAATGTTGCCCTTTGGAACCACACTCTCCAAATCACTGGGCCCAACTACACCGCCGAAGACAACCTGGCTACCGCATTGCTCGTTGAGGGCAAGGACGAGGAGGCCTTCCCGCACCTTCTGCGGGCGCGCTCGTTGCGCCCCGACGACCCTGCGGCCACGCTCAACCTCGCGAACTACGAGCGCCTGCGCGGCCACTATCAGGCGGCGCTCGAGGGTTTTGCCAAGGTGCTCCAATTCACCGCCATTCGGTCTTTTGTGGTTACAGCGCGCCTCGACAGCGGATATACGCAGATCGCGCTGAAACAATACGACAACGCGAAACGGGAGTTCGACGCCGTTCTGGTCGAGCAACCGGGAAACCCGGATGCTTATCGCTCGCTGGGCTTGCTGGCGCAGAGAGCGGGCGACATCGCCGAAGCGACCCAGGATTACGAACGCTCGGTTGCGCTCGATCCCACGCCGGTCGCCTACCTGCTTCTGGCCCAGGCCCTCGAGGTCCAAGGACAGACGGAAGCCGCCCGCGCCGCCCAATCGCAAGCCGCACGCATGTCTCAAAATCTCAGCGCCGATATCGCCACGGTGAAACAGTTATTGGCGATGTAGGGTTGGTTTCATGACCCGCGTAGGGTTGTCAACTTGACCCTGAAAGGAACAGGTTTAATGAAATCCATGGCTCTGACGGAGCAAAGGCCCGGCCAGCATGCGGTTGGATTCCATATTTTTCAGCTCCCGCAGAAACGCAGATTGATCCTCTGCCTGCTCCTTGTTCTTGCCACTCTTGCGCTCTACAACCCGGTCACCCGCGCTCCCTTTCTCAATTACGACGACCCGGTTTACGTGACCAACAATCCTCAGGTCCGTGCCGGACTCACTTGGAGCACCGTCGCTTGGGCTTTTCGCACGCCCGCCGCTTTGGATTGGCACCCGATCACCTGGCTCTCGTACCTGTTCGATTCCAAGCTTTTCGGCTTGCACCCGGCGGGCTACCATTCCACCAATGTCCTTATTCATGCGGCCAACGCCGTCCTCTTCTTCCTGATTCTGGAGAGCGCCACGGGCTTGGCATGGCGCAGCCTCATTGTCGCCGCCCTTTTCGCTCTGCACCCATTTAATGTCGAATCGGTCGCTTGGATCGCCGAGCGCAAGACTGTCCTCAGCATGTTTTTCTTTTTGGCCGCGCTCGCTGCGTATGGCTGGTACGCACGCCGTCCCGGCGTGGGACGATACCTCGCCGTCACTCTCGCCTTTGTCTTGGCCCTAATGAGCAAGGCGCAGACGATTACCTTTCCCTTCGCTCTTCTTCTGCTCGACTACTGGCCCCTGTGCCGTTTAGGACAACCCCTCTCGAACCTGATCGCCGTCCCAGGCGAGCCCCGCGCCGCTCCCACTCGTGGCTCCTCCATCTGGAAATTGATTTGCGAGAAGCTGCCGTGGTTTGCCCTCTCGGCCGCGAGCGCGGTCGTCACCATGAAGACGGGGGGCGCGGCGTTCTCCTACATACCGGAGACACCGGCAACCCGCGCGCCTTTCCCGCTCTGGATACGCCTCGGGAATGCCGCGATCTCCTACATCCAATATCTCGCAAAGGCATTCTGGCCGGCGAATCTCGCCCTCATCTACCCCCATCCAGGGTTTGCCATTCACATCCCCGCGATCGTGCTCTCCGCTGTCGCGCTCATCGTCCTCACGATTCTTGCGCTCATTTTCCGCCGCCGCCGTGCTCTTTTTGTGGGATGGCTTTGGTTCCTCGGAACGCTGGTGCCCATGACGGGACTCGTGCCTATAGGGGTCCACTCCATGGCCGACCGCTACGCCTATATCCCGCTGCTCGGAATTTTCCTGATCGTCGCCTGGGGCGGAGCGGACATGGCGAGTCATTGGCATTTTCCCGCAGCTCTGTCCGCCGCCGCCGTTGTCGCCATCTTCCTCGCTCTGGGATTTGCGCTTCACCGGCAAGTCGCGTTCTGGAGCGACAATGTCACCCTCTGGGCCCACACCGTCCAAATCACCGGCCCCAACTTCACCGCCGAAGATAACTTCGCCAACGCCTTGATCTCCGCCGGCCGGATCGAGGAAGCCTTCCCCCACCTTCAACGGGCCCGCGCCTTGCGCCCCGACGACCCGCTCTCCACGCTCAATATCGCAACCTACCAGCAAATGCACGGCCGCTATCAAGACGCTCTCGATGGCTATGCCACCGTGCTTCAGCTCACCCAGACCCCATCTTTGCTGGCGACCGTGCACGCCAACAGCGGTTATGTCCACCTTTCGCTCAGACAGTACGCCGACGCCAAGCAAGACTTCGAAGCCGCTCTCGTCCAGCAGCCGGACAATTCGCCGGCCTATCGCGGACTCGGTCTTCTGGCGCAGCGCGCCGGCGACCTCGCCCAAGCCACAAGAGACTACCAGCGCTCGGTCGAACTGCAGCCCTCGCCGGTCGGTTATCTGCTTCTCGCTCAGTCCCTCGAATTCGCCGGACAGCCGGAAGCCGCCCGCGAAGCCCAGTCCCAAGCCGCCCGCATCACCCACGATCCCAACGACGACATCGCCACAGTAAGACAGCTACTGGCAAACTAGCGCCGGTCTCATGCCGGTCGAAAGAAGATATTCCGTGATCTCCCCTGTGCCCGCGTCTACTTGGCCGTGTAGGGGTTCGCGAACCGCAGCACCTTGTTCAGATTCTTCCCGCGGACGATTCCCGCCTGGTGATACGTTAGTCCCCAGGAATCGATCGAAGACATATCCGGGAAGATGCAGGCCTCAAGCACCGTATCGACCGGGTCCGCCTTCATCACCCACCCGCCGCCGTTCATGTTGATTCCGCCAAACAGATCGGTGCCGCCGAGCTGCGAGCAGTAGCAGGACGCCGGATTGCCGCTGCAACTGCCGCCGTAGGGAACCTTGGCGTAATAGGCCAGGGCCGCCAGCGTCGGCTGATCGCTGTAGAGTGTGGAAAGCAGCACGTGAATCCGCGATCCATCTTTCTTCGACGTGAACTTGCAAAAGCTGCGGGCCCCAGCAAGTTGCAGCCAGTTTTGCGGGTCGTCGTTGGTGTTGAAGTAGGGTGCGCGAACATCGACTTCGCCGCCCTTCTTGACGCAATAGGCAGCCGCGTTGCTGAGAGCGGCCGCATCGGCGATCGCCGGCGGCGGCGTTGGAGTGTTCGAGTCGCTGCCGGCCTGCACGGTTTTGGCGGCGGGAACAGCAGCCACAATTGCGATTACGATACAAATCATCAGCCCAATCACTGGACGTTTCACGAAGCGCCTCCTGGAACATTAAGTCTCGATTTTCTCGCCGGCCCATTCCCCGGCAATCAATCGCGGCTTGAAGGCTAACACAAAAGCCGTGTTCGCCCCAGGGGTCTCCCGGTGTGTCCCCGTGCGGTGGATTGGGAAAGTCTGAATCCCACTTGGCGGCGAGATTCACAACCGGGGAACCCGCTTATGCTCGTTTCCTTGGTTGCATCCGAGCGCCGCGGTATAGCATCTATCCATGCCCCCAAAACGCGCCGTCTCCGCCAAGCACGCCGAGCCTTCCGTGACGCTCTCGACCCGAGGAGCCGCCCGTCTCCAAGCCCGTCACCCCTGGGTCTACCGCTCCGATATCAAGGCCGCCGGGTCGAATGCCACACCCCCCGGCGCCATCGTCCGCGTCCTCGATTCCCGCGGTAAGTTCCTGGGCAGTGCGCTCTACAGCTCGTCCTCGCAGATCGCCATCCGCATGATCTCTCACGGCTCTGTCGCCGATCTCCCCGCCCTGGTCGCCGAGCGTATTCGCGCAGCCATCGCCTACCGTAAAGACCTCGTTCAGAACTCCGACGCCTACCGCATCGTCTTCAGCGAAGCCGATTTTCTCCCTGGCCTCATCGTCGATCGCTACAACGACATTCTCTCCCTGCAAATCCTCACCCAAGCCATCGACGCCTCGCCCATACGCCAAGCCATCGTAGAGACGCTGAAGGAAGAGCTGCATCCTGCCGCCATCGTCGAACGCGTCGATCCCCGCATACGGGAAATCGAGCAACTGCCGCCGCTTCCGTCCAGCCTGCTCCACGGCGACAAAAACTCAACCGTCATCCATATGAACGGCAAAATTAATGGTGACGAATCCAGCGCCATCCGCTTTCACTACAACGCCTTCGAAGGCCAAAAGACTGGAGCCTTTCTCGACCAGCGCGAGAACTACGCCGCCGCCGCCCTCTACGCCCACGGCGCAGCCCTCGACGCCTTCTGCTACCAGGGAGGATTCGCCCTTCACCTCGCCGCCAAGTGTTCGAGCGTCACCGGAGTCGACAGCTCGCGACCCGCGCTTGAGATGGCGGAAAAGAACGCCGCCCTCAATGCCAGCGAACCTGCCAGCGAACATGCCAACGAACGTGCCCGCGAACTCGAATGGATCGAGGCCAACGCTTTCGACCTCCTGCGCGACTACGCTGCCGCCAACCGCCGCTACGACACCGTCGTTCTCGATCCCCCGGCCTTCGCCAAGACCAAGCGCGACCTCGAAAAGGCCCTGCGCGGCTACAAAGAACTCAACCTCCGCGCCATGAAAATGCTCCGCCCCGGAGGCATCCTGGTCACCTGCTCCTGCTCGTTCCATGTAGGGCCGCAAGAGTTCCTAAAAGTCCTGGCTGACGCCGCCCAAGACGCCCACAAATCGCTGCGCGTGATCGAGAGCCGCGGAGCCTCGAAAGACCACCCCATCCTCCTAAACGTCCCCGAAACCAGCTACTTGAAGTGCATCATATTGAGTGTAAGCGACTGAAACTAAGCGCAATACAATACTTGACAATATTACGCTCATATTTTATGATCTGTATACGCTAATTACAACTCGGGAGCTTCCGATAAGCTCCAGTGTCAATCTCAAGTAGGAGGATTTACGTTATGACCATGTTTACGCGTTATGACCCCTTCCGTGAGTTCGTCACCCTGCAAGACCGCATGAACCGTTTGTTCCCCCGTGGGCCGGAAGGGCAGGATGAAGCTTTGACCACGACCGCATTTGCTCCGCCCGTCGATGTTTACGAAGACGAGCACAACGTCACTTTGAAAATCGAAGTGCCGGGAATCGACGAGAAAGACATCGACGTGCGCATCGAGAACAACACGCTGACCGTACACGGCGAGCGCAAGTTCGAGAAGGAAGAGAAAGAAGAGAACTTCCGCCGCGTCGAGCGCCAGTACGGCAGCTTCACCCGCACCTTCACCCTCCCGAACACGGTTGACCATGAGAACGTTCAGGCCGACTACGACAAGGGCGTGCTGAAGATCAAGCTGGCCAAGAAAGCCGAAGCCAAGCCCAAGCAGATCAAGGTAAACGTCGGCGGGCAGAAGACACTGGAAGCCAAAGAGCCCAAGAAAGCCGCATAACAATTCGTGGAGGGACGGGCGTCTCGCCCGTCCAGCCGGGCAAAGCCCGGCAGATGTAAACTCAGCGGGAGGCGTGAATTTGCGCCTCCCGTTGAGTTCTCACTTGCATTTTCAACAGAACATTTGTTCAAAATGGAGTAGAGGTTCATTTGTTATGATTGGCGAAATTCCGATAGTAATGTTCGACACCAGTGCTCACAATCGACTCGCTGACGACCCTCACTCTGAATCGATCTTAACTGAACTGAAGTCAATGTGGTTTCGTTTCGCGGGGCTAAGTATTGAAGAGTTGTTTGCAGCTCCGCTGCCTCGGCGAGATGATCTCTTCACTAGCTGTCGTCAAATTCACAGGGGTCCGAGCGAATGTTTCCTTCCCAACAATCTTTTGACTGAACAATTGATCTTGGCTCATTTCAACGATCCTGCGACCTTCAACTGGAAAACCGTGGATGTTAGATGGCCGGATTGTGATAGAGAAATACGCAATCCGAAGTTTTTCGATGATGATCCTGTCTCAAAGGAACAACGCGAATTTCTATGGGAGCGAAGGCAGTCAGACAAGCAGCGGTTTGTTTCGCTACGTCCGAAACTTAAAACGATCTTCGAGGAGCACGGTGAAACTCCCCCAACTACTTTTCGGGGAGCTATCTCTATACTTGACAACGTCGGCAACAGCGCAATGTGGTATAAGGCGCAGTTTTATTACGACCTTGTTACAACGATGGATTCCGGTGAAGCAACTGTCAAAGAGTTCGCAGCCGCATGCCCTCCATTCCTCTCGTTGATCTATGCGGTGTTTCTACCTTGGTATAACAACGCGGTTCGAGATCCTAACACCGGAGAAAAGATGATCGCAGGTAGTAACGACTTGTACATGAGCGTATACCTACCATACGTTGACCTGTTTGTGACGGATGATACCAACCAGGAGAAGGCGTTGCGCGAGGTTGCATCTTTCGCGAAGTTGGAAACGAAAATTCTATCGTATGACGACTTTTGCACCACACTCACTGTTTCTGTCTGAAGACAATATGAAATTTTAGTTGAAGAGGTAATTGAACCATGCCGATCCGTTGGGAAAAATTCACCGTAAAAGCGCAAGAGGCCGTGCAGCGGGCGAACGAGATTGCCTCCGAGCACGGCAACCCGGAGCTTGTGCCGCTCCATTTGCTGGCGGCGCTGGTCGAAGACAAAGAAGGCATCGTCACGCCTGTGCTGGAAAAAATCGGCATCGGGCCGCAGGCCGTGCTTAGCGACCTCTACAAAGAAATTGAGAAGCTGCCGAAAGTCTCGGGCAGCGGCGGCGCGCAGCAGCCTGCCATGTCGGCGCAGGTCAATCAGCTACTGGAAAATTCCTTCAAAGAAGCCGACACCTTCAAGGACGAATACGTTTCGACCGAGCATATACTGCTGGCGCTGACTCGCCTGAAGCGCGATCCCAAGCACGGAGATCCCGCGCAGGAGTTGCTAGCCCGCCACGACGCGACTCACGACGCCATTCTGAAGGCGCTCACGGCCGTTCGCGGATCGCAGCGCATTACTGACCAGAATCCCGAGGCGAAATATCAGGCGCTCGAGCGTTACGCTCGCGATCTGAACGAGCAGGCGCGCCGCGGCAAGCTCGATCCCGTCATCGGCCGCGACGAAGAAATTCGCCGCGTTGTGCAGGTGCTTTCGCGGCGCACAAAAAATAATCCGGTGCTGATTGGCGAGCCGGGAGTCGGCAAGACTGCCATCGTCGAAGGCCTGGCGCAGCGCATCGTCTCCGGCGACGTGCCCGAAGTCCTCAAAAACAAGCGCGTCGTGTCGCTCGACCTGGGAGCGATGCTCGCCGGCGCAAAATATCGCGGCGAATTCGAAGACCGCCTCAAGGCCGTCTTAAAAGAAATCGAAGACTCCAGCGGCCAGATCATCCTCTTCATCGACGAGCTGCACACGCTGGTCGGCGCCGGAGCCGCCGAAGGAGCAATCGACGCCTCGAACATGCTGAAACCCGCGCTCGCCCGCGGCGACCTGCGCGCCATCGGGGCCACCACGCTCAACGAATATCGCAAGTACATCGAAAAAGACGCCGCCCTCGAACGCCGCTTCCAGATCGTTTTCGTGGGCGAGCCGAACGTCGAAGATACGATTGCCATCCTGCGCGGGCTGAAGGAAAAATACGAAGTGCACCACGGGGTCCGCATCAAAGACTCGGCTATTGTTGCAGCAGCGACATTATCTCACCGCTACATTTCCGACCGATTCCTTCCCGACAAAGCCATCGACCTGATCGACGAAGCCGCCGCCTCGCTCCGCATCCAGATCGATTCCATGCCCACCGAAATCGACCAACTGGAACGCCGCGCCACGCAACTGGAAATCGAAAAGCAGGCGCTGAAGAAAGAAGACGACGCGAATTCCAGAGAGCGCCTAGCCAGCGTGGAGAGAGAGCTCGCCGGCATTCGCGAGCAATCGAACGCGCTCAAGGCCAAGTGGAAGCAGGAAAAAGACGTCATCGCAAAGGCCCGCGCCCTGAAAGAAAAACTCGAGCAGCTAAAGATCGAAGAAGCTTCCGAGGAACGCAAGGGGAACCTGGAGCGGGTGGCGCAGATCCGGTATGGACTGATTCGGCAGACGGAAGGCGAGCTGACCAAGCTAACTGAAAAGGCAGCGGGCGGGGGCGCCCGCTCCACACGCATGTTGAAGGAAGAAGTCGATGAGGAAGACATCGCCGGCATCGTCTCGAAGTGGACGGGCATTCCGGTTTCCAAGATGCTCGAAGGCGAAGTCAAAAAGCTCATCAACATGGAAGACCGCCTGCGGCTGCGCGTCATCGGGCAGGACGCGGCGCTCGAACGCGTGGCCAACGCCATCCGCCGTTCGCGTGCAGGGTTAAGCGATCCCAAGCGCCCGATCGGCTCGTTTATTTTTCTCGGCCCCACCGGTGTTGGCAAGACCGAACTGGCTCGCGCGCTGGCCGAATTTCTTTTCGACGACGAGCGCGCCATGGTGCGCATCGACATGTCCGAATACATGGAGAAGCACGCCGTCTCGCGTCTCATCGGCGCGCCTCCGGGATACGTCGGCTACGAAGAGGGTGGACAACTCACCGAGCAGGTGCGGCGGCATCCTTACGCGGTTGTGTTGTTCGACGAAATCGAAAAAGCGCATCCCGACGTATTCAACATCCTCTTGCAGTTCATGGACGATGGACGCCTTACCGACGGCAAGGGCCGCAAGGTCGATTTCAAAAACACGGTCATCATCATGACCTCGAACCTCGGCTCGGCATATCTGCAATCCGAAAACATCCGCACCGCCGATGGCTTCGAGCGCGCCTCGAAGCAGGTGATGGAGGCGCTGCACGGCCATTTCAAACCCGAGTTCCTAAATCGCGTGGACGACATCGTCATTTTCCATCCGCTGGGCAAGGAAGAGCTGGTGAAGATCGTCGAGTTGCGCCTCGAAGACTTGCGCCGCCTGCTCGCCGACCGCAAGATTTCGCTGGAGCTGACCGGCGCCGCGAAGGAGTTGCTCTTTACCGAAGGCTACGATCCCAACTTCGGAGCGCGTCCGCTGAAGCGCGCCATTCAGAAGCTGGTGCAGGATCCGCTGGCCCTGAAGATTCTGGACGGAGCGGTGCTGCACGGCGACCACGTTATTGTTGACGCGGATAAGAAGGCGGGTAAGATGATGTTCAACGTCTGCGAGCGGGTTGGGGAGAAAGTAGCGGGAGCGACAAAACAAAGCTCTCGTACCACCTCGTAAATACAGCCCATGCCTGCACCTTCACAAACCAAGCTAATCGTCCTGAATCTCAAGGCGGACATGCCAACCGTCGAGCAGGCGAAGCGGCGCTTGCTGGAGTCGTTGTATGCGCCGCGGGGAGCGAGCGGGCCGGTGATGAAGATCATTCATGGCTACGGATCTTCGGGGAAGGGCGGCACGATCCGCGCGGCGATCCGCGAGCAGATGGCGGAGTGGCAGCGCGCCGGTAAAGTGCTCAACGTTGTGCATGGCGAAAACTGGAGCATCTTCGATGCGGCCTCGCAGGACCTGCGCCAACGCTATGCGTTTCTCGGCAAGGATGAAGATCTCGACCGCGGCAACGCGGGCATGACGCTGGTCGAGTTTCCCGCCGACAGGTCCCGCATCTTCAGATAAGAGTCTCGCGATAGTCCGATACGAAGCCTGAGTTTTCTGGCAGCCTCCGGAGGCGGGGCAGGCCCCGTCGCTACGTCCAATTTAGGTTAGAATCCCCCCGTGCCTTTGCGCTTGGAAATCGAAGCCACTCGCGGCTCTGCCCGCGCCGGCAAGCTCATTACTCCTCACGGAGAGGTCGAGACGCCGGTGTTCATGCCAGTGGGAACGCTGGGGTCGGTCAAGGGCGTCTCGCAGGATGTGCTGGAAGAACTGGGCGTCGAGATCCTGCTCGCGAATACCTATCATCTTTATTTGCGTCCTGGTGTCGAAACGGTGCGCCAGATGGGCGGGCTGCACCGGTTTATGTCCTGGGACCGCGCCATTCTCACCGATTCGGGCGGGTTTCAGGTTTTCAGCCTGAACGATTTGCGGAAGGTCGGCGAAGAGGGCGTGGCGTTTCGCTCGCACCTCGACGGCTCGGCGCACTTTCTGAGTCCGGAAAAGGCCATGGAGATCCAGATCGGCCTGGGCGCGGACGTCATCATGGTTTTTGACGAATGTATGGAGTATCCGGCCGATGCGGAGCGGGCGCGGGCTTCGATGGAACTCACTCTGCGCTGGGCGGAGCGGTGCAAGAAGTATTTTGAAGAACATAAGCACGAAGTGCCGTGGGCAGTTGGCCGTCAGCCATCAGCCGTCAGCCGTCGGGAAAAGCAGGTCCTCGGCTTCGCTCAGGATGACAAATCTATCGAGCATTGGCATGGACAGGCCCAGTCTTTGTTCGGCATCGTGCAGGGGGGGATGGATCGTGAGTTGCGGCGGGAATCGGCCTCGCGGACGATTGACATCGGATTCCCCGGATATGCGATCGGCGGGCTGAGCGTGGGCGAGCCGCGCGAGTTGACGCGCGAGATCGTCGAATCCACGCTTGAGCATCTGCCGTCCAGCCAGCCGCGCTATCTGATGGGGGTGGGCACACCCGAGGAGATCGCGCAGTATGCGCAGTCGGGCGTGGACATGATGGATTGCGTGCTGCCGACGCGCGCCGCGCGGCATGGATTGCTGTTTACCTCCGAAGGCAAAATTTCGATCAAGCAGGCACGGTACGCGCAGGATGAGGGCGCGCTCGATCCCGCCTGCGATTGCCGAGTCTGCCAGCGTTATTCGCGGGCGTATCTGCGTCATCTTTATGCCGCGAACGAGCTGCTGGCCCAGGTTTTGAACACGGTCCACAATTTGCACTTTTACTTGGCAACGATGAGGAGCGTTCGGGCGTGGATACGGGCGGGCCACGCCTCCACGCAGTGAAAGCGCGGTCTTCGGTTTTGGGCGCCCGAAGAGTGTGAATGAGAACTTCGGTCGTCCCTCCGGGACTTGAGTCAGTTTTCCGGCTTTCCCCAGCGCTGAAGCGCTGGGCTAAGCTCGGTCGCCCCTTCGGGGCTGGATTGTCTGGCGTTTCTGGCGTTTCGCGCAGGTAAGATTCTTGTTTTGGCGCGTTCCGTCCTTGACACGTTGGCGGGCCGTCCGGCATTCTATTTAACTTGGGAAGAAGGTCCGTTTCTTTCTGTGCCGTTCCGGTCGAATCCGGAGCGCGGCATCGCCGGTTCTAGCCTCGGTGTTGTAGGATCTCCGGCCATAGAAGAAAAGAGTTCCCGTAACAATGAAGAGAAAAGCTTGAACCACAGAGGACACAGAGAAGCACAGGGGAAACCCTGTTAAGGATCGATTTGACGGTGGGAATCATATTGTCTGGCTTGGCGTTTGCAGTGTTGTCGAGTGCGAAGGGTATTTTGGCGTTCTGGTTTCAGCTACCGGGTGGCACAAGCCTGTTGGGGCTGGCGCCCCTGGTGTTCATCTTCGCCATTTTTTATTTTCTGCTGATTCTGCCGCAGCAGCGCAAGCAGAAAAAGTGGCAGGCCATGCTGGGCGCTTTGAAAAACGGCGACAGGATTGTCACCAGCGGCGGCTTGCGCGGGACGATCGTCAGCCTCAAGGACGATGCGCTGGTGTTGCGCGTGCCGCCCGACAATATAAAGCTCGAAATCAGCCGCGCATCGGTGGCATCGGTGACGACGGCGGAAGAAGGAAAGTAGTCGAGGGTAAATGGTCGTTGGTCGGCAGTCGTTGGTCGCTCGCGAAGCGACTCTGGGTTTAAGCGGCGGCTCTCGACGAACGACTAACGACCAACGACGAACGACTGGTTTTTCATGAATAAGACCCTCAGTTGGAAATTGACGGTAACCATCGGAACCCTGCTGTTGTTCGTGTGCGGGATCTTCGGCATTCCGAAGGATTGGTCGAGCAAGGGTGTGCTGGCCTCGGTCGCGGACCGCATTCATTTGGGCCTCGACCTGCGCGGCGGAACGCACCTGATCCTGCAGGTGCAGGTCAACGACGCAGTCAACGTCGACTCGGACAACAACTTGGAGCGGCTCAAGGAAGACCTGCGGACGCACAAGATCAATTACGCCGACATCACCAAACCCGATGCGGTGAACCATCCGGAAATGATTGTCGTCAAGGGCGTTCCTCCGGACCAAACCAGCGATTTCAAGAACATTATTTCGGACCGGCTGCCGGAGTACGACGCCAGTTCGGGCGCGGAAAATTCCTGGACGGTTTCGATGAAGTCGCAGAGCCTCGCCGACTTGAAGAACCGCGCCGTCGCGCAGGCCATCGAGACGATCCGCAATCGAATCGACGCGCTCGGCGTGAGCGAGCCGGTGATCCAGGAACACGGCCTCGGCCAGTACCAGATTCTGGTCCAGCTTCCGGGCGTGGACGATCCGGCGCGGGTCAAGGACATCATGCAGTCCACGGCGATGCTGGAAATCAAGCAATCGCTGGGCGGGCCGTATTCGAGCCAGGATGCGGCATTACAGGAGAAGGGCGGCGTACTGCCTCCGGATGCGGTGCTGATGTCGGGCAGGAGCATAGGCTCAAGACGCGACACTGAGAACGGCGAAGCGTGGTACCTGATTTCCCGCGCCTCGGCCGTGACGGGCCGCGATCTGCGCACTGCGGAACCGAGCACCGATGAAAACGGCCAGCCGGCAGTCCGCTTTATTCTCACCTCCGAGGGCGGGCGCAAGTTCTACTCGTTTACTTCCGCGCACGTCGGCGACTACCTGGCGGTGGTCCTCGACAACAAGGTGCAGGAAGTGGCGGTAATCAAGGAAGCGATTCACGACACCGGCATCATCAACGGGCGGTTCACGCAGCAAGAGACGCAGGACCTCTCGATGACGCTGCGTTCGGGCGCGCTGCCGGCGGGCATTAAATATCTCGAAGAGCGCACGGTGGGGCCGTCGCTGGGAGCGGATTCGATTCGTTCGGGCATTCGCGCGGCTATGGTCGGCATGCTCGCCGTCCTCATTTTCATGCTGATTTACTACCGCTGGGCGGGCGTAAATGCGGACCTCGCGCTCATCCTGAACCTGGTGATTCTGCTCGGGTTCATGGGCTATTTTGGAGCGGTGCTGACGCTGCCGGGCATAGCCGGCGTGATCCTGACGGTGGGCATGGGCGTGGATTCGAACGTGCTGATTTTTGAGCGCATTCGGGAGGAACTGAGGAACGGCAAGACGCCGCCCTCGGCCGTGGAGCAGGGATTCAGCCACGCCTGGATCACCATCGTCGATACGCACGTCACCACCATCGTCTCGGCCGCGATTCTCTTCATTTTCGGCACCGGGCCGGTCAAGGGATTTGCGACGACGCTGGTCTTTGGCTTGCTCGCGAACCTGTTTACGGCAGTGTTTGTATCGCGCATGATTTTCGATTGGGTGCTGAGCCGGAAGCAGCGCGGCGAAGCGTTGAGCATTTAAGGCAGTCGTTAGTCGGCGGTCGTTAGCCGTTCGGAAACCTCGAACGAACGACGCACCCCGAACGACCAACGGCTGACGACCAACGACGAACGACTGATTTTGGAAGGGACCGTAAGCAGCGTGGAATTCTTTAGAAATACAAACATCGATTTTCTGGGGAAGAAGTGGTACTTCCTCACCTTCTCGCTCATCTTCAGCGTGGCCGGAGTGATGTCCATGGCGTTCTGGCACGGCATTCCGCTGGGGGTCGACTTTCGCGGCGGCACGCTGGTCTACGTGAAGTACGCGCACACGCCCGATGTCGCCGCCATCCACGCCGAGCTGGATCGCGCCGGATTGAAGAACCCCCGTGTTCAAGCCTACGACCAGGTCCACAACAGCAACGAGGTGCTGATCCAGCTCGATATTCAGGAGACCAGCGAACAGGCCCTCGACAAGGGTAAAATCCAGATCATTCAGGCGCTCGAAAGCCATGCCCCCGCGGACAAGCAGGACCTCAACAATTCCAGTTCGTTGGCCCTGGCGAACGATCTGTTGGAAAAGGACCCGCTCCACCTCGGCTCTGGGGCCGACGCCAACCCACGCTACACCGCCATGGCTCAGGCGATTGTCGACTACCGCGACAAGGCGAAAAGCGGCGTGGTCGGTTCGATTGACGAGCTGAAAACTGTGGTCGATCCCGCCGTGGTCGCCTCGCTCCAGGACAATTTCTACGTTTCGGACTTTAATATCCGCAACGTCGAGATTGTCGGGCCGCAAGTTGGACAGCAACTGCGCAAGCAAGCCATCCTGGCCGCTCTTTATTCGCTCGGCGGAATGCTGATCTACCTCGGCCTCCGCTTCGAGTGGATCTACGGCGTGGCCGCCGTATTGACGGTGTTTCACGACACACTGATAACGGTAGGCGCCTTCTCGCTGCTCAACTGGGAAATCTCGCTGACCGTGATCGCGGCCATTTTGACATTGATCGGATACTCCAATAACGACACGATTGTCGTCTTCGACCGCATACGGGAAAATGTCAAGCTGCTGCGGCGGGACAGGCTGGCCGACATCGTCAACAAGAGTATCAACCAGACGTTAAGCAGAACGATCTTGACAGCGGGACTGACTTTCCTTACCGTTCTAGCGTTGTTTCTTTTCGGCGGCGAAGTGTTGCACGGCTTCAGCTTTGCCCTGGTCATTGGAATCCTGATCGGAACGTATTCCTCGATTGCGATTGCCGCTCCCATTCTGGTCGCCTACCAGGAATGGCGAGGGGAGCGGGGCAAGCGGGCGATTGCCATGCCGCTGCGCGCCAGCAACGGCTCGGCGCAACGGTAGGAAGAGGTTAAGATCTGAATCCTGGCCACGGGGTGTGGAATTTTTGCCTGCCCCAAGAGGCGGGAGTTGAAAGAGAAAAATAGCCCGAAACAGCGGGAGCAAATAGGATGCTGCCGGTGTCTAAGTTCTCTTAGGGTCTTGTGTAGGAGAAGCCTATGTTTGAAGACAGTTTAATTGTGTCCGCCAAGAGGAAGGGCACCAAGCGCTTGGGCCCCACCATTTTGTCCTTCTTTTTGCAGTTCATGCTCATCGCGGTTTTGATCCTGATCCCTCTGATTTATACCGACGCGCTGCCCA
>JBEKQG010000059.1:0-16780 GCA_049519955.1 Terriglobales bacterium
TTCAGATAATCGTTCGGAAACAGCAGTTGATGCGGCGGGTGGATCTTGATCATGCGAATGCCGAGGCGCAAGATGTGCTCGACATCCGCCATGATGTTGGTGGTGTGCCGCGGATGCAGGCCGCCACAGGAGATCAGGCGCTTGGGATCGTACTTCGTGTAGTCGGCGACGAACTGATTGACCTCGGGTGTAAAGCCAATCACTTCCGGCGCTACGTAGTTGATCAGTGCGGCGCGGTCAACGCCGCAACGGTCGAGATATTTCAGGAAGGCCTTGGGCGAGCGGCAATATTCTGCGATCTCGTCGAAATTGCCGCGCTTGCGCTTCATCAGTTCAAGGGCCTGCGGCTTGAACAGTTCGAGCGGTTCGATGTGAATGTGGCAGTCGGTGATCATGAGCAGTGGGCGGTGGACAGTGGCCGGTGGCCAGTTTCGCCACCTGCCGCTGGCGCTGTGCAGGTTTTGGTTTTGCCAAAAGCCAATAGCCAATAGCGAAAAGCTCTTCTCAGTACAACGGCACTTTTGGATCCACTGTCCGCGCCCAGCCGTCGATCCCGCCGCGCAGGGATTGAACTTTTTCGTATCCCTGCTGGCGGAGCCAGTTGGTGACGGTCAACGAGCGCACGCCGTGATGGCACAGGACCACGATGTGATCGTCGGGGTCGAGTTCCTGGTGAGCGCGCGCCGGAATGTCGCCCATCGGAATGTGCTTTGCCCCTTCGATGCGGGAGGCGTCGTATTCCCAAGCCTCGCGAACATCGAGCAGCGTAAATGTTTCGCCGCTCTTCTGCAGCGACTTGACCTGCCCGGGAGAGATTTCGAAGTCCATAGTTTGATTCATGCTGAAGTCTGCAGTCAGATGTCTCGTCGTTGTCCCGCAAATTCACGACCCAAGTTTGGGCTGTCATCTTGAACGAAGCGAAAGACCTGTGCATTCGGGCGGATTCAAATACAGAGGTCCTTCGCTTCGCTCAGGATGACACTGTTAGTGGTTCTTACGAAGCTCCGGCGCGCTTCCCAGCGTGGTCAGACTCACCAACGCGGCCACCGCCCAGAGCGCACCGGTTCCAATTCGAGCAGCACGCACATCGGCGGACGGAATGTTGTGCCACAGCGTCAACCCGCAGCCGACGACAAAATTGATGACGAGCAGGCCGAAAAACACGCGCTCGCGCAGGCAGCGCGTGTCGAGCGCCAGGCCGGCCAGCAGAAGGATCCACACGATGTAGGTCGCGGCGGTCCAGAGGTCGTGCGGCCATTCATACTCGTTGCGAGTGACATGGCTAAACGAAATCCACGCGAAGTAGGCACAGCCGAGGAAGCCGGCGACGCCCCACAATGGCGTGCGGCACATTAGGTGGCCGGAACTCTTGGGCTGCTTCGCCCCGTTCTTCGCCTCGACCTCAGTCTTCGCGTTTTCTATTTGATTGTCCATTGCGGTGGTCGTTTGCCGAGGAAGGAAATGATACCCTCGCGCGCGTCCGCAGTCGAGATCACTTCATCTTCGACTCGAATTGTGGGGGCGGTGGCCATCTTCGGCGGTGACTATTTTTCACCACAGAGTACACAGGAACAAACGGGATCGCAGATCCCTGTCTGCCTTTCTCCGTGCCTCCGTGGCAGGTCCAGTTCAGGCGGACAAGAATGCACGCACGAGCTAGATGTTAATCGCCGACTTGCGCGGCTCGCCAATGGTGGACAGCGGATCGCGTGCGCCCACCTTCTCCATGATCCATTTCTTCTCGTTGCGGATGATGTCGAGCAGCAGTTCTTTATCCTTCGCGCTGGGCAAATTCTCTTCGCAGTGCTGCTCGTAGCTGCGATCGTGCAACGGTGCACCGGTCTCGCAGTGGTACTTCTTCCCTGCCCATTGTCCGATGCTGCGATTAAAGTGGATGTCCGGCGTATACAACTTTTTCTCGCCTGGCTTCAGGAACGTGTTCAGCCGCTCGATCAATCCCGCAACTTCCTGACGATAGAGGTGCCGGCTGGAGTCGTTCAGGTCGTCGAGGTCGGCGGCCTTATCGTTCTGCAGTTCGTCGTACCGGCCTTTGATTCCCCAGACGTAGGCCCAGTGCGCGGAAGAAGAATGATCGGTGCCAAAAAGATCGAACGAACTCGATATCCACTTATTGAGATATTTCTGCATGAGCCAGGGTGGAATCACGCCCGCTTCGACCACGCGGCGCAGGCCGTCGTTGCCGGCGCCCATGTGGAAAGCTTCCTCGCGCAGCATGTAAGAGGTCGAGCGCCCCAGGGGCGCAAACGACGAGTACTTCAGCATCTGCAGTTGAAACTTACCGTCGCGATCCACAAAATCGGTATAGGTGAAGAAGTCGAGCCAGTTATCGACATCGACGTTGAAAGTGCCCAGCAGTCGTTTGTTCTCAAACGCCCGGCGCTCCAGCATTTTCTGGGCTTCGACCTTGCCGGAGGAACCGAAGAAGTCGATGAGCAGTGCGCACATCTGCCAGCCGTGGCGCATCTCTTCGATCATGACGCGAGTGAGCGCGCGGCGGTCCCATTCCGACGGCGCGGTTGCAAATAGGTTGCGCTGCTGCTCCACGCTGGCAAATTCGGTGTCGCCCTGGTAGACGATCATGTTCATGAGTGCGTCGCGCATCTGCTGCGTGGGCACCTGGCGGAGGTTTTCCCACTTGTTGCGGCCTTTGTAGGAACCGAACTGAATCTCGCCGGTCTCAATCGCACCGTAGAGCGTATCGAAGTGGAACGCCTCGACGTCGTCCTTGTTGACGCCAACTTCCTTGCGCCACTCGTTGAACAGGCCGACCCAGTCGCTGAAATTTCCGATTTTGGCTACTTTGCCTGGCATAAGACCTCAGGGGCTAAAGCCCGCGTCTTTATTGGCTCTGGGCGGTACGGCTAAGGCCGGATCCTTCCCTAAAACCAAGGTGAAACAGAGGTGTTCAGCCGTCTGAGACGGGGCAAGCCCCGTCTCTACGAGGCCGAAACTTACTTCGCCGTAAACACAGCCGGACGCTTCTCGACGTAAGCGGCCAGCCCTTCTTTGGCGTCGTCGCTCTGGAAGAGGATTTGCTGGTTCTCGCGCTCGACGGCCAAAGCGGATTCCATGGGAATCTCCCACCCGGTCTGCACTGCCCGCTTGATGCGCCCTACGGCCTTCGCGGCCTTGTTCGGCGGCGTGAACTGGCGCGCATACTCCAGGATGTTCTCCATGAAGCCTTCGCGCTCGAAAATGTCGTTCACAATCCCGTACTCCTGCGCCTCTTCGAAGGAAAACGTATTGCCGGTAATCATCAATTCGATGGCTTTGCTTTTCCCGACAAGGCGCGACAGGCGCTGCGTTCCGCCGGTGCCGGGCAGCACGCCGAGGTTGACCTCGGGCAGGCCGATCTTGCCCGCGTCTCGGCGCGCAATGCGGAGATCGGCAGCCATGGCGATCTCGAGGCCTCCGCCAACGCAATGCCCATTGATCGCGGCGATGACCAGTTTCGGCGTATGCTCCAGCCGCAGCAACGTTTCATTCGCGTGCAGGCAGAAGTAATACTTGAACGTGGGATCGACCGAGGCCAGCATTCTGATATTCGCGCCGGCGGAGAAGAACTTGTCGCCCACGCCCGTGAGCACGATCACGTGCACGGCGTTATCCATGCGCGCCTTGAGAATGGCCTCATCGAGCTGGCGGTTCATCTCGTAGGTGTAGGTGTTCGCGGGAGGATCGTTCATCTCGATCACAGCCACGCCGGCATCGGTGCGGTAGTTGATAAGCGGTTTGGTGGTTTCGCCGGTGGCCGGCTGCGTCATGGTCGCCATAGGTAGCTCCTAATAGATTTCGCGTTAACTTCTTGTCGTCAATTCTTCGTGCGCGACTGGAGGCACCGCCCGGAATTTGCTTTGAGGCGAGGCGCTCGAGTTGCAGGCGAAGTTGCCAAAGATTCGAACGTTCGTTCAAACTATAGCGGAATGTGACGCATGTCACAAGAGTAGGTGATGCCCTCGGCACCGCATGCCTCACACATCCTTTAGCTCTTGATTCCCGCCATCAACTTCTCGATCTCGGTTTTCTGCTCACCGATGAGCGGCAGGAATGGCAGACGGGACGGGCCTCCGTAGTAGCCGTTGAGGTCCATGGAGTACTTCACACCGGGGACACCGAAGTCGCCAACCACGCGCTGCGCGGCTAGTTTTATGCGCGCCTGTTTTTCGCGGGCGAGCGCGTTGTCCCCGTCCTTGAGCGCAGCGTAGATTTCGTAACACGAGCCGGGCGCGGGACAGGCGAAGGCAAGAATGGCGCCGACCGCGCCCAGTCCGAGCGACGGTTCGAGTTGGTGAGCGGCCCCGACCATGACCTGGAAGCCGACTTCCTTCTGCCGCGTTTTCAACTTGCCTACGATAGTCACGGCTGACGATGAAGGCTTCGCGGCCCTGTTTTCACCGGCGGAAGCGGTGAGCGACGCCACGCTCAACAGTTCCCTGCTCTGTTTTTCGCCATCGGCAGCGGCGACCTTCAACATGCGCGGTGTCACAGCATCGAAAGTTTCCGTCACAGTGGCTTGGCGCTTAATGTGGCGCGTGGCGTCGACCATGGTTTTCACTTTGTCGAGGTTGCCGCTCGATTCCTTGATGGCGACGATGTTGGGATGGCCGGCAAGTTCGATGACGACTTCCGCGGGAATGTCGTAGCCGGTGGCCTGCGGAAAGTTATAAATGACAATCGGCAGCGCGGAGCGGTCGGCGACCGTGCGATAGAAAGCAAGTAAGTTGGCGGGTAACATCTGCTTCTTGTAGTAATGAGGCGTGCGCACCATGGCGGCATCGTAGCCGAGGTCGGCGGCGTATTCGGTGAGGCGCAGAGTCTCATGCGCGGACTCGATGCCTGTGCCCGCGATCAGAACTTTATTGGGCGCGGCAGCGGCCAAGGCGGCCTTCAGCACGTCGCGGCGTTCCTGGTCGGAAAGCAGAATGGCTTCGCCCGTCGAACCGAGCACAACGATGCCCGCGACCGGCGTGCGCGAGTAGCGCTCGACGTTCGCTTCGAGCTTTTTGTAATAGACCTCGCCATCGGGATGGAATGGCGTCGTGATGGGCGGGAAGATTCCGGATAAGAGCATGGTAACCTCGGTTGTTGGCCGTTAGTTGTTAGTCGCTAAAGCGTGTTTCAAAAATACCTTCTAGCTCTGAAGGCGCGTCCCTCAGGGGCTAAAGCCCGCATTTTCCCAGGCCCTAAGCGGCACGACTGAAGTCGTGCCCTTCCCAAAACCTATTTTCGAGACACGCTCTAGTCGTTCGCATCTCCTGATCCTACGCTGACCGGTCGTGCGTCACGGACTTACTTCGTTGCGACGCGCTCGGCGTGCAGATGTTGCAGAGCTTGCACGCGCACTTCTCCGCGCTGCAGGGCGGCGATGCCTTCGGCAGCCGCGCGCGCGGCGGAGAGCGTGGTGATTGCCGTGATGCGGGCGGTGACTGCGGCGCGGCGGATCGCTTTCTCGTCGAAGTACGGGTCAGGCCCTTCCGGCGTGTTGACGATCAACTGGATGCGATCGGCCTTAATCAAGTCCACTGCATTCGGGCGGCCCTCTTTCACCTTGTAGACACGCTCAACCGTGAGGCCGGCTTTGTCGAGCACGTCCGCCGTGCCGTGTGTAGCGACTAACTTGAATCCCATATCACCGAAGCGGCGCGCGACCTCTGCCACTTGCGGCTTGTCGTGGTCGGTGACGCTGATGAAAACCGTGCCCTCGGTCGGCAGTTTCTGGCCAGCGGCGATTTGCGCTTTAGCGAAAGCTTCGCCGAAATTGTCGGCGATGCCCATAACTTCTCCCGTAGATCGCATCTCGGGGCCAAGGACCGTATCGACGCCGGGAAATTTTGACCAGGGAAAGACTGGCGACTTCACATAGAAACAGCGGCCCGTGTCGAGATCGGCGCCGCGCTCGACGTATTCCGGGAGGAACTCGCGCAGCTTGCGGCCCGTCATCAGGCGCGCGGCAATCTTGGCCAAGGGCACGCCCGTGGCTTTTGAAACGAAGGGAACGGTGCGCGAGGCGCGCGGGTTGACTTCGAGGACGTAGACCTTGCCGCTACCGTTGCTTGTGTGGGGGTGGGTCTCCGAACCGCCCGGACGGGGCAGAGCCCCGTCCCCACACGTACTCCGCGGGATGGCAAACTGGATGTTCATCAGGCCGATCACCTTGAGTGCGCGCGCCAGCTTGAACGTGTAGTCGCGCATGCGCTGGAGCAGCGGCCCGGGGATGTCAACCGCGGGCAACACGCAGGACGAGTCGCCAGAGTGGATGCCGGCCTCCTCGATGTGCTGCATGATGCCGCCGATCACCACGTCTTCGCCGTCGGAGAGCGCGTCCACATCGACTTCAATCGCGTCTTCCAAAAACTTATCGATGAGGATGGGGCGGTCCTGCGAATACTCGACGGCCTGCTTCATGTATTGCGTGATGGTGTCTTCGTCGTAGGCGATGACCATGGCGCGGCCTCCGAGCACATACGAAGGACGAACCAGCACGGGGAATCCGATGTTGTTTGCCGATTCGACAGCCTGTTCGACCGACGTGACCATGGCTCCGGGAGCCTGCGGGATGTCAAGTTCTTCGAGCAGCTTGCCGAAACGCTTGCGGTCTTCGGCGAGATCGATCGATTCTGGCGTAGTGCCGATGATATTGACGCCCGCGGCTTTGAGGGGGAGAGAAAGATTCAGCGGCGTCTGGCCACCGAACTGGACAATCACTCCGACGGGCGCGCCACCGGAGGCCTCGTGCTCGCAGACGGCAAACACGTCTTCGAGCGTCAGCGGCTCGAAGTAGAGACGGTCGCTGGTGTCGTAATCGGTGGAGACCGTCTCGGGATTGCAGTTGATCATGATGGTTTCATAACCATCCTCGCGCAGCGCATAGCTGGCGTGGCAGCAGCAGTAATCGAATTCAATTCCCTGCCCTATGCGGTTGGGGCCGGAACCGAGAATAACTACCTTTTTCTTTGCTGTGGGAGTAGCTTCGTCTTCTTCCTCGTAAGTCGAGTAGAGATACGGCGTGTAACTCTCGAACTCCGCCGCGCATGTATCGACCCGCTTGTAAACCGGCTTCAAGCCGCGCTTCTTGCGGAAGTGGCGAACTTGTTCCTGGCCGCCTTTGCCGTCGAGACGCCAGGTCCCGGCGAGGCGTCCGTCGGAGAAACCCATGCGCTTGGCTTCACGCAGCACTTCGGTTGGGACCGATTCCATCGGATGCTTTTCCAGCTCAAGTTGCATGTCGTTGATCTCTTTGAGCTGGTAGAGAAACCACGGATCAATCGAGGTCATCTTCGCGATTTGCTTGATGGTGTGACCCTGGCGGATGGCGTATTGAACGTATGCCAGGCGCTCGGGATGCGGCGTGACCAGGCGCTGGGTGAGGATCTTGGGTTCGATCTTCTGCGAGCCGACGCGTTTGCCGGTGTCGAGCGAGCGGATACCCTTCTGCAATGCCTCTTTGAAGGTGCGGCCGATGGCCATTACTTCACCGACGGATTTCATCTGCGGGCCCAGCGACTCGTCAGCGCCAGGGAATTTTTCGAACTGCCACTTGGGAATCTTGACGACCACGTAGTCGAGCGTGGGCTCGAAGCAGGCGGGGGTCTTGCGCGTGATGTCGTTCGGGATCTCGTCGAGCGTGTAGCCGATGGCGAGCTTGGCGGCGATTTTTGCGATCGGAAAGCCGGTCGCTTTCGAGGCCAGTGCAGACGAGCGCGAGACGCGCGGGTTCATTTCGATCACGACCATGCGTCCGGTCGAAGGATTGACGCCGAATTGGATATTCGAGCCTCCGGTCTCGACGCCTATTTCGCGAATCACGGCAATCGAGGCGTCGCGCATCATTTGATATTCGCGGTCGGTAAGCGTCTGCGCGGGCGCGACGGTGATGGAATCGCCGGTATGGACGCCCATGGGATCGAAGTTCTCGATGGAGCAGATGACGATGACGTTGTCTTTTGTATCGCGCATCACCTCGAGCTCGTACTCTTTCCAGCCAAGCACCGATTCTTCGATGAGGCACTCATGTACGGGCGAGAGGTCGAGGCCGCGGGCGAGCACTTCCAGCAGCTCTTCGCGGTTGTAAGCAATGCCGCCGCCAGTGCCGCCGAGTGTGAAAGAGGGGCGAATGATGACCGGGAAGCCGATTTTGCCGGCGAACTCAATGCCGTCCTTCAGATTGTTGACGAGTGCCGACTTCGGCACGTCGAGGCCGATGCGCTGCATGGCGTCTTTGAAGAACAGGCGGTCTTCGGCCTTCTTGATGGCGCCGATCTGCGCGCCGATCAGTTGCACCTCGTACTTATCAAGCACGCCGGTATCGGAAAGTTCGATGGCAAGGTTAAGCGCGGTCTGCCCACCTACTGTCGGCAGAATGGCAAAACCCGCGCCGGGCGCCATTGCGCGCTCGACGCGAATGATTTCTTCGAGATACTCGCGGGTTAGCGGCTCGATATAAGTGCGGTCGGCCGACTCGGGATCGGTCATGATGGTGGCCGGGTTCGAGTTCGCCAGCACAACTTCAAAGCCCTCCGACTTGAGCGCCTTGCAAGCCTGCGTGCCAGAGTAATCGAACTCCGCCGACTGGCCGATGACGATGGGGCCGGAGCCGAGGATGAGGATTTTCGAGATGTCGGTTCTTTTGGGCATTTACACCAGTTGTCTTAAAGCAGTTGTCAGTGGCCAGTGGCCAGTTATTAGTTTTCTATGCAATCTTTCCTATGCAATCTTGGTTTTCGTATTCGCGCTTTGAAGGGGCAAGCCTTCAGGCGCGCCGTCAGATGTTTCTATTGACTGGGGCTTTAGCCCCTGAGGGACCGCATCGAGTTCAAATCCAGAATGCGCTGATGAATATGGATATTCTCTGGCGCGCTCGCACAAATGTCGTCGCACCGGATTCCCATGAATGTAGCTAATGTGCTGGGCATAATCGCTAGCGTCCCGGATGCGATGATCCTGGAATCCCTTTTGCCAGACTTCCATGTTCGAGCTGAGTTCCTTCTTGGCGCGGAAGGAAAAGCCGCCTTTGATGAATTGAACCGCCTTCTCTAGGCTTGTCAAAGGCGTCATAAGAATATGGATGTGATCGGGCATTATGACGAATTCATGCAAAAGATAAGCGGCCCCTCGGTAGTGATAGAGAGTGTCGATGAGGAGTTTTGCCCATTGATCGGTGTTGAAAAGAGAACGACGTCGCCAAGTCTCCGTCGTGACCATGTAAGTCTGGCCGGTATTAGTCGCGTGTTCTCTCGTTGGTCTCAACTCTCAACCTCGGGGGCTAAAGCCCCAACTCTATTCTGCTACTTACGGCGCGCCTAAAGGCGCGCCCCTTCAAGGCTCATTCTTCCTAAGCTTTGCATGCCTCTCAGGGAACAGCCATGCCAACGTAGCCCCGAACATTCCACCCTCGGCGACGGTGGTGGGCCAAAACCAGATCACGCGCCATTGGGGATATATCCGTAGGATAGCGACGAACGCGAGGGAGTGGATGGTGAGCAGGCAGGCGATGACAAGCCAAAAGCTCCAGTGGCTCCAACGCCTCTGCGATTGCCGCACGATGATCCAGAAAAGCAAGACTGTATACAGCACAAACCCAATCCATGGGCCATTGAACCAACCCCTCACTTTGTCTGTAACACCAAGGTAAACAGTCAACGCAAAAAATAGCGCGAATACCGCGAGGGCGGCGAACGCCAACCCGAAATAAAACAAGATTCGTCGAACAATCCAGCCGAAAGTTCGTTCCTTGGACTGGGGGCGCGCGACTGACGAAGTCATCACCTTTTGCACTCCTCCATCATCTTCACAAAATCCTTAAACAAGTAATGCGAATCGTGCGGGCCGGGGGCGGCTTCGGGGTGGTACTGCACTGTGAACAGCGGCAAGTTCCGGTGGCGCATGCCTTCCAGCGTCTGGTCGTTTAGATCGATGTGCGTCAATTCAACTTCGCTTTGCGGGAGCGAATCGGGATCGACGGCGAAGTTGTGGTTGTGCGCGGTGATCTCGATCTTGCCGCTCGTCAGTTGCTTCACCGGATGATTTCCGCCATGATGGCCGAATTTCAGCTTAAAGGTCTTGCCTCCTAGGGCAATACCGGTGAGCTGATGCCCCAGGCAAATCCCGAAAATCGGCTGGCGTCCCATCAAGCGCCGGATATTATCGACTGCGTAGGTGCAGGGTTCGGGATCGCCCGGGCCGTTCGACAGGAACACGCCGTCAGGTTTTAGCGCCAGCACATCCTCGGCCGCGGTTTGGGCGGGGACGACCGTCACTTTGCAGCCTTCTTTCCGCAGTTTGCGAAGGATGTTCTGCTTGATGCCAAAGTCATAGGCGACCACGTGAAAGCGCTCCGGCTCGTCCTTTACGCCGACAATCTCGTCGGGTAGGTGCGAGCGCTCGCCCGTTTCCCACACGTAGGTGTGGTGGGTGGAAACGACCTTGGCGAGATCCTGGCCGTCCATTTTCGGGATGGCGCGCGCCTTGGCAACAAGTTTGGCGGCATCGTCTTCGAGGGTCGAGATGACGCCGCGCATCACGCCGTTCGTGCGCAGATGGCGAACTAGCGCGCGCGTGTCGATCTCGGCGAGCACGGGGATCTGGAATTGCTCCATGAACTCGTCGGTGACCTGCTGCGAACGCCAGTTGGAGCTGACTTGCGAGAACTCGCGCACGATCAGGCCTTCAATGTAGGGGCGGATGGCCTCGTTGTCTTCAGGGTTGGTGCCGTAATTTCCGATTTCAGGGTTGGTCAGGACGACGATCTGCCCGGCGTAGGAGGGGTCGGTGAAAATTTCCTGGTAGCCGGTAATGGAAGTATTAAAAACGACTTCGCCGGAGCACTCGCCTTTGGCGCCGTAGCCTTTGCCTCGGAAGACTCTGCCGTCTTCGAGGGCAAGGATCGCTTGCATTGGGACTCCTGGGAGTGGATTTTGTAGATTCTAACAGCAGAGCAGACTTGACGAAAGGTCTTAGGTGCCAGGTCGCAGGTCTCAGGAAAATCGTCCACAGTCGCGGCCAGAGGTCTTCCTGAGACCTGACACCTAAGACCTGAGACCTGCTCTACCGCAGGCGCCCCATCTTCTCCATCGGCCAATATCCGAAGACGGCTTTGCCGTAAATGAAGCGTTCGTTGACGGGGCCGAAGTCGCGGCTGTCGTTCGACATGGTGCGATGGTCGCCGAGGACGAAGTAACTGTTGCGCGGGACCACCACCTCAGCGTAAGAGCGGGCATCGGCGTAATCGGTGGGAATGTAGTCTTCGTCGAGCGCCTCGCCATTCACGTAGACCTGGCCGGTCTCGATGCGGATGCGGTCGCCGGCGACGCCGACGACGCGCTTGATGTAGCTCTTCGACGGGTCGCGCGGATAGCGGAAGACGACGATGTCGCCGCGCTGGATGGGCTCCCAGCGATAGACGAACTTGTTGACGAAGATGCGCTCCTGGTCTTCGAGGCCGGGCATCATGCTGGTGCCCTCGACCTTTACCGGCTGGTAGAGAAAAATGATGATGAAAGCGGCGATGGCGATCGACACCAGCAGATCGCGCGCCCACACCACCATTACGGGCAGCGAACGCGGGCCGGACCGCTTTGTAGCCACCGGGAGCGGCGGCTGGAATTTCCCCACCTCAACCATTGTGTAGCTATTCTATACGGAAGAAGGCCTCTGGTTGTTCGCCCTTGGTCGTTCGCAATTCGTCTTGAGTTCTTGGAACCCGGCAGTCGGTTGGCGATCTTTCGCAATTTCGCGAACAACCGACTACCATTTTTAGTTGCCAAACCACCGCTTCTCGCCGTACAAACGATGGAGCCGTAGTGCGAACCAGCGTTGCGATTCTATGACGGACTACTCAATTTTCGCGAAGATCAATGCGACGCTCAACGGAACGAGCGCGGTGCTGCTGGTTGCCGGACGCGCGCTCATCGTGCGCGGCAAGAGGGCGGCGCATCGCGCGGTGATGTTGACGGCGCTGGCCACCTCCTGTATTTTTCTCGGGTCGTATCTCTACTACCACTATCGCGTCGGGCATGTTCTTTTTCGCGGCAGGGGATGGTCGCGGCCAGTTTACTTCACGATTTTGATCTCGCACACGATTTTGGCCGCGGTTATTGTGCCGCTGGTAATCGTTACCCTCAACCGCGCCTGGCGCGGGCAATTTGACCGGCATCGGGCCATCGCGCGCTGGACGTTTCCGCTCTGGCTTTACGTTTCGGTCACGGGCGTGGTCGTTTACCTGATGCTGTACCGGATCTTCGTTTAGACGATTCCCAACTTGTAGAGACGGGGCTTGCCCAGTCTCGCTCTGCGGCCAGAGACGCGGCAAGCCGCGTCTCTACAGCGGACTTGATGTTGTTTAACGGTGTGGGCGTCGCAAGTCCACATTCTCCAAGCCCCCTCCGATTCATCACAAATTCGTGGTACGGGCGACACCGACTCCAGACCGCCCACTTCTGCTATAGTGAGCATCTTGAAGGTCGAGATTCGTGAAGGAGCCGCACTCATGAAAGGCGTAAACAAAGTAATTCTGGTTGGAAACCTGGGGAAGGATCCCGAAATCAAGTTCACGCCGCAAGGCACGCAGGTGGCGAAGTTCTCCGTGGCTACGAGCGAGAAATTCAAGGGCAAAGATGGCCAGTGGCAGGAGCGCACCGAGTGGCACAACGTAACGCTGTGGGAAGGGTTGGCAAAAGTCGCCGGCGACTATCTGAAAAAGGGCGGCAGAGTCTACATCGAGGGCCGCTTGCGCACGCACTCCTGGGACGACAAGCAGACGGGCCAGAAGAAGTACATGACTGAGATCGTTGGCTCCGATATGGTATTGCTCGGCGGGCGCGGTGAAGGTGGCAACGAGCATTCCGGCGGATCGTACGGAGCCGCGGCATCCGCAGGCGGCAACAACTTCGACCAGAGCGCGCCCGAACCGGAGCACGCGCCAGCTGGCGGTTCTCCGATTACGGACGAAGACATTCCGTTCTAGAAGGCGCAATCAGCGGTTAGCGCGTTCCGGTGCATCGCTCGTACCGGTCCAGCATCTAAAGGACGATGAAGGACCTCACGCTTGCCGAACAAACCTGTCTTCCCTGCCGCGGCGGTGTGCAGGCGCTGAAGGGCGAGAAGCTCGCGGAGCTTCATCGGCAGTTGGCGGGGCCTGCACAGTGGAACGTGGTCAACGAGCATCACCTCGTGCGCGACTATAAGTTTCCCGATTTTAAGTCTGCCCTAGCTTTCGTGAATCGTGTTGGCGAAGTGGCCGAGGAGCAGGGCCATCATCCGGATATTTTGCTGGGATGGGGAAAAGTCGAAATCACGCTCTGGACGCACGGGGCCGATGGCTTGACCGAATCGGATTTCATTCTGGCCGCGAAGATCGAGCAGATCCTCTGATAGATCGGGTCGTCGGGCCAATTGAAAGCGCTCGACGGGAGCTCGCCTGCTGACCCGATTTCCCCCAAAAAACGGCATCCAGAGCCAAAAGTGTCAATCCATTGCCACAACTGCACAAACTATTTCACATAAAGAGAGCCGCCGCACGGAAACTGCTGGACTCTCGCCGTCGCGGGGGTATAATTCGACCCGTAAAGCAGGTCTATAAATTCATTGTGAACGCCGCGTCGTTGACGAGCGCTTACCAGTAGTTCCTGCCAGCAGCTTCACACCATTCAAGGAGTCATACACGCCGTGAGAAAATTGGGCCCTGTTGTTCTGCTCGCTCTAATCCTGGTTACGAATTCGTTTGCAGCACCTGGGGTTGTACGATCCTCTGTTGTTCCGGAATCCGGTCTTCTCGTCTTGCTAGGAGGGGGCCTGGTTGGCCTGGCAACGTTGATTCGGCGTTTCTTGGGCCAATAATTTCGCTTGCCGTGAACCGCCTCGGCTTGCCTTGTTCATCGCCGCGCCCGTAATGGCGCGAGTCACTCTCTCGAACGCTGTGCCTGCGCCACCAGCTCCAGGAAATATTTGTGGATGCGAGGGTCGGCGCTCAATTCCGGATGGAACGTCGCTGCCAGCGTCTTGCCCTTGCGCACCAGCACCGGATCTTTATCTTTGCCTTCGGTTGCGATCACTTCGACGCTTTTGCCCACGCGTTCGATTTTCGGCGCGCGGATGAAAACCATTTCGATGGGATCGCTTAGAAATCGGCCTTCGCGGATCGAGCTGTCGATCTGGCGGCCATAGGCATTGCGGCGGACGGTGATGTCGAGCGCGCCGAGTCCGGCCTGTTTTGGATTCTCAACTTCTTTCGCCAGCAGGATGCAGCCCGCGCAGGTGCCAAAAGTTGGCTTTGCGAGCACGAAATCTTTTAGTTTGGCGAATCCCTCTTTGCCGAGCAGCTTGAGAAATGTGCTGGACTCGCCTCCGGGAATCACCAAGCCATCGAGATCATTCAGTTGCTCCGACTTCCTGACGAGCACGACTTTGGCGCCAAGCTCTTCGAGCCGTGTGCGGTGCGCGTCGAAATCGCCTTGAAGGGCTAGAACACCGATTTTCATGGTTGTCGTCGGTCTCTGGTCGTTCGTCGTTGGTCGTTAGCAAAAACGATGTTCGATCGTCGGGGGTACCCCCTCCCCCCTATTTTATTAAAGTCTTGATAATAAATGCGTTAGTTGCGACCGTACTTCGCAAAGTATTCATTTCAAGTACTTTACAGGCAAAGTCTTCAATGCATGAGACTTAGCTCACATCCGTACTTTCCCGATGTTGGGTTTGTGCTCATTCAAGCATCGAGCACTTGACTGCCTATGTCAACTGAAATGCAGCGAGCGGGCGCGGAGACTACCAGGCGGTACAAGGCGGGGAAAATCTCAAAGACGGTGAGAGCGTGGAATCCCACGTTTCGACTTCGCTCATCGCAGACTGTGGGGCAGCCGCTAGAGGCGCTCGTCCCAATAGCGGGGTCGGCGGTGACCATGAGCGACGGCGAGGATTTGAATTGTCATTAGCTTTTCCCGGTAGATGACGGCGTAAGGAAAACGCGCGAGAACAAATTTCCTGGTGCCGAGGTCGCCTGAAGGCCAACGTGTGGGAGTGGCGGCGATTCGCTCTATGGCGCGATCGATTTCAGCGAGAAATCCGTCGGCGGCACTTTCGCTGCGCTCAAGGTACCAACGCAGCGCAGACTTCAATTCAGCGAGAGCGTCGCTGTGGATTTCAATCGGCTTAGCTGCCATTGCGGAGAGCGGATATTTGCCGGCGCGCCTGCGCCCACGGGACGGGCTCTACCTTACCAGAATCCAATTCCTCGATGCGGCGGGCGATTTCGCGACCCCACTCTTCTTCGGCGGAGGAGTCGACGGTATCGTCAATGCTTTGCAGCAGCGAACCGGCCAAGGCGGCGCGCGCCTCGGGCGGCAATGCCAACGCCTTCTTGAGAAGCTCGGAAACGTCGGGAGTCATGGAGGTATTTTAGCACCCAAAACACGAATGGCCCCGCGGAGGCGGAACCATCGGGAAAAACCGTAGTGTAAGGCACTCTGTCAGATTCAGTATCGGGGAACCTCACGCAAGACTCAAGTTACTTGGGGAGATATCTCTCAGTGAAGATACTCTCGCCGCAGAAAGGCCCCGCCCAAGCGGAGCTTGGACGGGCACCCTCGGCTCGCCAGGTTCAGAAGAGGTGGTAGACGAAATGAGCGAGGAGGACCACCAGTAGCAACCCTCCCAGGCCACAAACCCAGAAGAGAAAATGCTCGGTCAACTTTGGGGAATTAATTTCCTTCTTGTCCATCTTCTTGCTGCGCGGAAGTTCGACCATAATGCAAGCATACTCCCCAACCATCGGTTGATGGACGGACGTTTGCCCACAGTTTCACAAAAAGTGGCGAACGTTCCGTTTGTCTCCGGGTATTTGTCCCCTGGGTTTTCCTGCCCGCCTACGGGAGTAGCGGTGCGCTGGCCGCAGAAGAGCCCCGCCCTTCGCTTCGCGATAGGACGGGTCGCCCTCGGGAGTGGGGATGGGATTTAGGGCGCGCCAATCGCCCTACTGCTCGTTCTCAAATATTGACTCGATGTCACGCGAGCCGTGCAGCACGCGAACGACTTCGATCCCACCGGAAATTGGAAGGTAGAAAACCACATAGCGGCCGACGGCGAGACTTCGGATCTCTGACGATAGTTCGGGTCGATGCCGACCCAGACCGGGCCGACGAGAAAGAGCCTGGAACTTGCCATCGATGAGATCGACAAAAGCGTCTGCTTGATCGGGACTGTCGGCGGCGATGTAAGTCCAAATCTCCGCGAGGTCGGTCAGAGCGCGGGGGCGAACGACAACGGCGGACATCTACTTCGCCGACGAGCGGCGGGCGGTGAGGCGCTTGCGGCCTTCGCGTTTCATTTCCGCCACGTTCCAGGGACGGGCGGGGCCGCTGTCTAGACCGTCACGGATGTCGCGGCGCAACTGTTCCAGTTTGAGCGACTGCAACTCGTCATGGGTTTCCATGATGCGCAACGCCTCGCGGACGACTTCGCTGGCCGAGTTGTAGCGCCCGGAGGACACCTTGCGGCGGACGAGTTCTTCCAATTGCGGGGTCAGATTGACGTTGAGGGGCATGGCGTTCTCCAGTGAATTCCATGCCAGGATAGTGCGATTGGCAAGGATTGTCAAGGATTGACAATGGCAACGTCCGGGCCTCGGACTGCCCCACTCAAGCCAAAACCAGGCTTGAATTGATTGGATAAGAGGGAAGGCTCGATAGAATCCCGGTAGTCTTGAGGTTGAGGACCGAAAGACGCTGGGAAGGTAAGGAGCCTTCACAATGATGATTATAGGGTGTGATTT
>JBEKQG010000060.1:0-27262 GCA_049519955.1 Terriglobales bacterium
TAGCAACCCGGAACTCAGAACTGCTACCATCGCCCTAGTGCCCGCCGCGAAAGACAATCCCGCCCTCAAAGACCGCCTCGTCTCTGCCGCCCCGGTCGAGGACGATTCCTCGTTCGAGCTCAAGCTCCGCCCGCAGCGACTGCAAGAATTCATCGGCCAGAACAAAGTTAAAGAAAATCTGGACATCGCCATCCAAGCGGCCAAGTCTCGCGGCGAAGCGCTCGATCACGTCCTGCTCTACGGCCCGCCCGGCCTCGGCAAAACCACGCTCGCCAACATTATTGCCAACGAACTCGCCGTCGCCTTCCAGCAAACTTCCGGCCCCACCCTGCAAATCAAAGGCGACCTCACCGCCATCCTCACCAACATGCGCGATCGCCAGGTGCTCTTCATCGATGAAGTCCATCGCCTCCAGCCCGCGCTCGAAGAGATCCTCTACTCCGCGCTCGAAGACTACAAACTCGACATCATGATCGGCCAGGGGCCGTCCGCCCGCACCCACACCATGGACGTGAAGCCCTTCACCTTCATCGGTGCCACCACCCGCGCCGGCCTGCTCTCCGCTCCGCTGCGCTCGCGCTTCGGACTGCTCCTGCGCCTCGAGTTCTACACCCACGACGATCTCCGCATCATAGTCGAGCGTTCCGCCGAAATTCTCGGCGTCGCCATCGACCGTCCCGGAGCCATCGAGATCGCCAGCCGCTCCCGTGGCACTCCGCGCATCGCCAACCGCCTCCTGCGCCGCGTCCGCGACTACGCCCAAGTTCGCGCCCACGGCAACATCGATCTCCCGACCGCCCAGTCCGCGCTCAGCATGTTGGAAGTCGACCGCCACGGCTTCGACGAAGTCGATCGCAAACTCCTCCTTACCATCATCGAAAAATATCAGGGAGGCCCCGTCGGCTTGAACACCCTGGGCGCAGCCCTAGCCGAAGAGCCCGACGCCATCGAAGAAATCTACGAACCCTTCCTCATCCAGATCGGCTTCCTCAACCGCACTCCCCGTGGCCGCGTCGTCACCCAGCTCGCCTACGAGCATTTCGGCATCACCCCCAACCGGCGGCAAAGCAGTTTGTTCTAGGGCACCGACCACCCGCGGATTGAGGAAGTGGGAAATTTTGTCGATTTGTTTACTACCTAATACCTCCTATCCCCCTCCCCACCGGCCTCTTGGAATCATTGGGTTGGCGGGGAGTTTCTGCTTTGGTCTTTGAATACAAAGGATTTATATTAAAGTATTCCGGAATAAGGACTTAGGAAATTTGGCAGCGAAAAGTGGGAAAATCAGCCATCAGCTATCAGCTATCAGCCATCAGTAAAAGCTGGCCGGTCGCCACAGAAAATCCGGTGCGGGAAGTGTATCCGCACCCTTTTTGATCTCTATTTCTATTTTATCAAGTTGGAGGGGGGTACACCGACAGATTTGGCGGGTTTATTTTTCGTGGAAATTCATCGAGTTAGACGGGAAATCGCGACGATAGGGGGTTGACAGCAATTTTTCGAAATCTGGAGAAGGAAAATCCCAAGCTCGGTGCAACCGGCGAATCCCAGGTCTCGAAAAGCGCGAGACCTGGGGCACCCGGCGAACAGGCGGGATCGGTGTGGAATCGGACCCGCGTTTGTAGTAAAAATGAGAGTCCGGTTGACACGATATAGCAACCGACTTAATCATCACCGTTTTCATAAGGCCCACAGCCAGTTCCGGAAGGATCCTGTCGGGAACAGGCATGAGGCCGGGAGATTCATTTGCCGCTTCTATTGACGAAAGAGGACGTGGTTCGCGTGCTGGACATGCGCGACTGCATAGCCGTGGTCGAGAAGGCGTTCGCCGAACTGGCGTCGGGCACTGCGGTGCTCCCACTCAGAATCGGAATTGCTCCGCCGGACGGTGTGTCTCTGTACATGCCCGCCTATCTTAAGCAGATGGGCGCCCTGGCCTGTAAGATCGTGACCGTTTACAAGAACAACCCCACGCGGCACAATCTGCCGACGATCATCGGGAAAGTGCTCCTGCAAGACCCGGTCACCGGCGAAGTGACCTGTATCATGGACGGGAGCTATCTGACGGCGGTTCGGACCGGCGCAGCCAGCGGGCTGGCTACGAAATACCTTGCCCGCACGGACAAGGGGCAGGTGGCGGGGATTGTCGGAGCCGGCGTTCAGGCCAAGATGCAGCTCTGGGCGATGGCAACCGCCAGAGAACTGTCACGGGCATACGTCTACGACGTGTCTGCCGACGCTCTGTCGGCGTTCATCCGGGAAATGAGCGCCAAACTCGGACTCGAGATTCTCCCGGCCGATTCGCCGGCGCAGATGCTTACTGTAGCGGATATCGTCTGCACGGCGTCATCGTCCTCGACTCCGGTGTTCGATGGCTCCCTGGTGAGACCTGGAACGCACATCAACGGAATCGGCAGTCACTCGCCCAACGCGCGCGAACTGGACACGGCCATTATCCAGCGCTCCAGGGTGGTCGTCGATTCCGTGGAAGCGTGCTTGAAGGAGGCGGGTGACATCATGATCCCGCTGCAAGAAGAGGCCATATCGCAGGCTCACATTCAAACGGAGTTGGGAGAAGTCGTTCTCGGCCGCAAACCGGCGCGGACCGGCGCTCAGGAGATCACCCTGTTCAAGTCCGTCGGGTTGGCGATTCAGGACGCTGCCGCCGCGAAACTGGTCTATGACAGGGCGCGGCAGGCGGGGATCGGACAGGAGGTCGTAATGTGAGCCTTGGACACTGTGCCTGACAAGCAGTCCCAGGTTCCCGAGGGCACCTTCCGCGAAGACCTCTACTATCGTCTGAACGTCACTCCCATTCGCGTGCCCGGCTCGCTCGCAGCTCGCAGCTTCGTTTGACTTCCCCCGCCGCAATCTGCGTTAATCATCCTTCGTCATTCATCAAACCAGTCAACCCTCACATACCGGAGGAATCATGCGTGAAGTCGTTGCCACTGACCAAGCACCTAAAGCCATCGGCCCATATTCGCAAGCCATTCGAGCCCAGGGCTTGATCTTTACCTCTGGACAAATCCCCCTCGATCCCGTTACTGGCCAGATCGTTGCGGGCGGTATCCTCGAACAGACCGATCAAGTCCTCAAAAACCTCGCCGCCGTATTGCACTCCGCCGGCAGCAGTTTGGAGAAAGCTCTGCGCTGCACCGTTTTCCTAAAAAGCATGGGAGATTTCGCCGCCATGAACGAAGTCTACGGTCGCTACTTCAAGCAATCGCCCCCAGCCCGCTCGACGGTGGAAGTCGCCCGCCTGCCAAAGGATGTGCTGGTGACAATCGATGTCATTGCGCAATCTTAAGATCGTCAAGTGAAGGAACGCGCGCATCTCGGAAGTTGGCAGCAATCGCAACAAATTGGCATTCGCTACCCAAACGCAAACGAAGAATTTTGAAAATGTAAGATTTTTAATCCAAGAAAAGAGGATCCATGAAAACCCTAATCGTCATCCTAGCCATCGCACTGCTAGCCCTGGCCGCCCTGTCCGTCGCGCAAACCGCGGCCAAGCCCGCCAGCGGCCCCACCAAGGTCACCGGCGATCCCATCAAGACCGCCAGCGGCCTCGAATACTGGGACATCAAGGTCGGCACCGGCGCAGTCGCGCAGACCGGGCACAAAGTGAAAGTCGATTACACCGGCTGGCTCACCGATGGCAAAAAATTCGACAGCTCCGTAGGCACCGGTAAACCTTTCGATTTCATGCTCGGCGCTGGCCAAGTCATCAAGGGATGGGACGAAGGTGTTGCCGGGATAAAGGTAGGTGGCAAGCGCCAGCTTCGCATTCCGGCCGACTTGGCCTATGGAGCCAAGAGCGTGCAGGGCATGGTCCGGATCCCGCCCAACTCAACCCTTATCTTCGACGTGCAACTCGTCGATGTGAAGTAGCTGGCGTAGGGAACGGCTGGTGTAGGGACGGCCGGTCTTCGGCCATCCAGCGGTCGGCGGCTCGACAGGTATGACCGGAGACTCTGGGGGCAACGGCGCTCAGGGCAGGCTCTATCGGTCGCCGTCTTGTGCAAACAGACAAAAGCCCGCAGAGTTTTCACAGCTCTGCGGGCAACGATCCTTTATGCCTTGACCACTTTCCCGCTGCGCAGACAAGAAGTGCACACGCGGATATGCTTGTTGGCCGCTCCCACCTTCGCGTGCACCGGGCGCAGGTTGACGTTCCACCGCCGCTTGCTCACGTTGTGGGCGTGGCTGATCGTATTTCCAAACTGCGGCCCCTTGCCGCAGACATCACAAACTCGTGCCATAAACTCTGAATCCTTCCAGGCCGGTTGCCGAAACCTCGATTTTACAGGATTCCGGCCGATTCCGCCAAGGTCGAAAAGCCTGCGGCCTACGCCGCCTTCCCCATCACCGGCTGTGCACAATGGCAGCACCGCCGCGCATCCAGCGGAATTTCGCTCAGGCATTCCGGACATTTCTTCGTCGTCGGGTCCGCCGGTGCCGGGTCCTTCCGCATCCGCGCAACCAGTGCATTGATCGGAGTCACCACGAAGAAATAAATGGCTGCGGCAACCAGCAGAAACGACACCACCGCGTTGATGAAAAGGCCCACCGGAAATGCCGTCCCGTTAATCGTGAAATGAATGGCGGAAAAATCCGGTTTGCCCACGATCGCGGCAATGAACGGCATCAGCAAGTCATCCGTCAGTGCCTTGATCACCCCACCAAAGGCTGCGCCAATCACCACGCCCACCGCCATATCCACCACATTGCCGCGCAAAATAAATTGCTTGAATCCGGATAGCATCAGATTTTCCTCCACAGATGGATTGAACCGGGAATGTAAAAACTAGCGGATGTTAAGGTACAAGATAGCCGGCCCACATTGCCCCGAAGGCTCGGGCCATTTCAGGCTTGCTCGCAGCCCATGCCTCGTAGCTTACAGCGGGATCTCGCAGCTCCAGCCGCCTCAGATCCGCATCGGCATCACAATATACCGATACTTGTAGTCGTCGCCTTCCGCGGGTCGAAGCTGCCCAGCCGACTGCGAATCCTTCAGTTCGAGTTTCACTTCGCAGGAGCCCGTCGCTTTGATGAAGTCGATCAGGTATTGCGCGTTAAATCCGATGGCGATCGGCTCGCCGTCGTAGGCGACTTCGATCGAATCCTCCGATTCCCCAAGTTCGGTTGACGATGCTGAGAGCTTTAGCTCGCCTTTCTCCAAACGCAGACGCACCGCGCGCGACCGCTCGTCGGCAAACTGCGCCACGCGTGCGATTGCGGCTCCCAGTTCCTCGCCGTGCAACGCGATTGACTTGCTGATGTCCTTCGGCAACACCGCCTCGTAGTTGGGAAACTGCCCTGTGAGTTGGCGTGATGTCAGCAACCGCGGCCCCACCCGGAAGAACAGCGTCGAGTCATCCTTGGCGAAGTCAACGGTTTCCACGTCTGAATCCAGTAGGGTTTTTAACTCATCCATTGCTTTCTTTGGAATCAGGGTCTTCAGTTCGCCTGATACGCCTTCAAATTTCTCTCCCGTGCGTTCCACATGCGCTAGACGATGGCCATCGGTTGCTACCATTGTGATCGACTCTGGTTTCAGCACCATCAGCGCCCCATTTAGCGTGTAGCGCGACTCCTCGCTGGCAATTGCGAACCCTGTTTTTGCAATCATCGACCGCAATACCACCGCCGGAATCTTAATCGCTCCCGCCGCTGGAAACACCGGCAGCCCTGGAAAATTCGACTTTGCCATCCCCACCATTTTCGTGTTCGACCGCCCACATCGAATGCTGACCCAGTGGTTTTCCAGCAGCTTGATGGTGATGTCCGCGTCTGGCAGCAGCTTTGTGTAGTCGTAAAGTTTACGTGCTGGAATCGTACACGCGCCTTCTTTTTTCACCTTCGCGTTACACGATGTCCGGAGGCTTAAATCGAGGTCCGTCGCCGTAAGCGATAATTTGTCCCCCGCTGCCTCAAAAAGATAGTTGGAGAGGATTGGAATTGTCGTCTTGCGCTCCACCACGCCCTGTGTAGCTGTCAGTTCGCGAAGAAGCTCAACTTTTCCGACCGTGATTTCCATGCTCGTCGTTCCTACAGTAGGAGCGGTTTCCACCGGCATATTAGGCCTCCCAGTTCTACTTCTATTCTCTTCTTATATCAAATACAAAACTAAGAAAACCAGTAGTAACCGTAGGTGCTTCGGAGAAGTGGAAAACAAGTCCACATTCCTGCGGCTCAATTGTTTCCACATCCGCCCTTCATGTGAAAAATCGGTCGTCACCTCGGCGGAAGCCATCGTAACACGAGCGCCTGTTCTAGGTTATAGTCCCATCCCCCACAACTTCCACAAATACTCGGCAGTCTAATGAAAGGAAAAATGGCCGGATGAGTGGAAAAATTGCTGAAACCGCCATTTATGCGCTCAATTGCTCGGTCAGTTTATTTAGCAGCCTGTTCAAATCCTTGTCGTTCTTACGGACTTCTTCAATCTTGTCTACCGAGTGCAAGACCGTCGTGTGATGCTTGCCCGCGAACTGGCGTCCAATTTCAGGCAGCGATGCCTCCGTCAGATGCTTGGCCAGGTACATCGCAATCTGCCGCGGATATACGATCGAGCGCGAATTATTCTTCGCCTTGATTTCCACCAGCCGCAGCCCGAATTGCTCCGCCACCGCCTTCTGAATCGACTCAATCGTTACCTTGCGTGCCTGCGAATCGATGAAATTCTTCAATACCTGCTGGGTATAGGGAAGCGTAATTTCCGCCCCAATCAGCGACGAATGCGCTACCAACCGGATCAGCGCGCCTTCCAACTCGCGTACATTCGACCGTATGTTCGACGCGATAAACAACGCCACATCGGTCGGCAGCGTCACCCGCTCCTGCTCCGCCTTCTTCTGCAGGATCGCGACTTTCGTCTCCAAATCCGGCGGCTGAATATCGGCAATCAGCCCCCACTCAAACCGGCTGCGCAAGCGGTCCTCGAATTCCGCCAACTCTTTCGGCGGACGGTCGCTCGCAATCACGATTTGCTTCATCGATTCATGCAGCGCGTTAAACGTGTGGAAAAATTCTTCCTGCGTGCGCTCTTTCTGCGCCAGGAATTGGATGTCGTCAATCAGCAGCACGTCCATCGTCCGGAACTTGTCCCGGAAACTGATCATCTTGTCGTAACGCAGCGAGTTGATCATCTCGTTGGTGAACTTCTCGCTCGACACATAGCAGATCGCCGCCTGTGGCATCCGCCGCTTGATCTCATGCCCAATGGCCTGCATCAGGTGCGTCTTGCCCATCCCGACGCCCCCATACAAAAACAAGGGGTTGTAAGCCTTCGATGGCCGCTCCGCCACCGCCTGGCAAGCCGCGTGCGCAAACTGGTTCCCACTCCCGATCACGAACGCGTCAAACGTGTACCGTGGATTCAGCTGCGCCGCGCTGTCCCAGTCGAACCGCCCCTGCGCCGGGTGCAACCCCGTCGCCGCTACCGGGCCCGCACCGGCGTTCGCACTATGGGCCGACAGCCCCCCGTTGTGCCGGATCGGCGTGTTCGATGGATCGTCCTCGGCCGTAACGAATTTCACATCCTCGTACCCCAACTCGAGATTGTCGAGCGCTTCCTGGATCAGGTCCGCGTACTTGTCGCCCACATGACGAAACTCGGCCGTCGGGACCCGCACGAACAGGATTCCATTGCTTGCATGGCTGTAGCGCGTCGGTTTCAACCAGGTTTCATACGAGTGCCGGTTGACTTTCTTTTCTAGGGCGTCGAGGATGCGCACCCAAGGATTCGGAATGATGGCGGAACTGGTAAGAGACATTTTTGACCAGAATATCGAATGCGCCGGAGTACAATTTCCGGGAAAATCCAACATTGCCGCGGAGACGGCGTTTGCCCCGCCTCCGGAAATTATGATTGCTTCACTTCTGACCTGAACCTGTTTTGCAGCACCAGTTGTTTGTGAAATTTATTACGAGACGAACGGCATACTAGCACAAAAAAATTCGCCTGTCGGTGTGTTCGCAACAAAAATATTTTCCCGCAGCCGCGGCCTCCAAGCGCGATTTTATTGCGCTGTCAAGTGCCCAGAAACTAACTGCCGCGCATCCTGTGCAACAGAGATCGTCGCGTTCGGACAGCCCGCCTCGGCTACGAAATCGTCCGCCGCTCCCGCCGAGACGGCCCCGGCTTATGATTCGCCGGATACACCACCACCGACCGTCGTCCGCCCTCGCCGTCGCTCTCCGTCCGCAAATCCTTTTCCTCGCGCAGCGCCAGATGAACAATCCGCCGTTCCCGCGACGACATCGGCCCGAACCGGTACGGCTCGCTCGTCCGCCGCACATGTTCCGCTGCCACTCCCGCCGCCGTTTGCAACTCCTCGATCCGCAGCGCCCGGAAATTCTTGCAGTCGAACCAGATCTTCTCGTGCTCGTTCCCCTGCAAGTGCAAAATCTCCGACGCCAGCAGCTCGAACGAGCGCAGCAACTCCCCGCTCCGCTCCAGCAATAGCCCCGAATCCGGCCCCGCGAACTCCACCAGAATTTCCGGATGCTCCCACTCGCGCTGCTGCGCCATCGGCGGATCCACAGTGATCCTGTACTTCAGCTTAAAGCCGCCCTGCGAAATGACGGCCTGCAAAAATTCCCCAATCTGTTTAGCGGCGGCAACCTTGTCTGTAATCGGCATAATTTAGCTCTCAGCCATCAGCTCTCAGCTATCAGTGAATGCAAAGAGCGTCGCAAACTTAGAAAGATTCGTAATTAAAGATTTGTATCGGGGTATCGCTTTAGCGATACCGCAACTTCTTTAAAATCAGATGCCCCTTTAGGGGCTGGATTTTACTGACGGTTGACGGCTGATAGCTGATAGCTGTCAGCTACTTCTCTTTTTTCCGCGCCCGCTTCGCCATCATCTCCCGCATCTCCCGCCCCAGCGACGTCCGGTTCATCACCGACTGCTGGACGATCCCTATCAACTGTCCCGCCGACCAATACAACCCCAGCCCCGCCGGCAGGTTCCAGCTCATCAGGCCCAGCATTCCCGGCATCATGATGTTCATCATCTTCTGCTGCGCCGGATCCATCCCCGCCTGCGGCGTCATCCGCTGCATCACCAGCATGGTCACGATGATCGCCACCGGCAGTATGTGCCACGGATCGGGCGCTGCCAGGTCCTTGATCCACAGCCACGGCGCATGTCTCAAATCCATCGCTACGTTCAGCATCCGGTAATACGCGAACAGAAACGGCATCTGGATCAGCAGCGGCAGGCATCCACCCGCCGGATTCACGCCTTCCTTCTTGTACAGCGCCGAAATCTCTTCGTTCATCTTCGCTTTCTCTGGATCGCGAAGGCTGTACTTCTTATATTTTTCCTGGATCTGCTTGATCTGCGGCGCTACACGCTGCATCTTCAGCATCGACTTCATCTGCGTCAGCCGCAGCGGCAGCAGCGCCACGTTGATCACCAGCGTCTGCAGCAAAATCGCCCATCCCCAATTCGCGACGATGTGGCTGTACATCCACTTCAACCACAGAAACAACGGAAGCGCGATGTATCCCAGCCAGCCAAAGTCGATCACCTTGCGCAGGTCCGGCTCCGCCCCCGTGATCCCCGGCACCGAGACCGATTCCAGATCCGCCAGCGCCTTCGGCCCAACATAAATCCGCGCTTCGGTCGCGCCCCTCACGCTGCCCACCGCCGCGCCTAGCACGTCGATCTTGTCCATCTGCTTGGTATCGGAGCCGCCATGCGGAATCTCAATCGCGTTTCGCAGTGTCACCAGCGCCGCGTTCTGCGGGTCCGCCGGCACAAATACCGCCGCGAAATATTGGTCCGATATTCCCGCCCAGTGGAACGGGCCCCCCAGCGTCCCGCCCCCACTGATCTTCTTGATCGCGAGCCGCTCGACCTTGTTGTCGTACTGATAAATGATCTGTCCCGTGGCGTACTGCGGCCCCGTCATGTCCGCGCCAAACCCCGCCGGCCACATCGGAAACGCCGCTACCTGCTCGCCCTTTACCTCGATCGAAGTCCGCACCCCAACCACATAGCTCAAGCGATCGAAAGTGAAGCTCTTCTCGACCGAGACGTCGCTGTCCGAATACACAAACTTAATTTCTTGTGGAGAAGAAGGAAGCGTAGACGACGAATCGGATTTCTGGGAACTGGGAACTGGGAGCTGGGAACTCCGAGACGCCACGTACAGCGCCGAGTTCACCTTGTCCCGCAACCCCGTGTCATACGCCCACAACGTTAGCGGATACCCGTACTTCTCCGCCGCCACGCTGTTCACCAGTTCGAGCTGCCCGCCCTTGTCGTCGGTGTATTTCTTCAGTATCCACGACTTCACCCGTGCCCCGCGATTCGTGAACACGATCCGGTAAACGTCGTTTTCAATCACCGTCTCCGCTTCGCTCGTAGCCTGTAGAGGCGCGGCTTTCCCCCTCTCGGTAGCCGCAGCACCCTTACCGCCAGATGCCTTCGCGGCGTGCGTGGGAGATGGCGTTGGAGTTTGCGCTGGAACTTGCGCCTGGTTCTGCACCGGCGCTGCCTGCGAACTCTCCGGCTTTGCCGCGGGAGGCTGCGGCCCATACTTCTTCAGCAGCGGCTGGAAAAGCATGATCACCAGGAACGTCAGCGCAAACACCACCAACAGCTTCCGCTCCATCCCCGGTTCTTGCTGCGGATTGTTAAATTCGGCCAAATCAGTCGCTCGCCATTTTCTCAGTTAGACGCCGGGCGCCCCACTCATTCGCGCTTCTTGCGGATGAGTCGGTTTTCCCAGAGCATCCTTCACTACCGGATCATACCCACCCTTAGCCAACGGATGACACCGCAACACCCGCCAACCCGCCATCGCCAAGCCGCGCAGCGCCCCGTACCGCTCCACCGCTTCCATCGCGTATTCCGAGCACGTCGGCACATACCGGCACGCCGGGCGGAACGCCGGCGAAATCCACCGCTTATAACCTCGCAACAGTCCCAGCGCAAGTGACTTCATCTTTAGATTATTGACTCATTGACTCATTGAGACACTGAATCATCGCCTTAATGTCTCAATGATTCAATCTCTCAATGCCTCAGTGTCTCAATGATTTCGCGATCGCCTCCAGCGCCCGTCCCACTTCCTCCAGCACCACTCCAAACTCCACCGTCAGCACCGACTTCTTCGGATTGATTACCACATCGACGCCCACCACATCCATGCCGCCCGCGTCCTCGAACCCAAGCTCAAGCACCGAACGCCGCTGCCGCACCGCTTCCCGCAACCGCCGCTTGATCCGGTTCCGTTCCACCGCCCCGCCCAGCACCCGGCCCACCGTGAGCCCAACCCGCGCCCTTCCCTCTCGCGAAGCGCCCTGCGCCCGCCGCAGATAGAACACCGTCATGTTCGCGGAAAAGTGCCGCCGTCCCTGCTTGTACACGCGCTCGAAATCCGCGTGTTTCAGCAGCCGCGCCGCGCGAGCAAATCCCACCCCCGCTTTTCTCGCGGACTGCTCTGCGCGCCGCTCCGGAGCGTCGCCGCTCACCAGCTCACCATCCTGCACGGCGTCACCCTGTACCCGCTTGCCAGTCGTCAGTCCCGCTCTTTCTGGCAACTGGGTGCTGGCCACTGGCAACTGATTTACGGTGGGAAAACTAGTCGCGGAAACCCGGTTTTACCGAGACGCGCTTGCGCCCCTTGGCACGGCGGCGCGACAGCACTGCGGCCCCGCTCTTTGTCTTCATGCGAGTCCGGAACCCGTGCTTCTTCGAGCGCTTGCGCCGGTTGGGTTGAAATGTACGTTTCGGCATTGAAAATCCTTGCTCCTGATTGTATCGGCTTCCTTAAAAGGCAAACCGTAAGTATAAATGACGCCCACTCTCCCCCGCAAACCCATAACCTCGCTACAATGACCCTGATCGGCGTTTGACTGGCCACGCACAACCGCCCACTGCTCTCCCATGGATCTCGACGACACCATCGCCGCCATCGCCACTCCGCCCGGCCGCGGCGGCATCGGCGTGGTCCGCCTCGCCGGACCCCAAGCCCGAGCCATCGCCGAGCTCATGCTGCGCCTCTCTCGCCCACTGGAGCCCAACCACGCCCAACTCTGCGACCTGATCGAACCCCGGGTGCCCCACCCAAGCTCTGCTTGGGTGGGTACGGTGCCCGCCGAAATGAAGGACGTGGTTTCATCCACTCCACCCCGCCTCGACGAAGTCGTCGTCACCTACTTTGCCCGCCCCCATTCCTACACCACCGACGATATCGTCGAAATCTCCGCCCACGGCTCTCCCGTCGTCCTCCGCCACATCCTCGAACTCTCCCTCGCCCAAGGCGCCCGTCTCGCCGAGCCCGGAGAATTCACCCTCCGCGCCTTTCTCAACGGACGCCTCGACCTCACCCAAGCCGAAGCCGTCCGCGATCTCATCGACTCCCAAACTCTCTTCCAGGCCAAGGTTGCCGCCCAGCAGTTGGAAGGCGCGCTCTCCAATCGTCTCAAGCCCATCAAGCGCGACCTCATCGACCTTATCGCCCTCCTCGAAGCCGGTATCGACTTCGCCGAAGACGACGTCTCCATCGCCGCCGACTCCACCATTCAAGCCCGCATCGCCGCAGTCCACGCCCCGCTCGCTCAACTCGCCGCCACCTTCGCCTACGGCAACATCGTCCACCAGGGCCTGACCCTCGCCATCGTGGGCCGTCCCAACGTTGGCAAATCGAGCCTTTTCAATTGCCTCGTCGAACGCGAGCGCGCCATCGTCACCGCCCAGCCCGGCACCACCCGCGACCTGGTCAGTGAAACCGTCGCCATCGGCGGAATCCCCGTGCAACTCGTGGATACCGCCGGCATCCGCCAACCTCTGCACGAAGACGAAGCCGAAAGCCTGGGCATCAAGAAATCCATGGAAGCCCTCGCCGCCGCCGACTTAGTCCTCGTAGTTACAGATATAACTCAGCCCCCGGCCCAGGAAGACGACCAGTTACTAACAGAGTTACTGACAAAGACGGCCAACCGCCCCGCCATCTTAGTGGAAAACAAGTCCGACCTACTAGGTTCGTGTGGAGACGGGCGCCTCGCCCGTCCAGGCCGGGCGGAGCCCGGCAGGCTTTCTCCGGCAGAGTCTAGCGGGGTGCCCCACCCAAGCTCCGCTTGGGTGGGAACATTGCCGCCGCCTCCAGCCGAGCGCAGTTCGGCAACTCGGCCCATAATTCAAACCTCCGCCCTCACCGGCGACGGCATCCCCGCCCTCCGCGCCGCCATCCTCCGCCACATCGCCGGAGACTCCGCGCCCCAGCTCGAATCCGGCTTCCTTACCAGCCTCCGCCATCAAACCTTGGTCAACGACTCACTCACCGCCCTCGCCGCCGCCACCACGGCCCTATCCGCCCGCGTCCCCCACGAGATGCTCCTCCTTGATCTTTATGTCGCCCTTCACTCCCTCGACGAAATCACCGGCGCCACCACCTCCGACGACATCCTCTCCTGCATCTTCTCCACCTTCTGCATCGGGAAATGACCGCCCGCTCGCCGCTCCGTGGAAAACACTGTTGAAGTTCCCCGTGGGCTTCTGTGTATCCTGTGGTGCACGCCTTTTGCCGGATATTTATATCGAATCCCTCCTCCCCAATAAAAAACCCCATCCTACGCATACCTGCGTAGGATGGGGTCTTGCGTCGCGAATCAAAGTCGCGCCGGTTAGCTCGCTAGAGCGTTAGTAAAGGTCAATGACCCACTTCTGCGCCACTGAATACTTCTTCGTCCACTTAACTGTCCAGCAGGGTGGGACGCCAGAGTCGGAGGTCGCGCATACTGACGCCTTCGTCGATTTTGTATAGACGGGTGCACCGACTTCAGTGGTCGCGGTCAAGGTAACCAAGCCCGCTAGTGGGTTTTTGCAAGTCTTGTTGGCCGGTACCACATAGACTCCATCTGCGACCGGGAATGCCGCAGAGTTCAGAGGGTACGCATAGGGAGCTTCGCAGTTGCCGTTGTTCACGCCAGTCAGGCCCTGTGTCCCGAAGTCCTGGTCGCCGTAAATGATTACGTCAGCCGCCGGAGGACAAGTCCCGCCGCAAGCCGCGCCGTAAACGTTCGGGCCAAAATCCACGATGCCCGAGTCCGCAAGGGTAACCGTGGCTGAGCCTTGGACCTGCGTGGCCACGAGCAGGTAGGTGAGTTCGTCCGTGCTGTCGTTCGACCAATCTTCGTACCACGTTTCGGTTTGACCGCAATAGTCGTAAGCATTGACGGTGCTGTTCGCGTCGCAAGCTGCTAACGGCCAGCTAAGTGACGGGGCTCCAAGCACGACTCCGCCGCTGATGATGTCGGCGCAATTCGGATCCGGAGTGGCTGTGTTGCCGAAGCATGGCCATAGGTCGGTACCGCTGGTGACCAGGTAGCTGGTGTAGCCAAACCACTGCGCGACCCCGTACAGGCCGACTGTCGGCGGCTCCGCGACCATCGGGTTAACTCCCGAGTGCGTCTTCGGAATTACTTTGATTTGGAAATGAGGTTTCGTTGCCGCCATCGCCATCTGACTGCAAGCGAACAGGGCGACGATTGCCACAAGAACTACCACTTGAAACAGGCGAGACTTTGACATTAGAGGATCCTCCATGGGTTTTGTGCATCTGAGGCTGACGGATTAACTCCGAAAGCGTATCGGGGCAAGTATCGTGTACTCCCGAGGCCCTGTCAATCAAAGATTTCCAGAATTTTAATGATGTGTGCAACACTTTGCACCTTTGCGAAAATGCCCATCACCCAAACTGCACGCCACCATCCCTAATCCCCACATCCGCGCAAATTCCCCGCCCCGCGCCAATTTTCGCGTGCCTCTCTTCTCGAGCAGACTCCGTTGGAGCGGACTCCATTTCAGTCGCGTGTGCCCAACTCTGCTTGTGTGCTTACTCCTCCGCCGACTCCAGTCAAGCCAATCTCCGCAGCCCCAGGAAAAATAGAAGGGACGATCGACAATAGCCCAGCGCTTCAGCGCTGCGGTCACTGCTTTCCCGCACTTGATTTTGGGTGGCGCAGCGCTTCAGCGCTGCGGTAACTGCATTGTCTTGAATGCGGCTTTAGCCGCTGAGGTGACGGCTCTTGCTCAGAAACGGCTTTTTCCGAGGCTGCGCCCGCTTTTCGGTGGCGCTGGCGTCCCGCAATTCACTGCAAAAAAAATCGTCCCAGACTCAAACCTGAGCCTGGGACGTTGGTTGCAGTTTCCTACTTAAGGTAAATCGTCCACTTCTGCGCCAGCGTATATGCATACGGTTTCGTGTATTTGACGGTCCATGTGCCTCCCGTGGACGCAACCTTGTTAGGTTTGTATGTCCATGTGGGCTTAGCGAGCGAGGTCGTCGCGGTTATGGTTGCCACCCCCGCCACTGGCGCCACGCACTTCTTGCCGGCTGCCACAACGAATGGCCAGCCCACATCCTCACCTGGCCACCCGCCCGGAGTATTGCTTGGGCAGTTGGCGCCAGCGGCGGCGCAGGTCGTCGCGGTGTATGGCGCCGGTGGACCGCAAGTCGCCAAATTAGCGGCGGTGCAAACAACGGGGTACGAGACGGGCTGGGAGCAGTTGCCGTTGTTCACGCCCGTCTGGAGCATGTCGCCGAAGTTAATGTCAGCGTCGTCGATAATGGAGGCGGGAGGAACCATTCCCCCGTAACCATCATACGTTGGGTCGTCGGTGCCCCAATCCTGTGTACCCGTGTCGTAAATCACTGCCGTGCCCTGTGTGACCACGAGCGAGTAAAGCTGGTCGTCGGTGGTATCGTTCGCGTCGTCTTCGTACCAGACGTCCGCTTGGGCGCAAGGAATGTATGGGGTGCCAAAGTTGTCTCCGGTGCCGGACCCGTTGGTGTCCCCGTCACAACCATTGATGTTGGTGGCGACAGCTTGGCTGGGATCGTTGGCCAGCGTGAACAGGTACGCCGGACCGCCAACCACCACTCCGCCGCTGATGATGTCGGCGCAATCGGGGCTGGGGGTTGCCGTGCTGCCAAAGCAGGGCCACAGCGTTTCATCATTGGTGTCCACAGCCGGATAGCTTGTTTGGCCAAGCCAATAACCATCGTTGTACAGGCCATAAGGTGGCACGGGCGTCGTAGCGTCCGGGTTAACCGCCGCGGCTGCGTGCGTCCCCGGCTTATTCACCACGGTACGGTGAAATCTTGGCGTTGGTTTTGCTTGCGCCAGCGCTAGCTGACTGCAAGCCAGGAATGCAACGATCGCAATTAAAGCTGCGACTTGAAACAGGCGAGATTTTGACATTGAAATTCCTCCATGGAATGTCGAACAATTGCAAAACTGAAACATTCGGATTTACTCCCTCCGCGTTTCGCGCCAAGTATCATGCCCGTCCCCCACTCTGTCAATCGAAGGTTTGAAGTATTTTTAGCGCCTGCGCAAGACTTTGCATCTTTAAGAAAAATCCTCGCACCCCACCTCCTTGGCCGGTGCCCTTGGTCTAGCACTTTTCGAGACGTTCGTGCGAACGCCACAGCACAGCGAAAAGAAATCAAGACCGATTCTCCGCCCAGGAATGTTACCTTTCACTAGAGCGTGTTTCAAAAATGGGTTTTGGGAAGGGCACGACTTCAGTCGTGCCGCTTAGGCCCTGGGAAAATGCGGGCTTTAGCCCCTGAGGGACGTGCCTTCAGAGCTAGAAGGTATTTTAGTCGTGCCGCTTAGGCCCTGGGAAAATGCGGGCTTTAGCCCCTGAGGGACGTGCCTTCAGAGCTAGAAGGTATTTTTGAAACACGCTTTAAGAACTGACAACTGAGAACCAAGACCTGACACCTGAGACCTGACACCCGCTCTCCATGGACACCGCCCAAATCGCCGCTCTTCTCCAGCCTTTTCTAGAGCAGCCGCTCACCCTATCCCAGCTCGATCAAATATCGACGTACATCGATCTATTAAGACGCTGGAACGCCCGCATCAACCTCACCGCCATCCGCAAGGACGAAGAAATCGTGACCCGCCACTTCGGCGAGTCCTTCTTCCTGGCCCGTCACCTCTTCCCAACAAGGACAGCGGGTGCCCCACCCAAGCTCTGCTTGGGTGGGGACGTTCGCAATTCCTCTGGCAACTGGCAGCCGGCAACTGGCAACTGGGTACTGGGTACTGGGTACTGCCCTCTCCGCGTCCTCGACATCGGCTCCGGCGCCGGATTCCCCGCCCTCCCTCTCAAGCTCTGGGCCCCGCACATTCACCTGACCCTGATCGAATCGAACCACAAGAAGGCCGCTTTCCTCCGCGAAGTCGCCCGCGCACTTACATTGACGGACATCAATGTAATCGCCGCCCGCGCCGAAACCCTCTCCGCCGATCCCGCCTTTCCCAAGGCCAACTTTGTGACCCTCCGCGCCGTCGAGCGCTTCCATAAAATCCTCCCCCACGCCGCATCCTTCCTCGCCCCCAACGGAACCCTTGCCCTCCTCATAAGCTCCGCCTATCTCCCCCATCTATCCACCCAGACCACGATCAAATGGACCCTCCCAATTCCTATCCCGCAGTCACATTCAAGGGTGTTACTAGTCGGATGCAGGCCATAAGGAAAAAATTACACGGTAATTTTTACATAGTAAAGTGGTTCACCGCGCCACGTTTTGCTTCATCTGGATAGCAAAAGTGGTAAATTTATGTCATATTCTCATAATGAGACAACGCGAAAAAAAGTGTTCCACGTGGAACACTTCTCCATTTTGCAGCCCAATTTGCCAAACCTGAGATATGTTCCACGTGGAACATTCGCCGCATTTGCACCAAAATCCGGCATTGCTTTCACATGACGCCTTCGCATATCCTTACTCCCTAAGCAAAAAGAAAAAATCATGGGACGCATCATCGCAGTTGCCAACCAGAAGGGTGGCGTCGGCAAGACCACGACTGCCATCAACCTCGCCGCCTCTCTCGCCGCCGCCGAAGTCAACACCCTGCTCGTGGATTGCGATCCCCAGTCCAACTCAACCAGCGGCCTGGGCCTCGTCAAAGATCCCGAGCGCATCAACCTCTACGACGTCATCATGGGCGTGGCCACGGCCGAGGAGGCGCTACAGCTCACCGGGCTCGAACAACTTTGGCTGATTCCATCGCACAAAAATTTGATCGGCGCCAACCTCGAGCTGGTTGGGGCGGAGCGCCGCGAGTTTCGTCTGCGCGACGCGCTCTCCGGTTTGCTCGATCGCTTCGAGTTCATCGTGCTGGATTGTCCTCCGGCTCTCGACCTGCTTACGCTGAACGCGTTGGTCGCCGCGGATGGAGTGCTGATCCCGATGCAGGCGGAGTACTTTGCGCTCGAAGGCGTGTCGGAGCTGCTCGATACGGTCGAGAGGATTCGAGCGGAGCTGAATCCGGCGCTGGTGGTGGAGGGCGTGGTGATCACGATGTTCGACGAGCGGACGAACCTGGCGCAGCAGGTGGCGGAGGAGCTGAAGAAATATTTTGGGGAGAAGCTGTTCGCGACGACGATCCCGCGCAACATCCGTTTGGCGGAGGCCCCAAGCCACGGGCAGCCGGCGTTGTTGTACGACGTGCGGTCGCGCGGGGCGGAGAGCTACATACGGCTGGCGAAGGAGATCGTGGACCGGCGTGCGGAGGCGGCGAAGGGGCCGGGGGAAGCGGCATAGATTGATGGACGTAAATATTTATGTACATCGATATGTTTGATTGATGGACTCGGGTTTCAGGTGTTAAGGATGCGACGGATAAGGATTCGACGAATTAGGGAGAGCGATTGATGACTACATCGAATTTGGCGGCGGCCGATAAGACGGCGGAGAAGACCGGGACGGAGAAGGTCCACGAGAAGTTGGCGGAGAAGCGGCGGGCATTGGGGAGGGGGCTGGAGTCGTTGTTGCCGGGGCCGCGGATGGTGCCGGCGCCGACGCTTCCGCAAAGTGCGCGGACCGATGGTGCGACTGCCAGTACTCAGTACCCAGTACCCAGTGCCCAGCTTCCAGCGCACGGTTCCCAGGGAGTTGACTTGCCGGTTTCTTCCGCTGGAGCTGAGGGGGGACGCTTCGACTCCGGGCAAGGCTGGCTTGCGAGGCCGCCCGTAGCTATGCCGGATGGCGTGGCGGTTCCGGGGACGCTGGATTTGTTGCAGGCGTCGGAGTCAGGGAAGACTGCGGATGGGGAGACGGTGTTCGGGTTGGGGATTGATCAGGTCGACCTCAATCCGTACCAGACGCGGAGGGAGTTCGAGACGGGAGGGATCAAGGAGTTGGCGCAATCGATCGAAGTGCAGGGAGTGTTGCAGCCGATTGTGGTGCGTCCGGGGAAAGAGGGACGGTTCACGCTGATTCTGGGCGAGCGGCGGATGCGAGCGGCGGAGATGCTGGGGCACGCGACGATTCCGGCGATCGTGAAACGGGTTTCGGAGCAGCAGGCGGCGGAAATGACGCTGGTGGAAAACCTGCAGCGTCAGGACCTGAATTGCGTGGAGCAGGCGGAGGCGTTCGCGAACTTGAGCAAGCGGTTCAAGCTTACGCAGGAGGAGATTGGAAAACGGGCGGGCATATCGCGGGAGCAGGTATCGAATTACATGCGGCTGCTGGCGTTGCCGGAAGGAGTGATCGGAGCGCTGCAGACGGTGAAGTTGACGTTCAGCCACGCCCGGGCGCTGTTGCAGTTACGGGACAACGTGCAGATCTGGAAGTACGCGCAAAAGGCAATGGACGAAAAGATGTCGGTGGCGAAGCTGGAGGACCTGGTGCTGGGAATGAGCGCGCCGGCCGGATTGGGCGAGCCGAACAAGGGAGGCGGGGCGCGGTGGGTGGATCCGAATGTGAAGGCGGCGCAGCGGTCGCTGGAGACGGTGTTGGGGATGAGGGTGCGAATCCGAGATAGGCATGGACGAGGCAAGATTGTGATTGAGTATGGGACGCTGGAGGATTTCGACCGGGTGGTTAGGATGTTGAAGGGGAAGTGAAGCTAGTGGTCAGTGGGCGGTGGTCAGTGGTCAGTTGCCAGTACGCAGTGCCCGGTGGAACCGTCGAAAGTATTCATACGAGGTCGGGGCTTCGGTACAAATCGTAGATTCTGTGTCCAGCATCAGATTATGGCGATCAAATCCAAGGCGGATACGAGTGCGGATTTCTTAGCCTCTGTGGAAACAAAAGTCACGGAGCAGCTCAAGGCGCAACGTGTCGCCTACCTGCTTGGCGCTGGATCTTCTTTTCTCGGGGGTTCAGGATACCCGTTGACCGGCTCTCTGTGGGGCCTCATCAGGGGCGGCATAGCAGACCAACCTACTCGCGCCGAAATCCAAGCAAAGTTGGATTCCGGTGCCAGCGGAGTCGAGCAGGCCCTAGACCTCCTGGATCGTGGATTGGCTCAGGAATTGCCGCATCGCCATGCGGTAACCCAAGCCATTGCCGATCACTTCATGACCATTCGTCCAAGCATTGAGCATCATAAGCAGTTCCTGCAACGCTTGGTACCTCGATCCGATCGAGCAACCAAGATCTTTAGCCTTAACTACGACCCCCTGATCGAACGCGCTGCGGATGTGGGGTGCGTTCGTCTTACTGACGGGTTTCTCGGCAACGAGCAGTCATTTTTCGATTCCGCGGTTTTTCAGGAACGCATCGGGCAGATACGGGGTACCTACAAAGGGCGACAGTTCGACGAGACGGTCAGGCCAATAAAGCTATTTAAGCTTCATGGATCGTTGGGTTGGTACGAGTGCCCCATTCTCGGGGTAAGAAGATGTCCATCCACGGCTCCCCTTCCGCCGGATACAAAGCGGTTGATGATTCCGCCCCAATATCGAAAAGCCACGGATACAATGATGCCCCCATATGCAGCGCTATGGTCTGCCTTTCGCGGCGCGCTCAGCCAGGACGCGTATCCTGTAAATCGCCTTGTATGTATTGGCTACGGCTTCCTGGACGAGCATGTGAATGCGGTGGTTGAAAATGGCCTGGGGAGAGCAGACTTCACTCTTCTCATTCTCACCAAAGCGTTATCGGATGCGGCCTGGACCAGATGGAGCAGACACACCAATGTAATCGTCGTAACGGAGGCCCGGTGCTCTCTTAAGGGAACGGTAGGACCGGGCCACGGAGATCTCTGGAGTTTTGAGCGCCTTTGCAGGGAGGTTTGAATGACTCGCAATGATGCAAGTCCAGCAGTTGGCCACCTTATTGACGTGCAGGGCAGTGTCGTAATTGCCTCACTGGAGGAGGACGAACAAGGACAACTTCCTACAGTAACTTTCGGAGACGAGGATGTCATTGTCGGACAGATAGGCTCTTATCTATCCATCCTACAGGGTGACATCCATATCGTTGCTATCGTAACCAGGATGTCTGAGCAGGAGGCACTGGCTGCTCCGTCCATCGATACTCCAGGGGAACAACCTGCGCGGCTGCCATTTGCAAAGAGGACCATCTATTTAACTCCGGTGGGGTCAGTGCGCCCTGACGGTCAGTTCGAACGCGGGGTTGGTCAGTATCCGACAACTGGAGCAAAACTGTATGCTCTTTCGTCTCCTGACGTCGCCAAGATGTTTGACCGTTTCCAGTCAAAGGGCTTTTCCGTCGGCAACTTTGTAACTCACAAATCACTGAGAGTGTATCCCGACCCCACTAGTCTCTTTGGACGTCATCTCGCCATTCTTGGGCAGACGGGGTCAGGAAAATCGTGGACTGTGGCTTCTCTTATCCAAAAGACGGTTAACGTAATGCCGAAAGCACATATTATCCTGTTGGACCTTCACGGAGAGTATTGCTGGAAACATGAAGATGGGATAAGAAGGTACGCGTTTGAGGGCGCATCGGTTCGCCATGTGGATGCTCGCGATCTTGAAATCCCGTACTGGTTGATGACTTACGCCGAACTTTGCGATCTGCTGATCGACCGGAATGAGCAAACCGCACACAATCAAATTGCATTCTTTCGCGATACGGTTCGTACTCTTAGGGAAAAGGAACAATCTCCTCTTGGGCTAAAGCGCGTAACGGTCGATACCCCCGTCTATTTTTCCCTCGATGAACTCGTCATGATCGTTGAATCTGAAAACTCCCGAATGGTTCAAGGGCAGTCAAAACAGATCAAGGGTCCTTTGCACGGGGACTTTGATAGATTTCTGATGCGTCTTTTCAGTCGAATGAATGACGTTAGATATGACTTCCTGCTTAAGCCCAAGGCTCGCACGACTTCTGCGTCGCTGTCCGGTCTATTAAGGGATTTTGTCGGGCTGGGTACTCCGAAACGCCCCATCACAGTCATCGATCTGAGTTCGGTACCGTTCGATGTCAGGCCCACGGTGGCGGCGCAAATAGGGCGTCTTGCATTTGAATTCAACTACTGGAACCCCCAATATCGGGAGTTCCCGATCCTGCTAGTTTGCGAAGAAGCCCACGCCTATATCCCGCGTGCGGCGGAAAGCCAGTTTGCCGGATCGCGAAAATCAATGGAGCGGATCGCAAAAGAGGGCCGAAAGTATGGGGTTGGGCTTGCTGTAATCAGTCAGCGCCCCCATGAACTGTCGGAGACGGTTCTCGCACAGTGTGGCACGTTCATCTGTTTGCGGGTCACGAATCCCGATGATCAGACATACGTCCGCAGCTTGGTCCCGGAATCCGAGGGTGAGCTCGTGTCTGTGTTGGCGGGCCTGGCTCGCGGTGAAGCGCTCATGCTGGGCGAGGCCGTTCCATTGCCAACAAGGGTGAAGTTCGACGAACCCAGCCCCGCCCCTAACAGCGAAGATATCGACTTCTACACCAAATGGCAAAGCGGCCCCGACGATCTCGATGTTGATGGAATCGTTCAGCGCTGGAGAGATCAAGAACGATAGAGCCCATCAGATTGCCCCAACATGTTTCGGCGGACAACGTCTCGAAAAGCGCGAGACGTGGGGCGCCCGCCTTGCGCCCACTCCCATGGAACGCGAATGAGTAGCGTGCCTTTCTGATTACAAAATTGCTTTGCGGCGCGGTAACATGGGGCGGGGGAAAATCAATGCTTCCAGAATCTATGTTTGGACGAACTCCGTTTGGGCGAACTCGGGTTGGGCGAAATGCGGTTGGACGGGGCCAGGGCGCGAGTTGGGCGTTGCGGCTGGCTTTTTTCCTGGGCGCTGCAGGCGTCGCGCTCGTCCTGCTGTCGAATGGGGCGAGGCGCGCATCTGCGCAGAACCAAAATCCGCAGCGGCAGAACAAGGCGGCCAGCGCGGCTCCGAGCGGCGATAAGAAGATCGCCCGCGGAAAATATTTGGTGGAGAACGTGGCCATGTGCGGGCAGTGTCACACGCCGCGCGACAGCAAGGGAAATTTCGACCGGACACGATGGTTGCAGGGCGCGGCCGTCCCGTGGCAGCCGGCGACTCCGGATGCGAACTGGCCGCTGCTGGCGCCGCGGATCGGAGGCACGCCTCCGGCGGACGACGCGGACATGATCAAGCTGCTGACGACGGGCACGTGGACGGACGGGAAATGGCTGCGGGCTCCGATGCCGCAGTTTCGCATGGAGCGCGGGGACGCCGAAGCGGTGGTGGCGTATCTGAAGTCGTTGACGCCGAAGCCGTAGGGCGGCTCCGGCAGTTCGATGCCGCCCACCCGCCTTGATTGTACGGATAATGGTGTACGTATTAAGGCGGCGGTGGCGGGCGGGTTGAAGGCGAACAACAAGCGAAAATGACGGGTTGGGCGAGGGTTTATTGTAACCCGCAGTCAGTTTTTTGGCTGAATCAGTCTCGTAAGTCGTTGATAATGCTAGAGGGTGAGTGTGGTAAAAAAGGCACAGGTCGGTAATTTTTACCGGGTAATTTTTACATAGTGCAGGATTTGGGGAGTGGGGCGGTTTAGCCAAGTGTTTGGGTTCGACGAGCGGTGGGCAGTCGTCGGTGGGCAGTGGGCAGTACCCGGTGAGCCGTCGGTGAGAGCGGGTCGTCCCTCCGGGACTTTGCTCCTCTTCTGCGTTTTCCCCAGCGCTGAAGCGCTGGGCTAAGGTCGGTCGCCCCTCCGGGGCTGGGTTGCGGGTTTTTTCCCGGGTGAATTTTGGCGTTCGAACTCCACCCACGTCTCGAAAAGCGCGAGACGTGGAGCAACCGCGGTTGGTTAGAGATCGGGTTGTTCCACTTGTTACCTGGCTGGTTCTCCCTGGAAGCGTCGGCACCGACGTCTGGAAAAACGCGAGAGGTGGGGCGGCCGCGGTTGGCTAGATATTGGTTTGTCCCACTTGTTACTCGGCGGATTCTCCCTGCAAGTATCAGCACCCACCCTTCGGCTAGCGCTCAGGGCAGGCTTTCGAAAAGCGCGAGACGTGGGGCACGCGGCTGATTCAGATGTCTGTCCAGACGCTGGTTCAAACTCTCCAATAATCGGGACGCCAATTGGCGATGGCTTTTTTGATTTCGGGTGGGGGCAGGTGCTCGTTTAGGGCGCGGGCGGCTAGGAAAGGGAGTTCGGCGTCGGAGGCGAAGCGCAGGGCGACGAGTTGCTTTTCGGTGAGTTCGGGGATGCGGGGACGAAGGGCGGGATCGAGCAGGGAGGCGAGGCGTCCGCGTTCTTCGAGGCGGATGACGCGGTCTTGCACCTTGAGAGCGTAGAGGCGGATTTTGAAGATGGCGACGATGGCGGCGGCCACCAGGAGAATGTGCCAGGCGGAAGGCAAGCTGGGCCGGCGGACGATATGAACGATGGCACGTTTTGGGAATTGGCGAGACGAATATTAGTTCGCGAAAAAATCCTTTACCACAGGGAACACAGGGGAACACGGGGAAAAGCTTCGGGCTCCCAGGCGGAGGAGATTGCGTTGCGCTACCGATTGGGGATTGGCGAGACGAATATTAGTTCGCGAAAAAATCCTTTACCACAGGGAACACAGGGGAACACGGGGAAAAGCTTCGGGCTCCCAGGCGGAGGAGATTGCGTTGCGCTACCGATTTGCCATGCCGATGCGGGCGGCGTGGCGGGCGATTTCGTCGAGGATGGCGAGGGCGAGTTGGAGGGCGCGGCGTCCATCGTCGAGCGAGACCACGGGAAGCGAGCGGGTGCGGACGGAGTGGAGGAAGGACTGGATCTCGGCGAGGAGCGGCTCTTCGGCGGTGATGGGCGGCTTCGACATCTGGATACGGGGATTGGCGGTGGGCGCGGCTGGCATGGGCGGCGCGCTTTGGTTCGAGGGATTGACCGAGAAGACGAGGACATCCTGGCGTCCATAATCGATGGAAATGTATTGGCCGGGCTGGAAGAAACGGAGCTTGCGGACGCGCTCGGTGGAGACGCGGCTGGCGGTGAAGTTGGCGACGCATCCGGATTGGAATTCGACGCGGACGTTGGCGATGTCGACTTTGCGGGAGAGAATGGGGAGGCCGACGGCGCGGATTTCCTTGACCTCGGATTGGGCGAAGGTGAGAACGATGTCGAGGTCGTGGATCATGAGGTCGAGGACGACGTCGACATCGAGCGAGCGGGGAGAAAAGACGCTGAGGCGGTGGACTTCAAAAAACATGGGGCGGGTGAGGAGCGGGAGGGTGGCGCGGACGGCGGGATTGAAGCGCTCGAGATGACCGGCTTGGGCGATGCGCTGGCGCTGGGAGGCGACGCGGAGGAGTTCATCGGCTTCGGCGAGCGTGGCGGCGACGGGCTTTTCGATGAGGACGTCAACGCCGGCTTCCATGAGGGTGCGGGCGACCGGCAGGTGGAGGACGGTGGGCACGGCGACGGACGCGGCCTGGACTTCGCTGTGAGTGGTCAGGAGTTGGGCGACGGAGCCGAAGGATTTGCAGTCGAACTCGCGGGCAACGGCGTCGGCGCGGGCTGTATCGGAATCGACGACGCCGACCAGACGGACGCTGCCGGCCTGATGGAGTTGACGATAGATGCGGGCGTGATTGCGTCCGAAGGCGCCGACGCCGATGACGGCGACGTTGATGGGGTTTGGTTGGCTTGGAGATTGTTGGGTCAGGGGATCGCTCCGAAAGTAAGAATAACGAGCTATTGTCGCAGTTTTGAGGGCTTAGGGGAAAGTGAAAAACTTAGGGCTGGAGCAGTTCTCACGATAGTGTAGAGTGCACGCGCGAGAGCTCGGTCGTCCCTCCGGGACTTGAGTCATTTCATCTGTTTTCCCAGCGCTGAAGCGCTGGGCTAAGTTCGGTCACCCCTCCGGGGTTGGATGTATTAATCGGCGAAGATGGAGATGGAGGCGGCGTTGGCGGCTTGGATGATGGCGTCGCCGTCGAGCAAGAGGCAGCGGCCGGCGTCTATAGCCAGGCAGGTTGCACCGGCGCGCGCCATGGTCTCGATCGTTTTCACGCCGATGACGGGAACGTCGAAACGCAGGTCCTGAGCGGGCTTGGCGACCTTGACTACGGTCAGGGCGCGGCTGAGGGTGGAAGCATCACCATCTAAATCTAACGACCGCATGAGTTGTCCGGCGCGCTCGATGGTTTGGTCGGTGCCTTCCATGGCTTCGACGGCGACGCAGGCGGCTTCGGCGACGACGACGGTTTGTCCGATGTCGTACTCGGCGAGGCGGCGGGCGATCGGGCGTCCGTAATCGATGTTCTGGCGTTCTTGCGCGGTGGGAGAGCGCTGCGTTAAGACGCCGGCTTTTGCTAGGAGCGGCTCTAGCAGGGCGGTCGAGTTCTCCAGCACGATGCCTTCGTCGGCGAGAACCTTGGCGAGGGCGCCCAAGAGCGAATCGGTATTGCGCGTGCCTAGCGAGAGCAGGAGCTTGGCCAAGCGCCAGTCGGGCTTGATGGCGGAAAAAATCTGCTTGTGTTTGACTTGTCCGGCCATGACGGCGCGGGTGACGCCTTCGCGCTTGAAGGTGTCGATGAGCTTGGACAACTCGCCGAGAGAAAGCCAGTGAACGGCGGCTGCGCCGTGCGACTCGATCTCGGGGAAGGTCTCTTCTTTGATGGCGGCGACGATGACTTCGTAGCCTTGGGCGCGCGCGGCGTCGAGAACTAGGAGAGGGAAAGTGCCATTGCCGGCGATGAGGCCGAGTTTCATAGTTAGTGGGCGGTGGGCGGTGCTGAGTTATCAGTTTCCAGTTCTAACGGTATGATCCTTCCAAGGAATTTATTAGTCCGTTCAGTATCCTACCCAACTCAGCCGATTGCTCCAGAAGCACCTCGGTTGTCTTCTTGTCTAGATAGTCTATACGTTCGGATAGCAGAATTTGGGTTTTCGATTCCAGCAGCGATCCACAAGACAGAAACAATCATTCGGGGCCACGAGTCGTGGTGAAAGCTGGGTCGTCCCTCCGGGACTTGCGTCGCTTTTCGGACTGTACCCAGCGCTGAAGCGCTGGGCTAAGGTGGAACGCCCCTGCGGGGCTGGGGTCT
>JBEKQG010000061.1:0-16493 GCA_049519955.1 Terriglobales bacterium
CGACGCCGAGCTGGTTCGGGTCCCACGCATCCTGCGAATCCTCCGGCTCCGTCACCCAGGTATTGTTGCCCGTGATGTCGTCCGGAATCGACTTGATGTACCCGGGCACCAGATCGTCCAGCGACTGCGGCGCTTTCCTCTTGTCGAGAGAGTAGTTGTCGATCGCTTCGTTGAGCGTCTTCAGGTTCTGACGGAGTTTGGCTTCCTTGGAGCGGGTAATGCTCTGGTTGTACATCGGCACCGCGATCGACACCAGGATCGCGATCATGCTGATGACCACCAGCAACTCAATCAGGGTGAATCCCCGATTGCCGGCTTTGGAGCTGCGGGCTTTGGACCTGAATCTCATCTACCAATCCCTGTACTTGGTGCCGTCCAAAGCGATTTGGTCCGACTTGCAGTAAACATCGAAAATGTTCTGGCCGCCCCAGGAACTCGAATCCTTATCGTCCTGTAGGGAGCGCAATCCCCATTCCCCTTTGGTGATGGGATCGACGGGGATGCGGCGGAGGAATCTCAGCTTCTTGCCGCTAACATCCACGCCGGTGACCAGCGTATCGAGGTCTGGAGGATAGTTTTCGCTGCCTAGCTTGGTGATGAACCCGCCGCGATCGGCTGCGTCTTTGTAGCGATCGATGGCGTCGCGCATCATCCAGAGGTCTTCGCGCAACTCGTGTTCGCGCTGCCGGTAAATGACGACCTTGGCCACCGGAACCGCCATCCCCACCAGAATGGACAAAATGGTGGTCGCCACGATCAGTTCAATCAGCGTAAAGCCGCGCGCTTGGCAGGCATCCGCGAACTTAGTTTTCCGCATGTCGATCGGCTGCTTCATAAATCGGTTCTCAGATCTCAGTTCCCAGTTCTCAGTCAAAAACTCGCCCCGGGTTCTCACTGAGAACTGAGAACCGGGAACTGAGAACTTCCCCTACTGCACCGTAATGGCCGCCTGCGCTCCGCTCATCGCGATCGGCTGCATCGCCGGGTCGCGCGCTCCTCCCCGGGTGATCGCTAGCGCAGACTGCCCCGGCGCTTTCGCCGTGAACGTGAGTGTGACTACCGCACCCTGGCCCGAGACGCCGCCCACCCCCGGTGGCCGCGTGGCCGTAATTTGCATGGTCCCGGTCGCGGTATCTTCACGGTGCACTACCGCCACAATTTGCCCGTCTTGCGACAGAAATCCGCCATTCGATACGTTGACGACTTCCAACTGGTTCGGATCGTAGTTCAGTTGCATGGGCACGGAATATATATTCTGCCCGCCGGAAATCATGACATTCACGGTGAACGTCGATCCCTTGGCCTGGGTCACCGTCGGCGGATCGAAGACGAACGATGCGGCGCCAGCCTGAACCTGCGGCGGCACCTGATTCGGCGCAACCGGCGTTGGCGGCAGAGCGGCCTGCGGCTGGGGAGCAGCGGACGCTGCCGGGGCCGGCACTGCCGGCTTGGTGTTGGATCGCCGCAACTGGATCGCGTTGGCCGTGCCCACGTCGAGCGCGTCAATATCGTGGTGCGCAATGTCAGGCCCGCGAATAATGTGTGGGATCAGGACGAATACGATTTCGTTCTGCGAGTGGTCGCGCGTACCCTGCCCGAAGAGATACTTCAGGATCGGGATTGACGTCAAACCCGGGATCCCGCTCAGCGATTTCGTCCGCGAGTCCTCCATCATGCCGCCCAGCAGGCTGACTTCGCCATCTTTCAGGCGGATCTCGTTCTCGATTTTGCGCTGGCCAATCACCGGCTGGCTGATCCCTCCAATGCTCACATAGGAGTCCACCGCCGAAACGTCCATCGACAACTTCAAGGAAATTTCCCGTCCCGCATGTACCCTCGGCGTGATGTCGATGTTCACGCCCACATCCAGGTACTGAAATTGCGTGTTGGTGAGCGGGCTGACCCCGGCGCCGATGCTGCCAATACCCGACGAGAACGATCCGGTCGCGATCGGCACGCGTTCGCCGATCTTCAGCGTCGCCTTCTGCCCATCCAGGGCCCGCACTTGCGGATTCTGAATCAGCTTCGTGTCGGTATCGCCCATCAATGCCGTCGCCGTGGCCGCCGGCAGCGTCACCTGGAAGTCGGTGGCATTCAGGTTGTTGAATGTATTCAGGTTGAGGCCGTTCGACGAAGAACTGCTTGAGCTGCTCGAACTCGAGCTGCTCGAACTGGATGTGGTGACGTTCGGCTGCAGTGCGACCGAGACGTTGGTCGGAGGGTTGATTCCAAGCGTGCGCGACTTGTCGCGGCTCACCTGCATGACCGCCACTTCGATCAGCACCTCGGGCTTCGCCTTGTCCAGATCGTCCACCAGTTTCTGCGCCAGCGCCACCTGGTCCGGCGTGCCCCGCACCACGATCGCCCCCTGCGACGGCAACGGCTGGATCCGGCTCACTTCGAGCACGGTGCGCATCGCGTTCACGACATCCTGCACTTCGGTCTGCTGCGAAAGATTCGAAAGATAAAAAGTTTTGATGACGTTTTGTTCCAGCTCTTTCCGTTTCGCGGGATTGTCTTGCGCGACAAAAATCGTGTTCGGCGTCACCGGACGCCAGAAGGTCTTGGTCTCGAACGATATGATTTGCAGCGCGTCTTCGAGGGTCACGTTGTTCAGCTCGACGCGCACCTGCGTGGGCTTGTAATCGAGGTCGAAAAGCACGTTGATGCCGGCCAGTTTGCCCACCGTCTGGTAGATCACGTCGGATTTGTCCGTGACCTTGAGCGTCAGGGGCAGGTTCGAAATCGGCGTGAGATCGACCGGGCCCTGCGCCGATTCCAAGCGTTTGCGCAACCCCGTCGCGCCCGTCGAAGCGCCCTCCGGTTGCGGCGTCTGCGCCTCCTTGATCATTTGCAGCGTGCGTTTCAGTTCCTGCTGCGCTATGAACGAAGAAGGGTCCGTCTCCAGCGCCTTCTTGAATTGCGCCGCCGCCTCTTCGAGCTTCCCGTCGTCGCGTAAAATCTGCCCGCGATGCACCTCCGACGATGCCGCCAAAAAACGGTTGCGCTCGAACGCCGTCCGATAGCGAAGCTCTTTCGGCTTGAGATCGTAGGCTTGCTTAAAATAGTCGAAGGCTTGCTCGTAGTTCTGGCGCGCCTCGGCATCGGCGCCCTTGTCGTAGAGCGCCTGGGCGGAATCGGCATGATGGGCAAAAACAGGCAGCCTCAGGCAGAGCATCAGCAGAACGAATAGCACCGGAAGCATCAAGCGTCTCATCGAGCAGTCCTCAGGAAAATCTCTCTGGCCGGCAACCGTCCCGGCCACGACTCATCGTACCCACAATTATCAAACCCACACTCACACAACCACGACTTCATCAACCCCCCGGACTGGCCGGCAAACCGGGCATCCCAAGGGCCGAGCAACGCGAAAACTACTGGAAAATTGGATTATAACATCGCCTCAACTTGCACCCGAAGTGATTGCTAGGCCAGTGTTTACACTCATTAGTCCGTGTCCCAATGGAGCCGCTGCCAGTTGCCAGCACCCAGTTGCCAGTTTTTCGCCCCGGTTTTCTGGCAACTGGCAACTGGGTACTGGCAACTGCGTTTCGTGTTACTTTCTCTTCAGCACCATGGCCAAGCAAACGGCACATCAAACCCAGCCCAATCCGGAGAAGAACCCTCGCCGCCAACCCACCGCCTCCGGCGAAAAGGATGCCGCTGTTAACAGGAACGCGAGCCACAACTATTTCTTGCTCGAAAAATTCGAGGCCGGAGTCGTTCTCGCCGGCACCGAAGTGAAATCCGTCCGTGCCGGCACGGCCAATCTCAAGGACGCCTACGGCCTCATCAAGGACGGCGAACTCTGGCTCCTCAACTGCCATATCGGCCCGTATGACCACGGCAACTACGCCAATCACGCCGCCCTGCGCACCCGCAAGCTTCTCATCCACAAAGAAGAACTCCGCCGGCTCATCGGCAAAACCCAGCAGAAGGGACTCACCCTCATCCCCACCCGCATGTATTTCAAGAATGGCAGAATCAAAGTCGAACTCGCGCTCGCCAAGGGCAAACAGCTATGGGACAAGCGCGAGACCGAGCGCCGCCGCACCGCCGACAAGGAAGCCCGCGAGGCCATCTCCCGCGGAAGAAAGTGAGCCTCAGGTCTTTCAGCTTTCAGCCCTCCCCTTTCTGTCTTCCGCGGATTGGCTACCAACGATGGGGCCACTTTCGAGGACGTGGAAATCCTCGCAGGATCGTTGAAACTCTAAACGAGCGCTGGGTCGCGCCGGCGCTAGACTGCGTTTCAACTTATGGCCAGCCGTGGCGTGCCTTCTCCTCTTTCTAGTTTTTCCGTCTTCTTCTTCGTTTACGTTTTTCTTTTTGGCGGAATCTTCACCGGCGGGTTCTTAACCGCTGCTTGCGCCCAGGAGTCCGCCATGAAGACAAGCGGCTCGCCTTCTCCAGCAGCCGGTCAGTCGCGCGGTAATGATCGCGACCGGGCTCGTCTGTATCTGCGCGACCCACTGCATTGGAATTGGAACCAGCGGGGGCGGAGTGTGCCTCCGGGAGAATCGGCGGCGGCACTGCGCTTGCGCGCTTATCGGCAAAAGATGGACTTGCGCGCCCAGCGCGCGGCAACACCCCTGCCCGAGCGCAGCTTGGGTGGAGCGCCCGCTTCTCCGTCATCGTCCACGGTGTGGACGCCGCTCGGTCCCGCTCCGCTTGCTTCCGATGCCACGGGAGACGGAGAGCAGAATTACAACTGGGTCTCGGGGCGGGCCACCTCGGTACTGATCGACCCGGCGGACACGAGCGGCAACACCATTCTGCTGGGCGGCGCCTACGGCGGTCTTTGGAAATCCACCAACGCGGGCAGCCAGAGTTCCAATCCCGCCTCCGTCACCTGGCATTCTTTGCTTGACGATCAGCCGACGCTGGCCGTGGGCGCGATTGCGTTGCAGCCGGGAAACAGCAACCTCATCCTCGTCGGAACCGGGGAAACGAACAATTCCGCCGATTCTTATTACGGCCTCGGAATTCTGCGTTCGACCGACGGAGGATCGACGTGGGCCGGGATCCAGAGCGCGGCCAGTGGTCAATCGTTTCTCGGCATCGGCTTCAGCAAGATTGTCTTCAGCACCGCCAATCCCAACCTCGTCGTCGCGGCCGCGGCGGGAGACAACGGCTTGTGCCTGGGCGAAGAATCGGCGGCGGCGGGCAACAACGGCCCGTGTCTGGGTCCGCAGGAAGATGGGAGTTCAGCCACCCGTGGACTCTATTACTCCCAGGATGGCGGAGCGACCTGGAACCGCGCAATTCTCTCCGACGCCGCGGTTCCCGCTTCGGCCACTGCGGTGATTTACAACCCGCTCCAGGGAACGAACGGAACTTTCTACGCTTTCATCCGCCGCCACGGTCTTTACTCCTCGACCGATGGCCAGCACTTCACGCACCTGACCACGCAACCAACTGCAGGCCTCTCGTCCGCGAATTGCCCGGCCAGATCGAACGCAACCAGTTGCCTGATTTATCGCGGCGAGTTCGCCGTGGTGCCGGGGCGCAACGAGATGTATGTATGGATCGTCGATGTGCCGTCGGACGCCTATGCAAGTCCTGCACCCGTCGACGAGGGCATCTGGCGATCTGCGAACGGCGGAACGAGTTGGACCCGGATTCCGGATAACGGCATCGCCAACTGCGACGACAATGGCCTTGGGTCGAACAGCGGCTGCGGCGTCGAACAGGGCTGGTACAACCTGGAACTGGCGGCCGTCCCTGACGAAACCGGAACGGATGTTTACGCCGGCGCGGTCAATCTCTTCAAATGCACGCTGGCGTCCGGCGCCACCGCTTGCACGCAAGGCGGCTGGATCAATCTAACTCACGTCTATGGGTGCAGTCCGTGGGCGGCGCCCGCGCACGTGCATCCCAGCCAGCACGCAATCGCGTTCATGGTTGTGGGTGAAACCTCGCCGGGCTACTTCGCCCACGACGGCGGCATCAGCCGCACGCTCGATGGCTATACCGGGCTGACCACGGGGAGTTGCACGGGAACGAACCAGTTCGACAGCCTGAGCCAGACCCTGGGCTCGATGACGGAATTCGTTTCCATCTCGGTGCATCCGACGAACGCCGCCATTTTGCTCGGTGGCGCCGCGAACAACGGCTCGCCGAAAACCAGCGCCGCGACCACCAGCGCCACGTGGCAGAACGCGCTCGGCGGCGATGGCGGATTCAGTGCCATCAATCCTACAAATCCCAGCGAGTGGTTTGCCGCCAACCCCTACCTCACGATCATGAAGTGCGAGTCGGGAACGGCCTGCAACGACTCCGGATTTTCCCTGGTCGTCGGCCCCAGCGACTTGGGCGGCGATCAGGGAGCTTATAACACTCCATACATCCTCGATCCGCAGAATAGCGATGAAATGCTGGTCGGAACCTGCCGCGTGTGGCGCGTCGGCACCAGCGGGACCGTTCCCTTGCAACTGAGCGACGACTTCGACACATTAGGAGCGGGCGCGTGTACGGGCGGCGAGACCAACCTCGTAACCGCGCTCGCGGCCGGCGGTCCAACCAGCGCGAACGGCAATTCGGAGACGGTGTACGCGGTCACCAACGGATATGGGCCGCTGAGTGGCTCTCCGGGAGGCGAAGTGTGGACGACCGCCGACGCCGGCGTCACGTTGATGGCAAATGTCACGGGAAATGTGAATCCCAACGGCTATGCGATTTCGTCGGTCGCGCTGGATTCGTCCGACACGACTGGCAATACGGCTTATGTCGGGATCATGGGATTCAGCACGCCGTTGTACCCAACGTCCCACGTGTGGAAGACCACGAATGCGGGCGCGAGTTGGACGGACTGGACCGGGACCGGGTTGCCGGATGCTCCAGTGAACGCATTGCTGGTGGACTCCTCGGTCACTCCTTCTCAGCTCTACGCGGGAACCGACGTTGGCGTCTTTATCAGTTCGATGACGACGCCGAGTTGGACGGAAGTCGGCCCTGCGCCGGGACCGGGCGTGTCGGGATTTCTGCCCAACGCTCCGGTAACGGCGTTGCAACTTTTCAATCCCGACGCGGGCACGAAAACCCTTGTGGCAGCCACCTACGGCCGGGGCATTTGGAATTACGCGCTGGTAACGTCGCCCGCCTACACGAACGCGATTTCGAATTCGCCGCAGACCGTCTTTCCCGCGCAAACCGCCACGTTCGACGGCAGGCTGACGGCGCAGAACGGATACAACAGTCCCGTAAATTTGACTTGCACGGGCGCACTGCCCCAGACCTGCACCCTGCATCCCACCCAGATAACGCCGACGGCAGCCTACACCATGACGGCAGGCGGAGTAGTGGGCGACTACAGTTTCAACGCCCATGCCGTGGGAACCGACCCAAACGCGATTACGCGCGACGCCACCGTCACGCTGCATGTGGTGGACTTTAATCTGACGGCGCCAGATCCGAATTCGTTGAGCGTGACGCAGGGTGGAACCTCGGGAGCCAGCACGTTCCGCGTAACGGCGGCGGGGAGTTTTGCGGAAACGGTGACGCTGAGTTGTCCAACCGGGCTGCCGTCCGGTGCGGCGTGCGTGTTCTCCCCATCGAGCGCGGTGAGTCCAACGTCGTCAGCGCCAGTGACGGTGACTTTGACGGTCACGGCGGCGGCAGCGACTCCAGTGGGCGGCCCGCTGATCGTGACGCTCGCGGCAATGGCGGCGGGCGCGCCTGCGGCCAAAACGCAAACCTTCACCCTCACAGTAACGCCGGCGGCGCCGGATTTTACGATTGCGGTCGCAGCGACTCCGAATACCACAACGGTGAATCAGAACGTCACATGGCACGGCACGCTGACCGCAGTGGACGGATACACCGGGAGCGTGACGTTGAGTTGTACGACGGGGGCTCCGGCGACCTGCGGCTTCACGCCGCCGACGCTGACGCCAACAGCGGCGGGCACAGCGTTTACCGTCACGCTCGGCAGCGCCATGACGGGGACATTCATTTTCACCATCCAGGGGACAGACGGAACGCTAACCCACGCCACCCCGGCCAAGACGCTAACCGTGACGGCGACGAATACGGACTTTACCTGGACCGACACAGGCAGCGCGACGGCGACCGTGCTGGCGGGCCAGAGCGCGAGCTACACGTTTTCGGCGGCGCCCGTTGGGGACGCGACATTCAGTTCAGCCGTGACCTTTACGTGCTCAAACGAGCCGGCGCTCACGAATTGCGATTTTAGCCCAGCCACGATTGCGACGGGAGCGGGGACGACGGCGGTGACGCTGACGATTTCGACCTGTGGGCCCAACTTGCCAACGCTGTGCGAGTCTGGCTCGGGCGGCGACGTCCGTCCCTCCACCGCCACTCCGCCGCCACTTCGGCCTCGATTAGGGCAGGCCCTCGGCAACGCCCGTCCCTCCACTTTGCCTTTCTTCACCGTCGCGTGGGTCGTCGTCGTGGGCATTGTGGGGATCGGGCAAAAAAGCCCCCGCAAGCCGCGTCTCTACGGCGGCATCGCTGCAATCTGCCTGGGCCTTGCATGGATGGCGCTGATTTCTTGCGGCGGCGTCGCCGGCGGCGGTAGCCCAACACCGGTGATCGTGAATCCTGGCTTGGCGACCTTGTTTGCCAATGAACCCGGTAACTCGTGGCCGGCAGGAGTTACTCAGCAACAGTTCAGCGCTAACCAGAGTGTAACTTGGGCGGTCACCGGCGGGGACGCGAATGGCGCAATAAGCGGTGCGGGGATGTATGCGGCTCCAGCCGTCGTGCCGAGCCCGGCCACCGTGACGGTGACGGCCACGCCGGGAACAGGCGTGGCTGCGGGATCGGCTTTTGTGACCGTGGCTGCGCCGACCGCACTGGGGACATCGCAGATTACCGTGACCGCCACGCCTGCGGGCGGAACGGCGCACGGAGATATGGTGACCCTGATCGTGCAGTAGCGCGTCGTTCGCCGTCTGCAAATCTGCCCCCGCCGCGCGGAGAGCGCAGTCAATTTGTGATTGGTGATTTGTAATTGGCAATTAAGCGCGCTGCGGTTTCATACCCGCGCCTTTCTCCTGCATCACATCTTCTTGTTCCTGCGTCACGGCCATCGGCCGCATCGGTGCGGTAGGATCATCTTCAGTGAGGCTGCCCTGCTGCGTGCGGCTTGGACGGGCAAGCGCCCGTCCCCACACGAGCATCCCCACACCAGACACACAAACTTATGACTTATGACATTGCGGTGGTCGGCGGCGGAATTGTTGGGCTTTCCTTCGCCATGCACGCAACCGAGAAATTCCCCCGGTTGCGCGTGCTGGTTCTCGAGAAAGAGGCGGAAGTCGCTCGCCACCAAACGGGACACAACAGCGGCGTGATCCACAGCGGCGTGTATTACAAGGCCGGGTCGCTCAAGGCGCGGTTGTGTGTGGCCGGGGCGCGCGAGATGGTGGAATTCTGCTCCCGGCATGGGATTCCGCACGAAGTCTGCGGCAAATTGATTGTGGCCACCAATGCCGAGGAAGCCGCGCGCCTCGATGAGTTGCGCGACCGCGGCATCGCCAACGGCCTCGAGGGTCTGCGTTTGCTCGGGCGCGAGGCCATGCTTGAGGTCGAGCCCCACGCGGGCGGCCTGCGCGCCCTCGAAGTGCCCTCGACGGGAATCACGGATTACGCCGCCGTGACCGCGAAGTATGCCGAGATCGCAACCAGCCGCGGCACTGAAGTAAAGACCAATGCGGCGGTGCTCGGATTCGAGCCAACTTCCGGCGCCAAGTCCGGCGCGGTCGTGTTGCAAACGCGGGCAGGAGATTTTTCGGCGCGCTATGTGGTCAACTGCGCCGGACTCTATAGCGACCGTGTGGCGCGCTTGGCCGGCCACGATCCGGAAATGATCCTGGTTCCGTTTCGCGGCGAGTATTACGATCTGGCAGCCGCGCGACAGGATCTGGTGCGCGGGCTGATTTATCCCGTGCCCGATCCGCGCTATCCATTCTTGGGAGTGCACTTCACCCGCCGTATCCATGGCAATGTGGACGCCGGGCCAAATGCCGTGCTGGCCTTCCGCCGCGAGGGCTACCGCTGGCGCGATTTCGATTTGGGCGAAGCGATGGAAGTGCTAATGGACACCGGGTTTCAGGCGATGGCGCGGCGGCACTGGAAAAATGGGCTGGCGGAATTTCGCCGCTCGCTGCGGAAACGCGAGTTCGTGCGCTCTTGCCAGCGTCTGGTGCCGGCCGTGCGCATGCAAGATATGACGCCAGGCGGCTCAGGCGTGCGTGCGCAGGCAGTCGCACCCGATGGCACGCTGGTGGATGATTTCCGCTTCGTGGGGTGCGGGCGATTCTTGCACGTGCTGAACGTGCCTTCTCCCGCGGCCACGGCATCCTTGCCGATTGGGCGCGAGATCCTGAAGATGGTTCCGCAGGAGATTGTCAGGTAGGGAGACTTCAAGGTTTCACGGTTTCAACAATGGAACAGCTTGCCGTAATAGGCCGCACCTTGAAACCATCGGAATCGCACCCGATGGCAAGCCTTGAGTGACCATGGTCGTGGTCAGCCTTCGAGGTCTCGAAGAACGCGACACCTGCGCCATCCAGGGCATGTACACTCCCCTGGAAAACAGACTGCAACTAACGATCGCCAAACTCCGGGTGGGAGTGGGCCCATTGGATCATCTGGTCGCGCGACCACAGAAATACGCCCATGGTCGGCTTGAATTCTCCGCTTTCGTATAGTTTTCTGCGGGTCTCGCTGCCCGCCATGAAGGCGTTGCCGTGGACCTTCCCGCGTCTCGTGACCAGCCCGCCGGATTCCAGCGCTGGCTCCACGAACAGGGAGAAACGCGGGCTCGCCTTGAATGTATCGGGAGAGAAAATCCACGAGCAGCCAACCATTCCGAGGATCTTTGGCTGTCGCTCCACCGAAAGGGCCATGCGGTACCACGTTTTCTCGCAGTCCCGTGTCAACGGACTTTCCCGCCGGTATGCCACATGCGGCATGATGCATGGCGCAAAGCCCTTCAACTTGCGGGCGAGAAAATACAAGACTCCCGGCAACGATGCAAACGGGATCTTGAACAGCCACGAGCGCGGGAATCCGGTGACCTCCCAATCGAACTGACCGGCCGGAAATCTCTCCAGTAAAGCGATCTTGGCAAGGGCCAGAAACGAGTATTGCTTGGGGTCGAAAAGCGGTATCTCGCCGGGCGATGGGCTCATGAAAAACTTGCAATAATCGCACAACATCGACTTTACAGATTCTTCCACCGGCAGGTCCGGCAACTTGTCCAGGTTCTGCATCGCCACTCCGGCAAGCAATGCCCTGGGTAGATCGAACGTGCCGGCCCCATCCTGCTCAGGACCTTGCCCAAGCTGGGCCGCGAGCGCGAGCATCGCTTGCTCGCGGTTGGCGGAAGCCACGACCGACCTCAACATACTCTCGCAAATTCCGTAGGCGCGCAGTTTTTCCACCACCGGAAGCAATGCGGAACCACTGAGTTCCCGCGCACATTCCTCCCTCTTGTCTGCAATCGTGTTTCCGAGACCGGTCATCCGTCGTGCCTCCGCTCCCGGCTCGGAAGAAGCGCCCCGAATCCGGCAAGCCAGCCCCCGAATTGCTCGTCGGAAAGTGAAGAAGTGTCGACCAGACGCGGCAATAGCAACGGGTGTGTGGCCGCAGTCGCGATTCCAGGCACGCACGTCGTGGCCGAGACGACTCCCGCTTCCTGCAGCCAGGGGATATGTTCCGGCTTGTGATTGCCACTGGGGTAGCAGAAGTGGGTCGGGTTGGACCCCAATAGGGCATTGATTTGCCGCCGATTTTCGAGTAACTCGCCCACGTAGCCTTCCCGGGTTTTCTCCGTGCGGTGATGATGCATGTGCAACTGCACCGAGATGCTGGGCGATGCCACGGCCTTCACCTCCTCCGGCCTGAGTATCTGGATCAGCCTTTTGGCATGGAACTCCTCATAATCCAACCCCACCAGTTGTGCCAGTTCTCTGGACATGGCGTCGCGCTGCTCGCCCGTTAGATCGCGCGATATCGCCCGCTCCCGCATCTGCTGCAGTGCCTTTGCCCGTCCCTCCGGCGTACGAAGATCGAACGTCGCAACTTCGTCCAACAAGCTGCTGGCATCGATGACCGACTTCCGCCCTTTCCACAACATGTAACTCCACGTGCCCGGAACCACAGGAAGCTGCAGCAACATCCAATAAGTCGTGAGATATACAGTCGCGGGATAACCGTATTCATTCAGGATTGGACATACCGTCTTATAGAAGTCGTAAGTTCCGTCGTCGAAAGTCAGGACCACAGAACGGGGCGGCAGCTTGTGCAGGCGTAACAGTTCCAGACCTTCTTGTAACGGGAGAACGTTGCAACGGTGGCGTTTGATCGCCTCCATGCGCGAGCGGAATTTAGCCGGGCTCATGTAGAGCGCCCCATCCCATTCGTGCTCATCCTCCAATGAAACCCCGTGGTAGCCAAGGATCAGCAAGCGCGACCGCCGCCAACCCGAATCGGCAATCAGCCGGAACGCCCCCAACGCCCTGCCCGCAGCCACCACAGCGCGCTTAATCGATTTCAGCACGGCACATCATATCCCGCGACACTTCAACTGGCAATCGGCCCCTGGCCAGAACCTGCCCGTGGCGGACTGGCACCGGTTCGCATAAAGCTCTGCCCGTCACCCACTAACGCCGTCGCAGCCCTCAAGCTTTCTTCCCTCTAACTTGTGCTTTCTCCGACCCAACTGCGCGCCGCAACAATTCCACGAACTGATCAATCCGCGCTTCCTTGGCCTCCGGCACCGGTCCCGACTTCCGGAAAAGTCCCGGATCTAACTCCTCCGTCAGCAGCGCATCCTGAAAGCGGTCCATCGTCCATTCCAGGATCGATCCGATCATGTCCTCACCCAGGTCCGTCCGCAACTCTCCCTCGCCCACTCCGAAGCTCACAAACTCGCGCCACCCGTACGGGTCCTCCGCCACCAAAAATCGGTTGATCTCCCGCCGCAGCGCCAGATCGGTCCCGTAATTGCCGATCAGGTAGATCCGGTACGACGCCCAGTTGTCCCGCACCATGTTCTCCGTCCGCCCCAGCCAGTAGCGCAGCACCGCAAAAAATCCCCGCCCCTTGACCGACGCTGGCACCTGCATATATTTCGGAAACGACTGCACCGCCTTCTTGTACGCCTCGAAGAACAATCCGTCCTTGCTCTTGAAGTGCTGGAACACCGACCCCTTGGCAATGCCCAACTGCGCCGCAATGTCTTCCACCCGCGCCGCGCTGTAGCCCCGCTCCGCAAAATGCCGCACCGCAACCTCCACAATCCTCGCTCGCTTTCCTTCCGAACGCGGACGCGGCTTCCCGTCCCTCCGCATCTGCGTCGGTTTCGCCAAACTGTTCGTGATCCCTTCCATGGCCCAACTCCCTTGAAAATGCTTTGACCCTCGGTCAACGAAAGATACAGCACCCGCCGTCCATGATTCAATCGTTTTTTGCGCGGGATTTGTTCGTTTCCCGCCGCAGGTTGCCCCATCCTGACCCTTGGTCACTCTTGCCAGTACAACTGCCTTCGCTCGAGCCCACGCAACTTCCCCGCCCTACACCACTCCTTTGTACCCGCGCGAACCCACGCAGCCCTCAGCCGACGGCCACTGCACGCACGTCCGCACCAACCTAAAACCAGATCCTAGCAATGCTCTGATTCAGCGTGTAGGTGCTATTGTGTTGAATTCAGACTGCTTGCTTCATCGCGACCGCGGTCACTTGACAACCCAACACTCATATTCTTATAATTAGCACTCGTAGTGGTCGAGTGCTAACAGTCCTCGATCCTGGGCCAGTTCCCAGTTCGATTCAACCCAATCCACAACTCTTGAAAGGAGTACGCATCTATGTCAACCAAGTTTACCCCGCTGCACGACCGCATTCTGGTCCGTCGCGTGGAAGAAGCCGACACCACCCGCGGCGGGATCATCATTCCCGACTCCGCCAAAGACAAGCCGCAGGAGGGAGAGGTCATCTCCGCCGGCAAAGGCAAGATCAGCGAAGAGGGCAAGGTCCGCCCCCTCGACGTGAAAGCAGGCGACCGCATTCTGTTCGGCAAGTATTCCGGCACCGAGATCAAGATTGATGGTGAAGACTTCATCATCATGCGCGAAGAAGAAGTCCTCGGCATTCTCACCGGCGCTACCAAAAAAGAAGCCGCCGGAGCGCGCAAGTAGCTGTTTGTGAATTGCAGGCTCCAAGCTCGTAGCTCGCAGCCAATCCAAATTTCGCAGGCACCGCCTGCACCAAAATTTCATTTGAGGAGTTGAAAACTATGGCAAAGCAAATTGTTCACGGAGAAGAGTCTCGCCAGGCCATTCTCCGCGGCGTTAACCTGCTGGCTGACGCTGTGAAGGTCACTCTCGGCCCCAAGGGCCGCAACGTTGTCATCGAAAAGAAATTCGGTGCGCCCACCATCACCAAGGACGGCGTCACCGTCGCCAAGGAAATTGAACTGCAAGACAACCTCGAGAACATGGGCGCACAGATGGTCCGCGAAGTCGCCAGCAAGACCAGCGACGTCGCCGGCGACGGCACCACCACCGCCACCGTTCTCGCCCAAGCCATCTATCGCGAAGGCGTCAAAACCGTGGCCGCTGGCGCCAATCCCATGGCCATCAAGCGCGGCATCGAGAAATCCGTTCTCCTCATCACCGGAAGGGTCGACAAGGAAGGCAATCGCGAGAAAGGCGAGCTCGACAAATTGAGCAAGCCCGTCACCGGCGACATGATTGCCCAGGTCGGCACCATCTCGGCCAACAATGACGAGACCATCGGCAAGATCATTGCCGAAGCCATGAAGAAAGTCGGCAAGGACGGCGTCATCACCGTCGAAGAGTCGAAGACCCTCAACACGGATCTCGATGTCGTCGAAGGCATGCAGTTCGATCGCGGCTATCTCTCTCCCTACTTCGTCACCGATCCCGAGCGCATGGAATCCGTGCAGGAGAACGCTTACATCCTCATCCACGAAAAGAAGATCAGCTCGATGAAAGACCTGCTCCCGCTGCTCGAGCAGATCGCCAAGAGCGGCAAGCCGCTCCTCATCATCGCCGAAGACGTGGAAGGCGAAGCCCTCGCCACTCTCGTCGTCAACAAACTCCGTGGCACGCTGCAAGTCTCGGCCGTCAAGGCCCCCGGCTTCGGCGACCGCCGCAAGGCCATGCTCCAGGACATCGCCATTCTCACCGGCGGCAAAGCCATCACCGAAGATCTCGGCATCAAGCTCGAGAACGTCCAGGTTGCCGATCTCGGCCAGGCCAAGAAAGTCACCATCGACAAGGACAACACCACCATCGTCGAAGGCAAAGGTAAGCCCGGTGAGGTGCAAGGCCGCGTCAAGGAAATTCGCAGCCAGATCGACAAGACCACCAGCGACTACGACCGCGAGAAATTGCAGGAGCGGTTGGCCAAGCTGGTCGGTGGCGTGGCCGTCATCAAAGTCGGCGCCGCAACCGAAACCGAAATGAAAGAAACCAAGGCCCGTGTCGAAGACGCCATGCACGCCACGCGCGCAGCAGTCGAGGAAGGCATTGTCCCCGGCGGCGGCGTGGCCCTCGCCCGTTGCGTTGCGTCCCTCGACAAACTCAAGCTGGAAGGCGACGAGCAGATCGGCGTCAACATCGTCAAGCGCGCTCTCGTCGAGCCCTTGCGCCAGATCGCCGAAAACGCCGGCGAAGAGGGAGCCATCGTCCTCGGCAAGGTCACCGATTCCAGGGACAACAACTTCGGCTTCAACGCCCTGACCAGCGATTATGAAGACCTGGTCAAGGCGGGCGTGCTCGATCCGACCAAGGTCGTGCGCACCGCACTCATCAACGCCAGCTCCATCGCAGCGCTGATGCTCACCACCGAAGCCCTGGTAGCCGAGATCCCGGAAGAAAAGAAGAACGCTCCAATGGGCGGCGGCCACGGCGGCGGCATGGGCGACATGTACTAAAACGTAGGGACAGCCGCCCTCGGCTGTCCCGTCGAGCCGGATGCCCCATCCTAACGTCGCGCTTTTCGCGACGTTAGGGTGGGGATTTTTTTCACCCCTCGTCGCGCACAAAATGCGGAATCTCAACCGGAATTTCCAGCGACAGTTCCACAAACCCGCGATACGTTCCCTTCTCATACCACGGAGACTGATAGATCAGCTTTTTGATTCCCTTCTTTTCGATCGTGTAAATGTTGCTGCGCCCGTCCTTCAGCAACTCCTTCAACCGGGTGCGCGACGGTTCGGGATGGCAATCGAACAGATTGGAACCGATCAGCGCGGCGCCGCCGCTATCCTGAAAAGTCCGTATGGACTTGTCGTTCATCGCCAAAATCTTCCCATCGCGATCGCAGACCGTCACCGCTCCAGGAAACTCCTGGATCCAGGCAAAAGCTTCATCTTTCGACATTACATCCCCTCGGGCGGTTGTCCCCACCTATCGCGTCTAGTCTACTCTGTAGGGTGCCCTGCCCTTGTGTCTGCGTTCTTTGCAGACACAGGGCGGGGATTTTGACTTCCTATCCCC
>JBEKQG010000062.1:0-16288 GCA_049519955.1 Terriglobales bacterium
TGGGCGCTTCTGACAGTTGTAACTTGAGCGTGGGCACCAACTGCAAGGTGGCCTCTGGCACGCTGACATTCAGCAGTCACAATCCGTACATTCTCTACGAGCTAGCGGCCAGCAACACGAAGGTGAGCGCGTTGCAGATTTGTGACGTGAACGGCCTCAGCCCGTACTGCAGCGTCACTGCCAGCGATACGTTCAAGCGCACCGTGTACAAGGACTTCGTAGCAGACGGCATTCTGCAACCGACTTATCAGGCAGCATGGAACGGCACGTTCGCAATGAGTGCTGACGACTCTTTTTCGCTGGCTTTGGCGGGCGGCGCGGACTGGATCCCGGCGACTTATTATCTCGCGGGCACTCCGGGAACGACGGTCAATGCTCAGTATCCCGGTCTGGTTTACGGTACGGGCGACTGGACATCGGATATTCAACCCGCCGCGTCTACTAACAACCGGAATCATGGCTACTTTGCTGTGACGGCGGGTTACACCAGCGCCACTTCGAGCGGGGAGCCAACGTGGAGCGCGACAAGCGCAACTTCGCTGCCCTATATTTGCGAGCAATCAAGCACAGCTTACGCGACGGCCCAGACGTGCCCATCCACCTGCGGAAGCGGGAGTAACCAGCAGTGCGTTCAGTGGATGGACATTGGCGTCGAGAACAACCAGAACTCCGGCTACGACTTAGTGGATTACACGGTCGGAGTAGGGGACAGCGCGATCAACACGTACATAGGGCAGGTGCGGCGCGATGCGTCCGCCTATGCCCACTGGAGCAATGGAGAGCAGCCGTGGGCATCGGGGCATCCCGCTCCGGGCGACACGTCCACAGGCTATTGGTTGACTGACAACCCCGTGCTCTGCGCCGCCTATACAGGGGTTCCGCCTATAGCGGGAACGACGAATTATTCTCCGCCTTGCCCATTTGGCGATACGCCGTATTCCCTGCACGGCGACCATTCTGTCCCAAACTCACAGTACGCAAATTACAGCACCGGCGACACGAACGGCTATCCGAACGGAACAGCAATGGGCGCGACGCAACTGTATGCTGGATTGTGGAATAACGCTACGGCCTACGTGAAGAATGCCATTGTCTACTACCTGAATTCCGCGTCGAGTATGGGGTGGAGTTTCTATCAGACCAACGGCGCGGCGGTTTCCGCAGGCGGTTCGCCGCCGGGGGGAAGCAACACCAACTGGTCACTGACCGGCGAACACGGCAACGGCAATGTCTGGTACGTCCCATCACTGATCCAGCGCACCTGCACGCAAAGTCAGTGTTCCGGGCACGATGAGGAAGGGTACACAAGCAAATGGAGCGGCACGTACTACGAGCAGGCGTTGCTCGGGAGTCCTTCCACATACACGGTGAACACGCCTTACATCAACGATCTATTCGACCCTGGAACCAAGACGGTGCCAGTCCCGTTCACCGGCGATACGCATGAATCGCCGAATGCGATAGGTGTTGGAGATGCCGGGATCATCACGTTCTTCGTCAACACCGTTCCCTTTACCAGGTCGGGGGCGCTGGCGCCTTACAATCAGGAGATCGTAGGCGCTGCGACTGGCTTGGGTACAGTCCCGGCAGGTACACTCTACCGCTTTGGGAACAGCTTTAACACCGGCTCTTCCTACTCATTTCAGACGCAGAACGGCATTGGCGTGGCTTCGCAGGACGGCCAGTGGGTAGCGTTCCCTACAGACTTAATGGGAACGCGAGGCTCAACTTCTCAGGATTGGGTAGCGAGCGCGTCACACACATGGGGCGATTACATCTATCCGCAGAAGGACAACTGCAACAACACAGGTTCAGGCGGAGCGACTTGCACAAGTTTCAGTCCCGCCGGTTTCGATTATCAAGTTACGGCAGTAGGCGGCAACAGTTCGCCCACTCCAGGATCGAGTGCAGCGACCGGCACAACCGGATCGTCGGAGCCGAACTGGGATGTAACCTGCACCACTATTTGCTTAGACCCGCCAACGTGTTCCGGTGCGGCTTGCGCGACACAACTTACCTGGACTCGCCAACCTTATGCGTGCAACCGGTTGCGGGGCGACGTAAGCGATGTCGTCAAAGGCGCCGTGGTTAGCGCAGGAACCTGCATTTACCCGAACTCCGAGACGACGGGCAAGACCATTTACTGCGCTACGGCGGGAGGGACTGCCGCGAACCCGCGTCCAACATGGATAGGATCAGGTGCGGTTTGCCCGAACTATGGGCCGTGCCCATCGGGCATCGACGGCACGGTGCAGTGGTTCAACGAAGGCGGAAATGACTGCCGTTCAGACATCATGCTGGTGGATTTGATGTCGGCGCATTGAGTCTGCTCACGGAACGAGGAAACAGTGCAGCAGACTGATCCGGCAGGCTGCGCTCCATCTTCGCCAAGAAACAGTGCGCTCCCGCCGAAGCGCACCAGAGCCACAATCGTCGAGTTTCGCAACAGGAGCTCTCTGACAAAGACCTAGTCCGCACACCCAGCGCGGGGATGCGTTTGCAGTAAGACTTAAGTTCAACTAACAAATCCATGCAAATCTCAGAGCACTTTACGTTGGAGGAACTTTGTTTCTCCGAGGCGGCGGTCCGGCTCGGGCTCGACAACACTCCGAGTCCGATCGTCACGACCAACCTGAAACTCATGGCAGCGTCGATGGAAAGAATTTGGGCGCTGCTCGGCGAGCCGATAGTGGTCCACAGCGGATATCGCTCTCCGCAGGTCAACAAGGCGGTGGGCGGAGTGGCGACGAGCGCACACTGCCATGGGTTGGCCTGCGACTTCGTTAGCCCCGCATTCGGCAGGCCTGCGGAAGTGGCGATCGCTATCTTGAGGACCGACATCAACTACGACCAACTTATTCTCGAATATGGATGGATCCACGTTGGCCTGGCGCAAGAGGGAGTATCACCCCGACGGGAGGCCCTGACGAAGCGTTCGCCAGGGGCGGGGTATGAGTTTGGAATCAGGGCTTGACCGTTCTTACAACATAACTTGAAGACATAAGTGAAACGCGATCACGAGGAGACACTATTGTGAAAAAGTACGCTGCTTATCTGCCCACTGTTGTGCTGCTGCTTAGTACGCTTGCGAACGCCGCCACGCCAGCAATTGCGGTGTTCTGGGCGAACCACGCCACTGCCGCGGCGATTGCCGCACCACTGGCCGTCATTGTGGCGCATTGGCTGCCTTCGCCGTATGCCAGCGCGAACTCGAAGTAAGTGACTTCAGCTTTCAGCCGTCAGTTACGGGCTCCGGCTGAAAACGTAAAACTCTTGCCGCAGAAAATCATAAGGAGAAATGTTATGAGGAAAGTCATTGTTGTTGCGCTGTCTCTTGCCATGTTTTCGACCGCATGTTCGACCGCATGGGTGTCGACGCTCGATTCCATTCTGGCCGCGGCGGCTCCCGCGCTGATTAACATTCTGCAGATCGTCGCGGTGGCCAACGGTCAGCCGATGAGCAGCAACCTAGCGGCGAAGATCAACGCCGATGCGGCGGTCATCAAGACGCTGGCTGCCGATTATGCTACGGCTTCTTCGAGCGCGGCACCGGGCGTGTGCTCGCAGTTACAAGCGGCCGTGGGTGCATACCAAACCGATCAGCAACTGGTGCTGCAGGTTGCACAGGTGAGCGACCCGAACACGCAGACGAAGATCACGCTGCTCGGGAATCTCGTGGCGAGCACGATCCAGGCGATCACGGCAGTAATTCCTTCCTGTGAAAATGCAGTTTCACCGCGAGGTTTTAAGGCTGCCCCGGCCTATAGCATCGCGACCTTCGCGGACCATTACAACAGCATCCTGGTGGCGAAAACTGGCGACGCAGCGGTGGATGCGGCGACTCCGAGGCTGAAACTCCATCGACACTCGAAACTCGTGCGGGCAGTGACTTTCGGGCGGCTCCAGTGATTCGCCGTAAATTTGGCGCGCTCCGCGACGTTCACGATGTACGGGACCGGATGTACCGGGCTTCATCACGAGCGGAGCCGGTTCCGCAACATGTGGATCTGCGGGAGTGGGGCGGATCGATCAAAGATCAGGGCGAGGAGGGCAGTTGCACCGGTCATGCCTTCTCGTCCGCACGGGAGTGGATGGCGCGAAAGTACGAGAAGTCGTCTCCGATCTTAAGCCCGCAGTGCCTGTATGTTGAGGAACTGCTGGCAGACGGGTCGTTTCCAAAAGATGAAGGTGCGATGCCGCGCACCGGTTGCCAGGCGCTTACGGCGAGAGGTTGCTGCGAAACGTCGCTCTATCCCTACGTTGCGGGTGAGTTCACCGTCCCGACGGCGGAGCAGGCGCAGAATGCGCTCAAGTACAAGACGGGCGCTTATCACCGCATCGAAAGCTTGTCGGACTTTCTGCGATGCCTGGCGGATCGGACGCCGTGGCCGGTTACAGTGGGGTTCACGGTTTACGAGTCATTCATGACGCAGCAGGTGGCGGACACCGGTGTAATGCCGATTCCGCAGCCGGGAGAAGAGGAACAGGGCGGGCACGAGGTGCTCTGTCTGGGCTATGACCTTCCGGAGCAACTGGCGCTGATGCAGAACAGTTGGGGCGATGGCTGGGGAAAGAAAGGTCACTTCTGGATGCCGTTTGGTGTGGTCAAAGCGCCGGAGACGGATCTGTGGATGGTGCACACGGGAGGGCCGTGGGGGTAATCGTGCGATCCGCTATGCGTCGCCTTCTGTGGAGCGTGTGACGGTCGTCAACATTAAGCCTATACTGAAAGAAGCACATCTAAACTTACACGAACTTCCAGACGGATGAGAGCGAGGTCCACCATTTCATGAACGATGAGATCCCCCACCAAAGTATTCGCGGATGCGAGAACGGACGCCATCACTGCCGTGCGGCGGAGAGCTACTTGCAAAAAATGAGGGACTCAATGCGCACCAAACTAGCTATTTGCGCCGCCGGAGAAAATAGGTTAACTCTTGAGTAGCCAACAGGTTACGCTGACGTCTAGAGGCTGTGACCTTCGTAATTAGGGAAACGGCGGCAGTGACTTTAACCTTGACACAGCATCCAATTTTAGTAAAGACTTCTCTGCGAAGTGACGATTAACCGCTAAAGGAGGCAGTGCGGCAAACCAGCCGCACTGGGAGAGGCGGGGAAACGATGAGCTACATCAATCACGCAGCCGCTCATGGGACAATCCTGAAGACGCAGTGCGTCGATTCGGATTTTTTCCTAATACGCGTAAAAACGCTTGAACAGAAGTATGATATGGAGTGGCAAGATTTCTTGGGTGCGTACAATGCCGGGCATCTCGAAAAAGGAAATCGAGATTACGTGGAATGGGCTTTCCTGTGCCGCTCCTTCTCTGTGGAACTAATCCAACTAGAGGCAAAGGGGCCTCCGGGAGAAGCCAGCGTATTCCCTGAAAAGCCCGAGACGATCTCGGGCTTTTGTTTTGCTCAAGACTCGCATGTTCGATGCGGCAGACCATTTCGAGCACTTAGAAAATCGCCTCGGCTCAGGCTGCCGTACAGCCATCGCTATAGAAGTTGAGGGTCCGCACTTTTTCCCCAGTACAGAGAAATGGCGGGAAATCCATCTGAATCTCAGAATAGAATGGCCTACCGGAGAGGTGCTAGACGTCGGCGACTACTGGCGAAGAGGGGAGAGGCGCAACGACATCGGGCACACGTTCCAATACCAATTCATGCAAAGTGACAATTCTTGCATCTTCCGATTGGACACGGATGGGGAAGAAATCCCCCATGATGGCGTTTGTCACTTGCATGTCGGACCTGGCGAGGCGCGCTTCGACGATGACCACAGTCAGCTCCACGGATTTGGGCTGCGGGGCATCACTCTTATCGAGGTCCTCAAGCTCGTCCATCTGCACCTGAACGATAAACCGATGCCGTGGGATGACCCAAAATGAAAACGCACTCGATTTATTATTTCGATCAAGAAGGAAGAGAAGACAATTGGGAGCAAGTGCTTCGTTTGGTGAAGCGTGCGTTTAAGCGCAGATCTGAGTTTCGCTCATACAAAGTAGTCATCTTTACAGCCATCGGTGAAGGACCTGCGCTAGCGTATAACCTCCTACAAGACTATTTGGACACAACGAAGATCATCGCTGTTACGTTCCCGCCTGATTTTACCGTGGTGCGCGACGGCCAACCGGTTTCGCCTCGAATCTTCCCGAAAGCAAAAGCCTTTTTTGACGGCGTTGGGATTCCCGTGATAACTGCCAGACTTCCATTCCAAGCGATCGAAGGGGTAGAAGGACACAATCAGCAGATGAAACTGATTGGTGACGTGTTGACTTTGTTTGGTGGCAGCTTCTCCCTCTCGGTACAGGCCGTTCTTCAAGCGTGTGACCACGGTTTAGTGGAAGTGGGGGAAAAGGTGATCGCTGTGACCGGAGACAGTGCTGCGGTCATTACAGCCTCCACCACCAGCAAGTTCCTCAATCGCGAGCAGGGCTTAGCCATCAATGAGATCATTTGCAAATCTCGGAACATGACCATCGCAAGAGGAAATCCCGCGATTGCGGTAGAACAGAGCAAGAGCCTCTTTGACCAAAATACTGCTCCTCGCCTCAAAGCCGCTCCACCGAAGCGGCAACAATTAATCGAGGGGAAAGAGGCCCACGATGCCGGCGAGAAAAACCAAGAAACAAAGGCCTAGCAGTGAAATAATTTCCGAGGAATCTACACTCCCTACTTTTTCTCGAACTTTTTTTCGACCTTTGCCCAGGTATCTTTCAGGGCCACGGTGCGGTTGAAGACAGGACGTTCGGGCCTGGAATCGGGATCTACGCAGAAATAGCCAAGGCGTTCGAATTGATATCGGGTTCCGATGGGCGCGTTGCCGAGCGACGGCTCCAGCTTGGCCTGCGCGATTACTTCGAGCGAGTTCGGGTTCAAGTTAGCGGTGAACTCCTGGCCTTCTTCAACCTGATTCGGGTCTTCCTTGGAGAAGAGCTTGTCGTAGATACGCACTTCGGCATCGAGGGCGTGCGCGGCTGAGACCCAGTGGATGGTCGATTTCACCTTGCGTCCGTCCGGAGCATTGCCGCCGCGTGTCGCCGGATCGTAGGTGCAACGCACCTCAACCACTTCTCCCTTGTCGTTCTTCACCACAGTCTTCGCAGTAATGAAGTAGCCGTAACGCAGGCGCACTTCACGGCCGGGCGACAAGCGGTAATACTGCTTGGGCGGATCTTCGCGGAAATCATCCCGCTCGATGTAGAGGATTTTTGAAAACGGCACTTTGCGCTTGCCGGCGCTTTCGTCCTCGGGATTATTGATGGCGTCAACTTCCTCAACCTGACCTTCCGGATAGTTATCGATCACGATCTTCAAGGGCCGGAGGACAGCCATCACACGCGGCGCGCGTTTGTTCAGGTCTTCGCGGACGAAGTGTTCGAGCATGGCAAGTTCAAGCGTGCCATTGGTCTTTGAGACTCCGATGGCGGCGCAGAAATTGCGGATTGCTTCCGGCGTATAGCCGCGGCGACGTATGCCGGAAAGCGTGGGCATGCGCGGATCGTCCCAGCCGTGGACGAGGTTTCCCTGCACCAGAGTGAGCAACTTGCGCTTGCTGAGCAGCGTGTAGGTAAGGCTGAGGCGATCGAATTCCAGTTGCTGGGACGGGAAAATCCCGAGCTGCTGGATGAACCAGTTGTAAAGCGGGCGATGATCTTCAAATTCGAGCGTGCAGATGGAGTGGGTGATGCGCTCGATGGAGTCGGACTGGCCGTGCGCGTAGTCGTACATGGGATAGATGCACCACTTGGCGCCGGTGCGGTGATGCTCGGCGTGCAGGATGCGGTACATGACCGGGTCGCGCATGTTGAGGTTGGGCGAGGCCATGTCGATTTTGGCGCGCAGCACGCGCGTTCCATCCGGGAACTCGCCTTTCCTCATGCGCTCGAAAAGGTCGAGGTTCTCTTTCACACTGCGGTTGCGATGCGGACTGTCCTTGCCGGGCTCGGTGAGCGTGCCGCGATGCTTGCGAGTTTCTTCCGCGCTGAGATCGTCAACATACGCTTTGCCGTCGTTGATGAGCTTGACTGCCCACTCGTAAAGCTGATCGAAGTAATCGGAAGCGTAATAGAGGCCGTCCCACTCGAAGCCCAGCCAGCGGACGTCCTTCAGGATGGAGTCCACATATTCCTGCTCCTCTTTTTCCGGGTTGGTATCGTCGAAGCGCAGGTTGGTCTTGCCGCCGAACTCATCGGCTAATCCAAAGTTGAGGCAGATGGATTTGGCATGGCCGATGTGCAAATAGCCGTTGGGCTCGGGAGGAAAGCGGGTCTGGATGACGGCGTCGCCATACTTCTTCGTTTTCAGATCGTCAATAACGATGTCGCGGATGAAGTTCGACGGGCGGGACTCGGGATTAGACGGGGATGAATTCGCTTCGCTCATATCTACTTGTATTTTATATGGGAAGCGTGGATTGTCGGTGGAACAGCTAGCGAGAACGCCGGGTTCTTCCTCAGCGCGATTGATTCGACGTGATAACCTGCGTTGAGAGGCGCCTGCGGGCGCCCGTCTTTCATGGCAAATTGCGTGCAATGCGGCCGGCAACTTCCAGCCCTTAGCTTCGGCAAGAAGCTTTGCCAGTGGTGCGTGCAACATGAGGCTGCGAAGCGCGGCGAAGATATCCCCTTCCAGCGAGTCGAGCCCGCGCCGTGGATGCGGCCGCAATCGAGTTCGATGGCGGTCACTCAGGTCATCTTAGGCATCAACGTTGTGGTGTTCATTGCCATGGTGTTGGCTCTTGGCCCTGCGATGCTCAACAGTCCTTCGGGTCAGGACCTGGTGCGCTGGGGAGCGAATTTCGGGCCGCTTACCGTCAGCGGCCAATGGTGGCGGCTGTTGACTTGCGTCTTCGTGCACGGCGGCTTGCTGCACATCGGGTTCAACATGTGGTGCCTGTGGAGTCTGGGCAGGTTGGCCGAGTCGGTTTACGGCCATTGGACATTTGCCGCCGTGTACCTGATCACCGGGTTGTCGGCGAGTCTCGCGAGCCTGATTTGGAATCCCTCGGTGTTGAGCGTCGGCGCTTCCGGAGCGATTTTCGGGATTGCAGGGGCGTTGATCGCATCGTTTTATCTAGGCGAGTTTTCGCTGCCACGCGCCGCGTTAAGCGGGATGCTGCGCAGCGTAGTGGTATTTGTGGGATACAACCTTTTTTTTGGGGCAGTGATCGCGCGCACCGATAACGCCGCGCACGTAGGCGGCCTGCTCATGGGGTTGCTGCTCGGGGCGCTCATTGCGAAGGTCGCTCCGGGACATGACGACTTTCTGCGCCGGATCGCAGTGCTGCTGGTAGGAGCTGCGCTGGTGGCGGGCGGCGTGATGTGGCTGCAGCGCGCCCGCGCCTATATGCTCCATGGACAAAACGGCATCGTGCTTCTCGGCCACGGAAAGACAGACGAAGCGATTGCGGAGTTGCAGAAATCCGTGCGCCTGCGGCCCGACTTCGCCGCAGCCCACGAGGCATTGGCGAGCGCCTACGTCAGGAAGCATGATCTCCAGAATGCGGCGGCGGAAATGCAGCGCGTGATCGCGCTGAATCCGAAGAGCGAAGACGCGTACTACCGCCTGGGGATGATTTATATGGAGCAGAAGCTGCCAGCAAAAGCCGAGGATATTTTTGAGCAATTGCTCAAAATCAGCCCCGACAGCGCCGATGGGCACGCTGGCCTGGCAAACGCTCTGGCGGACCAGCGCCGGAATCTCGAAGCCCTAAAAGAATACGAGAAAGCCGCGGCGATCGACGCGGGCTATCCGGGCGTGTATTACAACATTGGTCTCTCCGAAGCCCGGCTCATGCGCTACGACGATGCCATCTCTTCGCTGGTGAAGCAGCGGCAAACGGCGGACGATGCCGAGAACGAAAACCTGCTGGCTGAAGTTTACGAAGGCAAGGGAATGAAGAGTGAGGCCGAGGACGCCCGGCGGAGAGCAAAACAGTTGCAGGGGCACTAACGGGTTGATTGCTTGCGCTGAATATGCTCGACAGTCTCAAACGGATTCCGCGGCTGGGGTACTCATCCAAGCCATTTTGTGAATTTTGAACGCGGCCAAGGGGCAGGCATCCATGACGTATCCGGGAGCGGCAGCTTCATTGCGTCTTGGACTGTCAGCCAGCCTTTCGGAAGAGCAAGGTTGCCTTCCGTTCCCTTTTGGGTGATCCATAAGAAACTGCCTTGTCGTTCGCTCTTTTCCGCAACCTCCAGGGCAACTCTGCAATCTTGGCCCACGTATTTCAAGACAGTCTCGCACTTGCCATCTTTCCATAGCTGCGGCGCTTCCCAGCCCTCTACCCCATCCGACTTGGTGAGCCCGATTGCTTTCCCAGCCGCATTAAGCCCGACGCCAAATCCTTTGCAGCAAAAAACATGAAACATCGTGTCCACGTGACCAATGGCGAGTTTTCTGCAGTCATTCAGACGCTCGGACTCTTCAGCCAAGACATTGAAGTCGAATCCCAAGCCGTTATGTGTCACTATCGTGTAACCGTTCTTGATTTGATCTGCAAGGAAATCTACAAGAGACGACAGGTCGCTCTTGCTCATTTGGGCGGAAGGGATGCCACTGGCATCTCTCGAATAGAACCACTGCGGCTCCTTGTTGCCGGTTGCCAGTGTGGCCGCACAGCAAATCCCCAACGGCCGGTGTTTCAAAATGTCTCCGCCGGGTACGATTTGCGGAAGAACCTTTGCTGTCTCGATGTCAAACGCAAGGTATTTTCGTTTCATGGCGGTGGATGCGTGCTCCTTGTCGCGCCATCTTAACATCGCCGCCTGATTTCTACGCGCCGCTACGGAACTTCACCACTGGTGAGGGGCGAGGGCGCCCGCTCTCCATTCTTTCTGCGGAATCCTATACGGCTTTCTTAATCGCCTGCTCAATTCGTTTCAGCGTCGTTTCCTTCCCCAGCACTTCCAGCGTTTCGAATAATGGCGGAGCGTTCTTGCGGCCGCAGACGGCCACGCGGATCGGCTGGAACATCTGTCCGGCTTTCACTCCCAATTCCTGAGCGGAGGCGCGGAGGGCTTGGTTCAGGGGATCGTGCTTGAATTCGGTTTGCGCCAGGACTTCGCGGGCGCGGATCAGGACTTTCAGCGCCATGGCGGCATCGCCCTTCTGCGGGATGAGTTCGGCTGGGTCGTAGGGCGGGAGTTCGTCCACGAAAAAGAAGTCGGCGGCGGTGAGAACGTCGCGCAGAAGCTTGATGCGCTCGCGGATGAGCGGGGTGATGGCAAGCATCTTCTCCGGTGCAATGGAAAACCCGGCGGTGTGGACAATGGGCAGCAGGCGGGCGCTGAGGTCGTCGATCGAAAGGCCGCGGATGTGCTCGGCGTTCAGCCAGATGGCTTTGGGATCGAAGGTTTCTTCGGGGTAAGCGGGCGAGGGCGCCCGCTCCACACTGGTCTCTTTGAAATTGACGACCGCGTTGGAACGATTGATGCCTTCGAGCGCGAACGCGTCGGTGAGTTCCTGTTGGCTCATTTTGTCGCGATCGTCCTTTGGGGACCAGCCCAGCAGACATAGGAAGTTGATGAAGGCTTCGGGAAGGAATCCGGCGTCGCGGTAAGTGGTGACGCTGACTACGGGACCGTGGCGGCGCTTGGAGAGCTTCGATCCGTCGGGGGCGACGAGCAGCGGAAGATGCGCGAACTGCGGTGGCTGGGCGCCCGCGCCTTCGAAAATGAGCACGTGCTTGTAGGTGTTCGAGAGATGGTCCTGGCCGCGAATAATGTGGCTGATGCGGAGATCGAGGTCGTCGGCGCAGGAGGCGAGATGGTAGGTGGGCATGCCGTCGGAGCGGAGCAGCGCAAAGTCTTCGATGTCGGCGGCAGACTTGGATTGCTCGCCGTAGACGGCGTCGTTGAAGCGAATTTGATCGCCGGCGCCGCGGGGAACACGGAAGCGGAGGGCGAAGGATTCTCCGGCTCCGGCTCGGCGGTCGCTCTCGGCGCGGGAAAGTTCGCGCATACCGGGGTTGAAGAGCCAGGTTTGAGTGGCGTTGGATTTTTCGCTGTCGCCAGTGTGGGCGGGGGTGAAATCGCGGTAGGCCAGGTCCTTCTGAAAGATGGCCTCGGCGATCTGGCGATGCAGGGCGAGGCGTTCGGATTGCTTGTATTCTTCATCCCAACCGAGGCCAAGCCAGCGCAGGCCGTCGAAGATCGAGTTGACCGAGGCGTCGGTATTGCGCTCGACATCGGTGTCGTCGAGGCGGAGGACCATGGTTCCGCCGTTGTGACGGGCGTAGAGCCAGTTGAAGATGAAGGTCCGGGCGCTGCCAACGTGCAGGAAACCCGTGGGAGACGGCGCGAATCGAACGCGAAGCATAAGTTTTGAGTATAGCGGGATTGAAGTTTTGGCTCTACAGGCTACGTAAGATCTCGCGGTGCCATCCGCAGCCTGTCTGGCGGCCTGGTGCCGATATTCCATTTCCTGTCGACAGGCGGCAAGCCGCCTCGCTGTGGGAAGTTAGCCGGGTTACTACCGGTTACGGAGGTAACCATTGGCGACCAAATCGCTATGGCGGCAGGGCATCCCATAAGAAGATACTTTTGAAAACGCCGCGCCCAGGGCGGAACCTGCGGAAAGACACCTGTTGTTTCAAGCTGGCTGGTGTGACAGGATTAAGCCATCTGGAGTTTCGTCCGGGCCCAGTTACGAACGATGAGGAAACATTGACCGATGCATAGCGTTGCCACAGGTCTGGCGCTGGTTCCTGGGGCCGTGGCCCTGCTGGTGTTTTTGGTCTTCACCTACCTCCACGAGCAAAACCGTCATAACTACTTTCGCGCATGGCAAATGGCGTGGGCGGCATACACGCTGCACTGCGCGCTGAAGGCGGACGAATATTTTCAAGGCCCTTCCGCGGTGTTGTTTTTGCTGAGCTCGGTGCTGCTGGTGGCGATGGCGCTTTGCATCTTCGTTTCAACCCGGCTGATGAGGGAGCCGTTCCAGTTCAAGTGGTATGACGCCGCGCTGACGGCGGCGGGGGTCTTGTTTGCGCTTGCCGGTTTGTGGGCGCGAATGGCAGGCGGAGTATTCAGCGAGAACACGACATCGGCGCCGATCTATTTGCGGCTAGAAGTCTGGCTGGGAGCGCTGCTGTTGTATTGCTCGTTTCATTTCTACCGCTACTCATTTCGCCGGAATTCCGTAGCCTTCCGGACGCTGGGGATCGCGCTGGCGCTGTGGGCGGCCCTGATGTACGAGGGGCATCTCGGTCAACCTTCGCTCGATGTCGTGGGCCAGTTGGCGGGTTTCCTGACGCCAATCCCGCAGATGCTGCTGGCCATCGCGATGATTATGGTGCTGTTTGAAAACGAGCGCAATGCGGTGCAGGAAAACGCGCTGGCGTTCTCGACGCTGGGCGTCGATCCGCGCCGATTGTTATCGGCATCCGACCTGGTACCCAGCTTGCAGAGTTTTGTGGACCGGTTAGTGGCGCCCCTGCCTTCACGCCGCGCGGTCTTTTTTGTTTCCCAGGAGTGGCGCGGCACCTTGCCCTCGGTGCAAAAGGGTTTTTCCGCGGACTTCCTGGAAAAGCTGCAACAGACCGAGGCCGGGGATACCATCGCCGAGCTTGCCTACAGGCGCGGTGGAGTGGTCACCTTCCGCAATCTTGCCGAACTGGCGGAGCCTCTGCCCGCGCTGGCAGGCGGAAAGTTCGAAGCCTGCAAGCAGACGTTGCTGGCGGAGGGAATCACCGACTTGATGGCGGTGAGCCTGCAGACGCGTGAGCACAACTTCGGGGTCCTTCTGTTTCCGCACACGGAACGGCGCATGTTCGGATCTTCGAATCTGCGCCTGCTGATCGGGCTGGCGCTGCAGATCGCGCTGACGCTGGAAAACTATGTCGTGATGCACGAAGCGCAGCGCCGCACCAAGGAATACGAACTGCTTACCGAGATCGGGCAGGCCATCAGTTCTCATCTCGACCGGGACGAGGTGCTGCGCACGGTGCATGTGGAGTTGGGTCAGATTTTCGACACCAGCACTTTCTACATCGCATTCCAGGAAGAAGATGCGATCCACTTCGAGTTGGAGATCGAAGGCGGCGTCGTTCTTCCCAAGCGCTCGCGCCCGGCCGGCAATGGATTGACCGAGTACATCGTCAGGACGGGGGAACCGCTGCTGATCGAGTCCGATCTGGAACAGGCGAGGGCGAGATTGGGCGTCGATTTCGTGCCTCCGCAGCCGGCCCGGTCGTTCTGCGCCGTGCCGATTTTCCTCGGCGGCAAACCCGCGGGAGTGATGGCGGCGCTGAGCACGGAGCGGGAATCGCAGTTCCTGGCGAGGGACCTCCAGGTGATGCAAACCGCCGCCGGACAGCTAGGAGTAGCGATCGAGAATGCGCGCCTGTTTGCCGAGGAACAGCGCCGCGCCCGGCATCTCGCGTTTCTGAACAGCATTTCAAAAATGGCGATCTCGAGCGAAGACGCGGAGCAGATGATGGCCGACATCGTGCGCGAGATCCAGAAGAACTTCCACTACGATCACATCGGCATCGGCATCATGGACTACGCCACCAAGGACCTGGAGATCAAAGCCGAGGCGGGCAGGACATCGCAGACCTTGGGCCGCCGGATCGCCGTGGGCAGCGGGGTCCTGGGAAAAGTCGCGCGCACCGGGGTAAGTGCGCTGGTGCAAAATGCCGGCCCGGGACAGCTCGCCGGCGTGCTTCCGGAATCGCGCGCCGTGCTCTGCTTGCCGATCAGCTACGCCGAGACGCTGCTGGGCGTGCTCAACATCGAGAGCCGCGATGAGAATGCCTTTTCGCCGCAGGATGTTTTGATTCTGAACACGCTGGCCGATCTTCTGGCGACAGCGCTGCACAATTCGTTCGTCTTCCAAAAGCTGCAGCAGCAATCGATCACCGATGGGTTGACGGGCATCAAGACGAGGCGCTTTTTCTGGGAGGCGCTGAGTTCGGAGTGGCGGCGCGCATCCCGTTCGGGGCGGCCGTTCTCGGTGGTGCTCATCGACTTGGATAAATTCAAAGAGGTCAACGATTCGCTGGGCCATCTGGAGGGCGATCTGGTGCTGGCGCGCGTGGGCCGGCTGCTCGAACAGAAGTGCCGCCAGTCGAACGTGGTGGCCCGTTACGGCGGAGACGAATTTGTCATCCTCATGCCCGAGACCGGCATCGAGCAGGCGCAGGTGCTGGCGGAGAGATTGCGGCTGTGGCTCGCCACCGATCCCATGCTTGAAGAGCACCACATCACCGGCAGTTTCGGCGTCGCCAGTTTCCCCGTGCATGGATTTTCCATGGAGGAGCTGATTCGCGTGGCGGATGCGGGCATGTACGTGGCCAAGCACGCGGGCGGCAATCAGGTATCGACCTCCGATGCGTTTGGCGAAGGTTCCGCCGTGCAGCGGCAGCTTGTCTCCGGGTATATCGATGGATTTCTACAGCGCGAGCATAACGGACCGGAGGACCTGGAAGAACTGGTGGGCACGCTCCGCAAGTTGTGCGGAGCCGAGGACGACGCGGACCAGAAGGCGATGAAGGAGGCGGTCGAAGCCCTGTCGCGCGCCGCCGAACTCAGAGAGCGCAATGTCGCGGGTCATGGCGAACAATGCGGTCATTATGCGGAGATGATCGCGCGCGGACTCAACCTCTCGGCGCAGGAAGTGGAAGACACCACCTTCGCGGGGCGGGTGCATGACGTGGGCAAGCTGTTCATTCCCGATCCAATCCTGAGCAAGGCAGGCGCGCTCACGGACAATGAACTTGCGGCGATCAAGAAACACCCGCAACTGGGAGCGGACGTGTTGCGGGCGATTCCTGAAATCGAGCGCGTAGCCCAGGCCGTCGAATCCCACCACGAAGCCTTCGACGGCAGCGGTTATCCTTTCGGACTGAAGGGCGAGAATATTCCCCTCTACGGCCGCATCGTCGCCGTCGCCGACGCCTACGTGAACATGACCAGCGACCGCTCGTTCACTCCGCCCAAAACCGACGAGCAAGCGCTGGCGGAACTGGGCAGGCTGGGCGGCACGCGCTTCGACGGCATGATCGTCCGCTTATTCGCCCGCCTGCTCAAGATGGAACGAGCCACCACGTTTGGCGGTGCAAGCTAAGTCAGGGTCAACACCAGTGTTGCATCTTTTGGGAGATAGCTTTTCCTCCGGAACCAGTCTTCCATCGCATCCCTAAGATGATCGAGTGGGACACGCGAGCCAATTTCCAGGAGGCCGTCGGCCACGGGCAGCGTATCGTCGAAGACGGACGCATTCGTGAAGTTACGCATGCTGAAGTTGTCGAGCCATTTCAGCGGACAGGGATG
>JBEKQG010000063.1:0-16062 GCA_049519955.1 Terriglobales bacterium
AGAGAAACTTGAAACCCAAGTAAATGACAAAGGAGAGTACTCCTTTAGCGGACTTAAGCCGGGGACTTACACGTTGTCGGTAACTGCTCCTAACTTCGCGTTGAAGACCTTCGACAACATTACGTTGACGGCGGGCCTTGAATTAACGCTCGACGCCCCGCTCGACCCGGCCAGCGCAAAGACCGAAGTGAATGTGGAGTCCGGCAATGTTGGGAAAGTGGAGACAGAAACCGCCAGCGTTTCCGGCACGATCACGGAAAAAGAAGTGGTGTCGATCGGACTCAACGGCCGCAATTTCACACAGCTCATCGCGCTCGCGCCCGGCGTAAGCAATCAGACGGGGCAGGACGAAGCCAAGGTGGGAGTGGTGGGCAGCGTGAAGTACAGCGTGAATGGAGGCCGCGTCGAGTACAACACCTTCGAGGTCGATGGCAGCGACGTGCTCAACACCGGACTGAATGGCGCCGCCAGCACGCTCATGGTTTACCCCAGTCTGGATGCGATCCAGGAAGTGAAGGTGCTGACCTCGAACTACGGCGCGCAGTTCGGGCGCACTGCCTCGGGAACGGTGCAGGTCACGACCAAGTCAGGAACGCCCAAGTGGCACGGGAACCTTTACGACTTCGACCGCAATGAAGCGTTTAACTCGCGCAATTACTTCGATATTGTCTATACGGTGCCGCCGGCTCCCGGCGAGACTGCCGGTAAGACCTTTGGAGGCAAGGCGCCACTTTACCGGCGGCAGGATTTCGGGGGCACGATTGGCGGCCCGCTGAGCATTCCGGGTGTTTTCAACACAAAGAAAGACAAGACGTTTGTATTCTTCTCCGAGGAATTTCGTCTGGAGAAGAGTCCCATCGAGTACAACCAGGCGGTGCCGGGGCTGAAAGAGCGCGGCTTGATCCTGTCCAACGGGAAGGTACAGAAGAACCTGCAGACGGATCCCAGCACTGGAATCGTTTACCAGGACTTCGATTTTAGCGATGTATGCCCGCCGGGGGGCGGCGACTTTCAGCGTGGGCAATATCCGGACTGCCCGTCCGTGCAAACAGACCCGGCTGGACTCGAACCTCTGATCCACTTGCAAAGTCCGATTGGCCCGACGGGCGTCCCATCCCAAAATTTCGTGGATAAGAATGCGCTGGCGATCTTGAACTCGAACCTGATACCACTGCCCAACGCGCCGTATGGATGCAACTTCAGCCTGCCCAACCTCAACTCCGATCTCGGCAACCTCGATCCTTCCGATCCCAATCATTGTTACGACGCTGCCGTGTCGCCCTCCACCTACTGGCGGGAGGAGTTATTTCGCATCGATCAAATCTTGACCGGCAATATGAAGGTGTCGTTTCGCTACATTCACGATGCCTGGGACACGACGGTGCTGACGCCGCAGTGGGGTGTGGTGCGCAACACGTTCCCCACCGTGCAGAACCGGTTCGCAGGTCCGGGCACGAGCCTGGTGGCGCGGCTGACGAATACGATATCGCCCACGTTGCTGAACGACCTTGTTCTCAGCTACACCAACTCGATCATTACCTTGGTGGATCAGAATGGGCCCGGTGGCGCGCAGTTTCAGCGCAATCCCACGCTGGATCAGCCGCTGGTTCCCGACCCGTCGGCTCCCGGGCAGTGCAATCCCACACTCAGCATCGACCCGGTGACTGGCGACGTGCAATGCGGCATGGGCCACATTTTCGCCAATGGATTTGGCGGCAAGATGCCGGGAGTTGCGCTTCTCGGCACGAATGCCGCTTACGGAGGCGAAGGCTTTGCCGCCGATCCCTCTTACATGCCGTGGGGACACACCAACCCCACCTACTCCCTACGCGACGATGTGGCAAAAGCGCTGGGCAGACACACGCTGCAAATGGGAGCGCAATTCTTATACTCGGAGCGCAATCAGACCAACAATGCGATCGGCGCGGCTTCTGGCGACTTACAAGGACTTTTGACTTTCAGCAACCTCACCAATAGCACGGGAAATGCCTTCGCCGATTTCCTGCTTGAAAATGCGCCGACGGGGCAGAATCCGCACGGATTCATTCAGAGCTTTACCCAGGATTCCGCGAAGGGCCGCTACTACCAGCGCTACCGGGTGGCGGAGCCTTATTTCCAGGACGACTGGAAGGTGACGCAGCGTCTGACACTCAACCTGGGCTTGCGCGTCAGTCTGTTCGGCACGTATAGCGAGAAGAACCGCAACGCATGGAACTGGGTGGCGTCGCAATACGCGAAAGACGCAGGCGAATTTTCGGTTGACCCAAACTATGGCGAGCTCTTGGATCATGGTCAAGCCGTACCGTTTGACCCTGCCACCTTTTCTACTGTTGCAAGTAACTTAGGCCTTGTGCGGTGCGGCTATAACGGCACGCCCTCAAGCTGCATGAAGGGGCATCTGTTCAATCCCGCGCCGCGCATTGGGTTTGCGTGGGACCCGTGGGGCGACGGCAAGACATCGATCCGTGGCGGCTACGGCATCTTTTTTGAGCATGGCACCGGCAACGAAGCCAATACCGGTTCTCTTGAGGCGAGTGCGCCGCTCGTGCTCAGCATGACACAACCGCTTCCTCTGAGTTACCCGTGCATCGGCAATATCGGGTATGGCGCTGCGTTTGGCGGAAACCCCGATTGCGCGCGCACGGGCGCGAGTGGCGCGGTACCGGTAGCCGGCTCCGCCTTCCCATTGGATGTCACCTCGATCCCGACCCAGGCGGTTTGGCCCTACGCGCAACAGTGGAGTTTTGGGATCCAGCGAGAATTGTCCCGCGCCGTTGTGGTCAACCTGGCGTATGTGGGCAGCAAGGGAACGCACTTGACGGTCGAGCGCCAGCTCAACCAGTTACGCCCGTTGCCGGCTAGCGAGAATCCGTTCGGCCCGAATGAGCCGCTGACGATTGCAGACTGCACTGTCGATACTGACAATCCCAGCGAGCACCCGGGACAGCAACTCGGACCGGCTGCATGGGTTCCGTTCTATCTCCAAGACGGAACAGTGGTGACGGCGCAAAACCCCGCCTATGTTCATTTGCAGGCGGCGTGCGCGAATTTGTATACCCCGAATGTCAATTCTCTCCCGGGCCATCCGTATCCGGGCCTGGGGCGTGTGCTCGCCTTGCAGAACGTGGCGAATTCGAGCTATCACGCGCTGCAGGCCACCATGCGGCGGACCAGTGGGCCGCTCACACTTGGCGCATCGTATTCTTACAGCCACTCGATCGACGATGCCTCGGACCGCAGCGATCCCATCCTGCCCGATTCCTACAACCTGCGCGAGAACCGCGCCAACTCGAATTTCGACCAGCGCCATCTGCTCAATGTTAGTTACGTGTATCAGTTGCCGCTCAAGAATTTCCCCCGCAACTTCATTGACATAGTCGAGGAGCGGGAACCGCAGGACAAGACCGCAGCGAAGGCAAGTTGTTGTTCCGCGCTGGCGACCAGGATCCTCGAAGGCTGGGAGCTTTCGGGTGTAACCATTTTTCAATCGGGCACGCCGTTTACGGTGATCAACAGCGCCGGCAACACTGGCATTTCCATGAACGACAACGCTGGGGTTGACAGCGGGCTCGGTGTCGCGGCCTCCTACCCCGACGTGATGAGGGGGTTGGCCTCGCCGGGCAGTAATTCGCTGAGCTTTGGCCCACTCATCGGCAATCCTTCCCAGTTCGTTGCGCCGCGTGGACTCACCTTCGGCGACGCGGGCCGGAATTTTCTGAACAATCCGAGCCGCATCAACTTCGACATGGCGCTGCTGAAACACATCAAGATACGGGAGTCCGGCCAACTTGAGTTCCGTGCCGAGGCCTTCAATATTTTTAATCACACGGAATTCCGGGTCTACGATCCCGATAATCCCGGCAGCAGTGGAAATAACGTTGTCAGTTGCTATGCCGGACCGTTATATTCCGCCGGGTTCAAGGGTGGCAGCGCGGATTGCGTAACCGGGGCATCCTTCTTGCACCCGCTCGATGCGCACCGGCCCCGCACCATACAGTTTGGCCTGAAGCTGGCCTTTTAGGGCGAGGAAGATCATGAGGAAGCTGACTCAAGATGCAATGCGACGCCAGACGAATCGCGGGCCGAATCCTCGGCCGTGCGCTCCTTGGCTTTGTGGAGTGCGCGCGAAGAGTCTGTGGGTTTTACTGGCCGCCAGCACGATGATGCTGGCGTCATGTGGGGGCGGCGCTTCCGGCGGCAGTCAGCAGCTTCCGGCAACGCTTTCGGGCAACTGGCAGTTCACGATGGCGAATCCGTCAGACGGTTCGTTTTCGGGCGGTCTGCAAGGCGGGTTTCTGCTGCAGAACGATGGTGCGGTGACGGGAAGCGCGGGCTATTCGATCCTGGCGCCGGACGCGGGCAGTTGGACGGTATGCAATAGCGGGTCGGCCATGATCGGCGGAACGATTACCGGCGAGACGGTGGCCCTCACTGCGACGGCGGGCACGCAGACTTTCACTCTGACGGGAACACTCAGTTTCGATGGTTCGACGATGGGTGGGACGTATGCTTCAACCGCCGGCACCGCGGCCGGCGGAACATCCTGTGGGACCGCCCAAACGGGACTGCAATGGAGCGCAACGCTGGTGCCGCCGCTCACCGGAACGCTCACCGGGAGCTTTCACAGCACGGGTGGCACCGCGGGCCTGAACAATCAAGATTTCCCGATGACGGCGGTTCTCAGCCAAGCGGCGAACGCTGGAGCCAGCAACGCCACCGTCACCGGCACTTTGAGCTTCGTCAACCCGGCAAGCGATTCCAGCGACTACCCTTGCCTCGCGAATGCTTCCGTGAGCGGCACGATCAGCGGCAATACCGTCGTTCTTGAATTGAATGCAGTTGGCGGATCGAGTTTGGGCCAAATTGGCGCATCGAACAGCTTCCCAGGTAACAGCCCCGTTACCTTCGACTCGATGGGAAGTGCGTACATCCTGCACTCTGTCAGCTCACCAGCTTATGCGGTGGACACGCCGGCCTGCCCGAGTCAGGGTGCAAGCCCCGGAGATTCCGGGAATCTCTGTCTGGCGTTGGAAAGTACAACCGCTTGCCAGGAACCGATTACGCTGACTCCCGCGGTTCTGACCTTCCCAGCTCAAACGGTGGATACGGCCTCGATGTCGCAGTCGATCATCCTGGCAAACATTTCGAGTTCTGCTCTGAGTCTCTATTTGACCTGGTCGCCCAGTTTGAGCGGCGGCAACGCCAATTTCACTGCGTCGGACGATTGCGTCCCTGGACGGAGGCCGTCGTTGCCGCGCAGCGGCGGTAATAGCGCGTCTTTCGCTCTCAATGCAGCGCAGACCTGTGCCATAACGGTGACCTTCACGCCGCAGGAAAGCGGTCCGTTGACCGCAGCGCTAACGGTTAACGGCTCCGTGAGCGCGGACAACGATACGGCTTTTACGGTTCCGATCACGGGCACCGGCGTCGGCGCCGACGCGGCCTCGGCTCCAGGATTGGGTTTCGGTGCGCAAGGCCGCTCCGAATTGGGCCGTCCCCAATTGTCGCCGTTGAACAGCCATGGCGGTGATTGGGCCGGTACCGTGCCCAGCTCGAACAATCGCATCTCCCAGGACGAGGAACATCATGCGGAAATTGAGTAACGATCCAATTGGCGGTCGGGCGAATGGCGGAGCGCTCTCGGTTCGGTTTTGCGACGGCTGCGCGGGGAGTCTTTGGGTTTTGCTGCTCGCCGGCACGATGGTGCTTTCGGGGTGTGGAGGCGGTGCCTCCGGCAGTTCGCAGCCGAGCGCGACGGTCTCGGGCAACTGGCAGTTTGCGCGCTTCGATAATCCCGACACCGATCCCACGAGCTATCCCAAGAACCAGCCGTATGGCCTGCAGGGCGGATTCCTGTTGCAGACGAATGGCTCGGTGGCGGGACAAGCGGTTTACTCGGTCTCTAACTTTAGCCAAGCCGGGGCCGTACAGGTGTGCAATTCCGGGTCGGCTACGATCAACTCCGGAACGGTCAGCGGCGATACGGTAAGCCTGACTTATCTGGCCGGCTCTCAGACTTTCTCGCTGACGGGCACGCTGAGTTCGGATGGCGCGACCCTGTCGGGAACCTATTCGGCCACGCAGGGCACGGCGTCCGACGGTACGTCGGTTTGCGGAATCGGAACCAGCGCATCAGGCCCACAACAGTGGACGGCAATCCTAGTGCCGCCGCTCACCGGGACGATTACAGGCGCCTTCGACGGCAAGCTGTCTTATTCGCCAGTGTCGGGGTATCTCAGCCAAGGAGAGAATGTTGGAGCCAGCAATGCAAGCGTCACGGGTACGTTGAACTTCATAGACCCGACGACCCAGCTAAACGACTACCCTTGTTTCAGTATTGTGTCGGTCACTGGCCAAGTCAGCGGCAATTCCGTCATTTTGCAGCTCGTAGGGAAGAACGGATCGGTTGTGGGCCAGATTGGCGAACCGGTTGGTTCACCGACAAGCGTCAATCCCGTCACCTTCGACCCGGTGTCCGTCCAGGGCGCCTACATTCTGCACGGGGTTGGGCCATCCTACATGGTGGCCGCGAGTCCCTCCTGTCCGGGCAATCTTAGTAACGCACAATACGCCGGAGACGCAGGAAACATCTGTCTGGCGTTAAACAGCGCAACCGCATGTCAGCAACCGATCACGCTGTCTCCCGGCACCCTGAGTTTCCCCGCTCAAACGCTGGGCTTGGCGCCGACAACGCAGACAATCACGCTTACAGACAACCAGCCTTCAGGCACGGCTGCCCTGAGTGTGATGTTGACTTTTAACGATTTGGGCGACGCCTCCTTCGGCGGTCAGAGCGATTTCAACGGGCTCCCGAGTTACACTGCATTGGACAATTGCGCGGCTGGAGGTTCGTCTTCGTTGCCGTCAAGCGGTAATGGCTCGCCGTTTTCTCTCAATCCAGGAAGGTCTTGTACAATCACGGTTTCGTTTGCCCCGCAGCAGAGTTGCCTTTGGCTGCCGGAATCGTCTCCTCCGAGCGGAAACGGCATGCCGCCGGAATTTTGTCCGTCCCCTCAAACGCCGAACTTTACCGCAAAGTTAGATAACAGCTCGTTGGGCCCGGGGATGTTTGCCAGTTTTGAGGTGCCCATCACGGGCATCGGAGTCAGCGCCCTCCAGCCCTCGACTCCCGAACTCGATTTCAGCGCGGAAGCGGTCGGGGAAGCAAGTCTTTCTCAATTGCTGTCATTTGCCAACCATAGCGCGAATCCCGTGCAGATCCTGCCTAGCTCAACCGCTCCTTGCACCAGCACCACAGCATTCACGCTCCCGCACCAGCAAGATCCAGGCAGCGGCGTCCCAGCTAGCGGCCTGCAGGTCGTGGGCAGCTCTCCTGGCGTTACGGGCAGCATTGCGCCCGACGGCTCCGACAGCAGCGTCACTTACTACTGCGACGTCGATTCCAAGGCCGCACTGCCAAACTTCCAGATTTCCTCGGACACCTGTACGGGAACATTACTCGCGTCTCAGGCCACGTGCAGCCTGGAAGTTACTTATGTGCCCCAGCCGGGCACCACTGTAAGTTCCGCCGTAGGCAGTCCCGGCTTGGATTATTTTCTGGAACTGAATACGCTGGAGTGTACTAATTCTCCCGACGACCCATTGCCGCTGTCTCCGCCCGGCTGCGAAATCGACAGCGGACGTTTTCCGGTGGAATTGAAAGCGAATACGCCAAGCCCACTGCGATTGCTTCCGGGCGCGGGGCTGGATTTTGGGGGCCTGAAAGTCGGCCAAGCGAGCGCCCGGCAGACGATTACGCTCCTCAACGACCCCGCTCAGAACCAGACGGTAAATTTCATCGGCAAGGTCGCCGTGGTGTCAGGTAAGTACTCCGAGACGGACAATTGCCCTTATAGCCTGGCTCCCGGAGGCAGTTGCAATCTGGCAGTAACTTTCAATCCCACGGCGGTGGGCTTCGCCCTTGGAACTCTCACCTTGAATTATACACAGGTAACGGGAACGTCCAGCACGCTGGGCAATCCCCAAACTGTGTATCTGCGCGGCACGGGGCAATAACTTGAGTACCGGGCGCGCCCGGTTTTCCGCGGGAACCGGCAGTTAAGTTCGGACTTGGTTCAATTGGCAATCATGATGACGAAACTCAGCTCGAGGAGGTTGGCAGTGGGGACTCAACGATGGATTGTCTTTGTTTTGGCGGCGGCGATTGCGGCGCTGGCCGGATGCGGAGGTGGTAGCACTGCGAATGTGCAGAATCCTCCCCCACCGCCACCGCCGGACCTCTCGATCAAGTTTTCGTCGGCGCCTGCTGCGCCGATTCCAGCCGGCCTCACGACAAATCTCACGGCGGTAGTCAGCAATGACTCGACCAACGCAGGAGTGGATTGGTCTTTGACGTGTCCCGGCACGGGTCCCAACAGCGGCCCCGGCAATTGTGGCACACTCGTGCCCCCGCACACTGCCAGCGGCGCCGCCACAACCTATACGCCGCCCCCGAGCGTAACCGGAGGCAGCCTAAGTGGTATTAACGTTGTGGCTTTCGCGAGCGCGAACACTAACACGAGCGTTGTGACTCCGCTCACGGTTGCCACCTTTGACGACAACCTTGAGGGCACCTATGTTCTCCAAGCCCAGGGAGTCGATAATAGCGGGCAATCTAGTTATCAGTTTGCGGGCGTGGTTGTGCTCGATGGCCAGGGCAATATTACGAGCGGCGAGCAGACAGTCAATTTCTACGATCAAACTCTGGCGACTCCCGCTTTAGTCTCCAAGACGGACGCCGTCACCGGGGGCAGTTACTATCTGGGTGGCGATGGACGGGGAACCATTACCATCGTCACGGGCGACAACGACATTGGCCAAGGCATTGACGGCCTGGAGAGTTTTGCTTTCGTATATCTCTCCAAATCGCAGTCGTTGGTTTCCCAGATGGATTTCGGACTCGTGAACGGCAACGCTCCGAACACGGGAGCCTCGGCTACCGGAACCATGGATTTGCAGGCCACTCCGGTGCCGACCTTGGCCCCGGGAGGCTATGCCTTCGTGGCGAGCGGCTTGGGCGCCATCAAGATGAAAAGCGGCACGCAGACTTCTGCGCCGATGGCGTTCGGCGGCATTCTTAACATTGACTCGTCCAACAACGTTACTGGCGTGACCGATGAGATCCTCGCAAAAAACGCGAACGCAAGCGACGCTGCGCTGTCTGGGACGGTCACGCCCATACCGAACGATCGGTTCGGCACGGTCGCATTCACGTTGCAGGCCCCTTTTGGGCTAAGACAGGAGCAGGTAACGATCGACTTGACGGGCTATGTCGTGGACGACACCCACATCAAGCTGATCGAGAGCGACAACACCTCCGGCGCGGGGTTTGGGTCAACCGCGGGCATCGCCATCGGTCAGGGGACAGCCACAGGCACATTTACCAATGCGTCGCTGGACGGGTCGTACGTGTTCGGCGTTCTTGGCGTGGACCTCTCCCCCAACAACAGCGGTTACCTGCCGGCCACCCTGACTTCAGTCGGCGTGTTCTCCGCCGATGGCAGCGGCAACCTTGATAACGACACCTCTAACTCCGGTTACACGGATACTTTCCTGCTGTATAACTCTGCCCAAGGAACATCCGGCGCAAAGATCAGTGCGCCATTCACTGGAACCTATTCTGTAGACGCTAGCGGCACCGGCCGAGCCACCTTGACCATTAACCAGATCAGCCTCAAGCCAAACCCATCCTACCAACCGGCATTCCTTGCCTATCTAACGGGCAACGGGAATCCGGCGCTGGTTCTCGAACGCGGAAATGGCGACTATCCGTTTCTTGGCGCGGGAATCGCCTACCCGCAGTCGACCACCCTCACTTTCAGCGGCGATTACGGGTTTAGCTTCACTCAGTTAAGTTCGTCCGGCGAGAACGACGCCACCGCCCAGATGATGGCGGCGTCCGCCTCCTTATCTGGTTTCGCGGATGGTAGCCTCAATGCTACTAACCCGCTTGACCCAACCCTGGCAGACCACGACTTCAGTGGCGGCTTCGCATCGCCGCAGTCCAATGGTATTTTCAACGGTACTTTTTCCAATACTATCGTCGAAAAGAATGCCCCGCCTATCGTTGGCACCGCATTCACCGTCGGTAGCAACACGAACAACCAGTTCGCGGCAGATTATTACATCGTTGACCCGAGCCGCGGCTTCTTTGTGGAAACGGACTTGGTGAACTCGGCCTTGCCGTCGGGGCAGGTGTCTTTCGGATACTACGCCGCGCGAACTCCGTTGTGCGCTAGCTGCCCGTAGCCCATCGAAAGCGGATTCGGCATGGAGTTCGACAACATCGCGCGGCGATTGTCGTCCCCGACGATGTTTTATTCGAGGGCGGCGCCGGCGAGACCGTGCGCCGGGAACTTCTGAAGCAATGCGACGTTCACACCCTGCTGCGCCTGCCGACCGGGATCTTCTAAGCCCAGGGCGTAAAAGCCAACGTCCTTTTCTTCGACCGCAAACCCGCGAGCGAAATCCCTTGGCCCATGGCGCTGTGCATTTACGACTTCCGCACCAACGAACACTTCACGCTGAAAACGAACCCGCTAAAGCCCAGCGACCTGGACGACTTTGTAAGTCTATTCCAAATGCGAGGATGAGCCCCCGCGTATGATTTAGGACGGAGAGGCGAATCAAAACGGCGAGCCAGGTGGGTTTCATCGCTCTCGAATGTTACGGGACGAACCCTGCTGAATGTAGCCTTTGCCTCGAAATGCACTTTGTCACTGGCGCGATTCGGCGGCTGTTTTCGGGTTCAGGGGCGGGATTTTGGCTTAATTGGCTTAATCCCAAGTCCTATGGTATCGAAGCCAGAAACGTGGTAACTATGGAGTTGAATAGTTCCAATATATTGCCAGTACATGCGTTATTGGCGTATTGTTAATCCCACTCTCCCGCCAGTTTTATTTAGGCGCTTTAGTTACTGCAACTTATACGCCGCGTCGTCATTTCTCTCAAAGTTCTCTCCAAAGAGACATACTCTTCCTTAGGAGGGAGCGCATCCAGTGCGTCGAACTGCTTGGATCATTCGTGTAACGAAAACGCCGGAGCGCAAGTGGCGTGCCCTCAAGCCCGTTTGGAGCAACCGCTCTGGCAAGCCACTCCTCACGCAGCGTGCCCTACATCGATGTCATGGACAAATTCGTCGGAGAGTTACAAGAGGCGGGCCTCAGCAGCCGCACAATGTTCCGCAGGTGTGGCTGTCTCGTCAGCTTCTTGAAGGCCCACATCGTCAGAGTGGTCAGGCTGGAAGACGCATCGCGCTACATGAAGGTAAACGATTCATAAGGACCTTTTGAAGAAGACTGGCGTGGGAACCAGCCGGGAGACCTAGCAGCCCCAATCTGCCTCGCCGGGTATGGCGAAATGCCGGCGATCAACTGGCTCTTTCTCGGCCGGGGCTCCGAGATCCAGCAGGGTCAGGCGGGCGGCCGCGATCATCAGTTCGCGCTCATTCTGCGGCATCTGCTCCCAGGCCAGCGAGGTGTCTTCCTTGCGCAGGCCATGGAAATCCTCAAACAGAGCTGCCTCGTAATGGTGAAACAGCTTCGCGAGTTCTTCCGCGGATACTTCACGCATCGCCATAAGTCACTCCCTTTCTTAAACGTTACCGGTCAACCCGGGATCTCGTTTTCGGTTCAAGAACGACACCATTGTACACCTATCTCTGGCCAGTTTGTCGCATGTGATTGGTCGAGTTGCGGCGAGCCAGGGGTCGAGTTACACAGCGCGATCCGGATGAACTTCCGCCTCCGGTTGACCGCTTCCGGCAAAATCGGGGAGGGGGAGCTTTCCAGTCCAGTTTGCCCAACCCCAGAAGATCGCCGTGGTTGAACTGAACAGCCCTGCAACCGTGCCGATCAAGCGCGGGCTGTAGTGTGTGGAAGCAATGCCGGCACCGATCATCGATACCAACATCATGGTCCAAGTGAAAGTCTCTATGGTGGCGAAGACACGTCCTCGATAGCGATTGGCGACCGTGCGCAGGAGATAGGAGTAGTTCAGGACCGAGTTGACGGCCGTGCCGCCGCGCGACAGAAAAATGAAAAGAAGAGCCGTGTCAAATCGCCGTGCCCGGCTAAAGAGAATATAGGCGGCTCCGTGCACGATGTAGTCGATGAAGACGGTCAGCTTGTAAGCATCGAAGGAGAGTCGTCTGCCGAGCCAGTGTGCGAAAGCCCCGCCGAGCAACAGACCCAGTCCAGCGAAGCCCCAGATGATGCCAATCCCCGAGGCTCCCCGATTGAAGACCACTTCGCCAAAAAGCGTAAAGAGAATCTGCGCAGCGCCGCCTCCAGTGGCCCAACCAACCGAGAGCAACGCGATGGCAAGCACCAGCGGCACGGAGCGCATGTAGCGCAGACCCTCGCGATACTCGTGCCAGGGACGGATGACCTCATCTTCGGTCGACACCTTGCGCTTGGCACGAAAGCCCGCCGTACCCGGTGCGCGCAGGTGCCAGATGCACCAAGCGGAGAAAACAAACGAGAGGGCATTGAAAACGAATGCCCATTTGTAGCCTATGGCGACCACCGTGGCTCCAAGAAAGGTCCCAACCGTAAGCGTCATCCACTGAGTGGTCTGCGTAAGCGAGTTGGCGGTGTGATTTCATCCGGGCTGGCAATTGTGGGCAGGATTGCAGAACGCCCCGCAGTGAAGAATGGTGAGGCAACCATGAGCAGCGCGCTGAACAAATAAAGGACCCAGACGCGATGCGACGTCACAGCGAGGATGAAGCCGAGCGCCACCAGCGCACGCATGAGATCGCTGGCAATCATGATCCGCTTGCGGTCAAACCGGTCGAGCAGCACACCAGCGAGTGGCCCCATCGTGACGGCTGGAATGGCACGCGCCAAGAGCACGCCGGTAACGACCATGCCCGAATGGGTGAGCGCCATGGCCAACGCAAACACGGCGATATTATTAAAATGGTCGCCAATTTCGCTGACAATCTGGCCCGTCCAGGCAAAGCGATAATTGTGATTCCGGGTGAGCAGTTGGAAGAATTCGCGCATCAGCCCGCCCAGCTTCCCGATGATTGGTTAGACCGAGTCGAGGAATCGTGAGTCATCTTTTTGAGGGTATCAAATCAAGGGTCTTGTGACGCACGATGCGACCCGAGAGTCTGATCGGGCCCCGAAGCTGTGCTTTTCCCTCCGAGTGGCTTCAACTCGCCGCGTGAAGAATTGTTCGCAGACGAGACACTTGTGCACGTCCAGAGCGACAAGAATGAAGACCGTGCCGACCTGGCCGGTGCGGGCAGAGCCCGAACCTCTCTGAGTGTTATCGGCAGCAGTCCTTATCTTCTGGAAAACTTCGACCCACCCCCAGCCCGATTTTCACAAGGTCGCGAACAGGCGAGATGGGTGTAGAATAAAGAGTTTTTGAGGTCAAAAGGAAATCCCGGATAAGAACCTAATCCGGCGAGGGCTGTTTCGGCTGAGCCTGCGAATTCCCTGAGAGAGAAGCTCGCAGGAAGCGATCTCCTTTCTTGGAATCCGCCCTCGGGATGGAATGCTCTCTTCGCAACTGCAACGCTTACATTTGAGTTTTTTGGCAAAGGAAAAAGTCTAGCTATGGGTGCGATCATTGGAATTCGAAGGGAAGACAAGAACAAGTGGGAACGTCGCGTGCCGCTGGTTCCGTCTGATTCATCCGACCTGCAAACGAAGCGAGGGATGCGGGTTCTTGTCCAGCCCTCCCGGGTGCGGATCTGCGCGGATGATGAATACCGGTCCGCTGGAGTCGAGGTGAATGAGGATCTTGGCCCTGCGTCGGTCATCCTTGCAGTAAAGGAAATACCGACACATTTGCTATTGCCGGGAAAGACCTACGTCTTTTTCGCGCACGTGGCGAAGGGGCAATCGCACAACATGCCCATGCTTCGGCGTTTGATGGAACTGGGCTGTTCCCTCGTGGACTACGAAAGAATCACAGACGATCAAAGGAGAAGGCTGATTTTCTTCGGCCGCCATGCCGGCTATGCCGGAATGATCGAGACGTTGCGCTGCCTCGGGCAACGGCTGGCTGTGTCTGGAGTGTCAACGCCGCTTTCACAGGTGCACCCGGCCTTCGAGTATCGGGACCTGACTGAGGCAAAAGCGCACATCACCGCGCTGGGCGGCGAAATTGCGCATCAGGCGGGAGGACGCCCGTTGATCTTTGGCTTTTCCGGGTATGGTAATGTATCGATGGGCGCGCAGGAAGTGTTGGACTGCCTTAACCCCGAGGAGGTGAAAGTTGCGGACCTGAGTACCGCGGCGTCCTCAGCCGCGGGCCCGCGGCCTGTGAAAGTCGTGTTCCGCGAGGAGGACATGGTCGAACGCAAGGAACAGAACATGCCGTTCAACCTGCAAGAGTATTATGCCCATCCGGAACGATACGAGGGATGTTTTGAAAGGCACCTGCCGCACCTCGATGTGCTGGTGAATTGCATTTATTGGGAACCTCGATATCCGCGTCTGGTGACGCGCGAGTGGGCCGCAAAGAACTACCTCCCGGGTTGTGCCCCGCGCCTCAAGGTAATCGGCGACATAAGCTGCGACATTGAAGGAAGCGTCGAACTGACCGTAAGAGCCACCGAACCGGACCATCCCTGCTACGTTTACCTCCCGGAACAGGACTCTGTTCGGGACGGTGTGGAGGGGAGTGGCCCGGTTATCATGGCTGTCGACAATCTCCCGTGCGAGATGCCGCGGGAATCGTCCCAGTACTTCAGTTCGGTGTTGCGGGACATGATTGCCCCCATGGTGAACGCCGACTGGCAGGTTCCATTTGAAAGGCTCGATCTGCCGCCTTATTTAAAGCGGGCTGTGATCGTGTATCAGGGGCGTCTGACGCCTGACTATCAGTACATTCAGCAACATCTGGATGCGCATCCGTGAGCTGCGGATGGGCCTCGAAACTATACGGAAGGGCTTACCGAGCACCTTCCCGAAATCTCATATCTTAGGAGCTGAATATGAAACGTGTTCTAGTGTTAGGGGCCGGGCTGGTAGCCAGGCCGTTGGTGCGGTATCTGTTGGAAAAGGATTATCAGGTCACTATGGCGAGCCGGACCGCAAGCAAGGCTGAAGCCATGATTGCAGGTCACCCAAACGGAAAGGCGCTCGCTCTCAACGTTCAGGATGAGACCGTACTGGCGCAGTTGATAAAGGACTGCGACCTGGCGGTCAGCCTCCTTCCCTATATGTTCCACCCGGTGGTGGCAAAGCACTGCATCGCCAACAGGAAGCACATGGTGACAACCTCCTACGTATCGGCTGCCATGCAGGAACAGGACGGCGCTGCGAAGAAAGTGGGAGTCACAGTTCTGAACGAGATCGGCGTCGACCCCGGCATCGATCACATGTCGGCCATGCGGATCATCGATAGTGTCCGTACCCGCGGCGGGCGCATCGTTTCCTTCAGGTCTTATTGCGGCGGCCTGCCGGCGCCGGAAGCGAACGACAATCCGTTTGGCTATAAATTCTCCTGGGCTCCCAGAGGCGTCCTGCTGGCCGGACGAAACAGCGCGATGTATCTGATGGACGGCCGTAAGGTCGAGGTCCCCTCCGACCGCCTCTTTCGCGAGATGCATCTCATGTCGGTTCCGGGCCAGGGGGACTACGAAGCCTATCCCAATCGGGATTCGATCAGCTACATCGACGTTTACGGGCTGCAAGGCATCCAGACGATTTTCCGCGGTACTCTGCGCAACATGGGCTGGTGCGATTGCCTGTATAACTTCGGCAAGCTGGGCCTCCTCGGGCTGGATGAAATCGATGCCCGTGGGAAGACCTATGCCGACATGATGCGGAAGCTGGCGGGTGCCTCGGAAAGTGAGGACTTGGCGGCGGCGACGGCCAGGAAGCTGGGGATCCCGAAGGAGTCTTACCCGATCCTGAATCTGGAGTGGCTGGGTATGTTCTCCAGCCGGAAGCTGGGCGCCGAGCGGATCAGCCCCTTGGATGCCATGGGCGATCTGATGTACGAGAAGCTGGCATTCCGCCCCGGTGAGCGGGACATGATCGTGTTGTTCCACGACTTCCGGGCCGAATTCCCCGATGGCAAAAAGGAACGGATCGTCTC
>JBEKQG010000064.1:0-16060 GCA_049519955.1 Terriglobales bacterium
GGGAGTCATCTTTACCGACGGCGACTCTTCGATCAGCTTCTGGTGGCGCCGCTGAATCGAGCACTCGCGTTCGCCCAGGCTGACGACGCTGCCGTGCTCGTCGCCCAGCACCTGGAATTCGATGTGGCGCGGGTTCTCGACATAGCGTTCCAGGTAAAGGTCGCCATTGCCGAAGGCGGCCGCGGCCTCCGACTGCGCCTGACGGTACAGGCCGGGCAACTCATCTTCGTTGCGCACTATGCGCATGCCGCGCCCGCCGCCTCCCGCCGTGGCTTTGAGGATGACCGGAAAGCCGACTTGCCGCGCCCACTCGCGGGCTTCTCCATCGGAGGCGACCACGCCGTCCGAGCCCGCAAGGATAGGCACGCCGTGCTTCTTCATGGCGGCGCGCGCTTTTTCTTTCTCGCCCATGAGCCGGATGACATCGGGGGTGGGTCCAATGAACTTGATGTGACAGCTTTCGCAGACCTCCGCGAAGTTGGCGTTTTCCGAAAGCAAGCCGTAACCGGGATGGATGGCGTCCACGTTCGCGATTTCGGCGGCGCTGATGACGCCGGGAATATTGAGATAGCTCAAGGCGAGTTGCGGCGGGCCAATGCAAATCGCCTCGTCGGCAAAACGGACGTGGAGCGAATTGCGGTCGGCCTCGCTGTAGATGGCGACCGAGCGGATGCCAAGCTCCCGGCACGCGCATATCACGCGCAGCGCGATCTCGCCGCGATTGGCTACCAGAATCTTATTGAACATGGTTTGAAAGCTCTCAGCCGTCAGCTCTCAGTTCTCAGGAAAATCATGCGACGGCACAACACCGGACTTCCCCGAGATCCGCGAGCTGAGAACTTATTTCGCGGGCCGGACGGCGAACAGTTCCTGGCCGTATTCGATGGGCTGGCCGTTGGCGACGAGCCTTTTGACCAACTCACCGGCCACATCGCATTCGATTTCGTTCATCAGCTTCATCGCTTCGACAATGCACAACACCTGGCCCACTTCCAGGCGGTCGCCGACTTTGACAAAGGGCGGCGAGCCGGGCGAGGGCGACTCGTAAAAAGTACCCACGATCGGCGACTTCACAATATGCATATCCTCTTCCGGCTCAGGAACGGCCGCCGCAGCGGCGAGTTCGACCTTGGCGGGCGCGGAAGCGGGAACGCTGGCCGGGACCGGATGGACCGCGACATAGCGCGAATCGGGCAACGCCGCGGGCGCCGGGTCGGAGGCGCGCTTGATCTTCACCTTGACGTCGCCGCGCTCCAATTCAAACTCGGCAATGTCTTTTTCGATTAGAAACTCGATCAGTTCTTTCAGCTCTTTTTGATTCATGTATGAGGTGGGTTCCGTTTTGATTTCGTATCCAGGCACCGCCTTACCGATGCCGCAATTGTTTCCACCGTAGAGATGGGATTTGCCTCATCCCGGCCGACCCCGTCTCGTCCGCTGCGGGAGACGCGGCAAGCCGCGTCTCTACAGCCTAAATAACAATCAGATCCTTGTCCGTGGGCGCCAGCACTTCGCAACCCGAAGCGGTGACGACCACCACATCTTCGATGCGCACACCCCGTTTGCCGGGAACGTAGGCGCCGGGCTCAATCGTAACGACCATTCCCGGTTCCAGTTTGCGGGCTTGCCCGGCCGCCAACCGGGGCGACTCGTGTATCTCCAATCCTAAACCATGCCCGGTCGAATGGGTGAAGTACCGCGCCAGTTTCTTCTGGCGAAGCACGCGGCGCGCAGCGGCATCCACTTGGGCCGCGGTCACTCCGGGACGAACCGCCGCGATGGCGGCCTGCTGCGCTTCCAGCACAGCCTGGTAGAACTGCCGCGCCTCTTGGGACGGCCACCCGACGTGCACAGTCCGCGTGCGATCCGAACAATAACCGGCGAGTATAACACCAAAGTCGCAAACCACGAACCCGCGCCGCGGAATGCGGGCGAGGGAGGCGCGGGCATGAACCATCGCCGAGCGCGCTCCGGAAGCGAGGATGGTCGGGAACGACATGCCTTCGGCGCCGGCGCAACGGGCCTCGTATTCCATGGCAGCGGCGACGGCGACCTCGGTCACGCCGGGCCGAATTTTCTGGCAAGCAATTGAGAAAAGACGGGCTCCGAGCTCGACAGCGCGCCGGATGCGCTCAATCTCGTGAGCATCCTTCACCATGCGGGCGCGCTCGACCAGCGGCGGAGAAGAACGCAGGCGTGCCTTCCCTTTCAGCACAGCCGCCAGGCGGTCTCTCATGGCGGCGGTGAGCGACTCCGGTTCGATACCGACTCTGATGGGATGAAAAGACGCCGTCAAAGTTCTTCGCCGCGCCGCCAGCCACTCCGCAGCCGCGATCAGCGGGGCCTTGCGCGCGATAACAATGCTCGCATGACCGGCGTTCGCGCCCTTGAGTTCTTCTTTTGCCTGGGTGCGGTAGCGCCCGTCGGTGAAGAGGATGGAGCTGCGACCGGAGACGAGCAAAGCCGCCGCGCTGCCGGTAAAACCGCAAAGATAGCGGACATTCGGAAGATGCGTCACCAGCAGCGAGTCCAGATCGCTCTCTTCGAGCCCGGAGCGAAGGCTTTGCAGGCGCGCGGCGTAATCCATGGGAGGAGTGTAGCAGGACGGCGGCTGCGAGCTTCGAGCTGCGAGCTACGGATTCATGACTTCACGCTCGAAGCCCGTGGCTCGCCGCTAAAAGCGGAGCCGCCGGCTCCCGGCAAGTTCTCCGGGAAAGCCGGCGGCTGTGGCTGTCTTGACCGCGCGCCTAGGTCTGAACGATGCGCGGAGTGATAAAGAAAATGAGCTCCTGGGTTGTGGTGCTCACCGTGCGATGCTTGAAGAGGTTGCCCAGGTAGGGAATGTCTCCCAGCAAAGGCACCTGCGACACGCTCAGCGAGTTCTGCGTCTGGATCACACCGCCAATCACGACGGTGCCGCCATCGGTCACCAGCACTTGGGTGGTCGCCTGCTGCGTGATGAGGGCCGGGTTGCCATTGATTACGTTGCCCAAGTCGGGCAGCGTATTCTCCACATCCACATTCAGGAAAATGGTCCCTTCCGATGTGATCTGCGGAGTCACCGTGAGCCGCAGGAAAGCAGCGACGTAGGTAATGGTGGCCGGAGAGGTCAGCGTGGCCATGCTCTCGATCGGCAATTGCACGCCTTGCTTCACGACCGCCTGAATGTTGTTTTGGGTGACCACGCGCGGACGGGAAAGGACTTTCAGCAAGCCGCGCGACTCGGCCATGGTGAGGATCAGGTCAAGCCGCATGTTCTTGGTGGCGGTGGTGAAGTTAAATCCGCTGGTCGCCCCGGTGGCGGGCAGGTTCGAGAACAACGGAATCGTGCCCGAGCCGGCACTGCTTTGGGCGTAATACGTAGGCAGGCCGTTGACGGCCGTGGGAGTGCTTCCGACGGCGCCGGCACCGCCAACGCTGGTCGTGCCATTGCCCCAGCCAAACCCGAGCTGCGTTCCGATGTCGCGAGCGAAGCTGCGCGTGGCGGCCACGACGCGGGCCTCGATTTCAACTTCCTGGGTCTTGCGATCCATTTGCTGAATGATGCGGTCGATTTGCGGCAGCACCGACGGAATATCGGAGACGATCACCGAGTTGGTGCGTTCGTCGGCCACCACGTCGCCCCGCTGACTCAAGAATTTCTTGATCGGCAGGAGCAGCTCTTTGGAATGGGCATAGCTAAGGTAGCGGGTGATGGTGACTTTATCGACCGCCAGCGCCTCGGCGTCGATTTGGGAGCGCCGGTTCTCGGCTTCCTTCCGCAAGGTATCGATGGTCGCGATGCGCAGCACATTGCCGTCCAGTTGGCGGGACAGATCGTTGTTCTTGAGCACGATGTCGAGCGCCTGGTCCCAGGGCACGTCGTCGAGCACGATGGTCAGACTGCCGTGGATCGCGGGATCGAGTACGACGTTCAGACCGCTGATCTCGTGAATCAGGCGGAAGAAGTCTTTCAGGTCCACATCCTTGAGATTGACCGAAATGGGCTCGCCAGTGTACTTGGCGCCGCCCACGGCCGGCTTCTGTTCGAGTTGGACTTTCTGTTCGGCGGCCAGGTTCACGGCGGGATGGATGGCGGGCGGGGCGGGCGGCGCACTGGCGGCAGCTTGCCCGAGCGCGGCGTTGGCAGTGGTCGAGACCAGCTCCGAGGCCGTCTTGTCGGCAAAGCGGCTGGCCGCTTCCTGGGCCTTCGCGGCCGGCTCGGAGGCCTTGCTGCCGCCGTCATCGGCGCCAGCCTTGGCTTCCTTGACTGAAAACTTGGGTTCGACGAAAGCGAAGTCCGCCGCTTTCCCGGTGTCCGCTGCCGCAGCCAGCGGTTTCGCGGCCGGCGCCGGTTCGCGGTGAGCGAGCCCGGCGTCGTGGATCTTGAGGGTGAAGCTGCCGTCGGGCCCCGCCACGAATTCATGCTGGCGGCTAGCGGCGAGATCGTTGCCGACGAGATCAATGACCACGTGCGTGGTCGGCGGAACTTGCCCGTCCATGCCGGCGCGAATGTCTTTCACGCCGTCGCGGCCAACGCCGATGCGGTTCTGCGCGGTGGCCAGCACGGTGTTGGGAAAGTCGACGACGATCCGTGCCGGAGAATCGAGCGTCGCCACCTTGGGCGCCACGGCGCCCCTGGCCTTGAACTCGATCTGCAATCCGTCCTGGCTGTCGGCGACCTTGATGCGCTGCAATCGAGCGCTCGCGGCCACCCCCTTGCCCGTCGTGTCAGCCGCGGCTGCGATCAGAACGAACGCTAGCAGCGGAACCAAGAGACCCAGCAGTTGCTTTCGCATTTCCCTATCTCCCCATGCGAGGCCGTATCGCCTCGATGTGCTTCTTCGTAGTCTTGCTCTCGTCTTAAATCTCTATCTCTCCGGGCCTACGCTGCCGGAGCCGTTATCTTCTTGACCACTTCCCGCGTAAAGGACTTGCCCAGCCGGTCCTGCTGGGTTTCCTGGAAAACGACGGAATCGCCCGTGATTTTCACCACGTACCCGTTGAACACCGGATCGTTTTCCCGCAGGAAATACGCTTTGTTCATGCCGTTGCTCACGACGGCAATGAAACCGTTTTCGGCGCGCACCACACCGCGCAGGTTGATGGTCCCGATCTCCAGACACTTCTTGCCGGTGCTGCAACCCGAACCGCCGACCTGGGCCACCACCGGACTGAGGAAAGGATCGCGTCTGCCGTTCGCGGCAAGCTTGTTGTCGGCAACAATGGACTGCTCGTTTTGCGCGGTCGCGCCGGTCCCGCTTTGCGGAGCGCCGTGGCCGGCGGCACCAGCGGCCGCTGGCACGCTTTCTTCGGCAGCCGCAGTGGGCGCTGGCTCCGTGCTTGGCTCGACTAAGATCGCCCCACCTCGCCGCATGCGGCCCCTGTGTTTCGCACCCTCCGAACTCGCGCCCGCCTGCGGTGTGGACGACTTCACCGGCGAAAACACCCTCACTCTTTTTGGCTGAGCCGGGGCGTGCGTGGCGCTGGCTGCGGCGGATTGGTGAATGCCCGCTGCCTCGTTCGAGGCGGTCGTGGCATGGGTACTCACAGTGTTCATCGTGCTGCGCGCGTTGTGCATAACACTGGGACTCTGGGCTGAGGCCAGGCCCGCGGCCAGTACGCAAACGAAAATCGTCATCGCCGGCTTCATCGTCTCTCTCCTATTTCTTCAGCGGTGGTCCGGGCTTGCCGACCGGCGCCGCCGGATCCAGCTCATGACTGAAATATGTGGTGGTCAGGCAAGTGGCCACAACACTCTCACTGGGCGCGTACTGGTAGGTATGTTTTACCTTGGCATCGCCCGTTCTTTTCGTCGAGGCCAACTGCAGGTTGGAGACGTTGACGATGCGCTCCACCTTGCCCAGCCGGTCGAAGAACCCGAGCATCGAGTAGTACGGCCCGTCAAGTTCGACCTCGAAGGGCACTTCGGTGTAGAAGTCTCTCGCGACGAAGGGACGCGACGTATAGCGGCGGACTTCCACACCCGACTTGCGGGCTTCTCCGCTCACCAGGCGCATGAAATTGTCCACTTCCTTTTCGTCGGGCACGATGCGCCGCTCGATTTCGAGCTGCTGCTTCAAGCTGGCGAGCTGGCGTTCGATGTCGGCCAGTTTCGGCCGGTAGGCTTCGAGTTCCATGTTCTCGCGCTGTTTGGCCTGCAACTTGACGCGCGCCGCATCGTTTTGATCGCGCTGCGACTTGAAAACCGTGAAAAAGAGAGCGCCCGTGGCCACGACGGCAACCAAGATCAGCACTCCCAGCAGCTTTACCCCTGTCATTTCGCCAAGATTCATAGTCGGTTCCGCCTTTACGACTTCGCCTTTTCGCAGGTCAGTGTGAACTGGAACGCTTGCATGTCCGTCACCCCTGCGTCCTGATAAGTTTCCTTGATCTCGATATTGCGGAAGAAACCGGTCTTCTGCAGGTTGGAAATCAAATTGGCCACGGCATCGCTGCTCAACGCGGTACCGTCAATGGCCACGCTCGGGCCCTGATCCAACATGCTGTTGAGCCAGACTTCCTCGGTGCCGTTGACGGTATTGGCAATCATGGTGAGGAGCGGGACCGGGCCACTTTGGTCGCTGCGCAACTGGTCGATCACATCCACCCGCCGCTTGTAGGCGTCGGCCTGGCGCTGCCGTTCGAGGTAGCGCACCTTGATATCGGCCAGTTCGCGGTTTTTCTGTTCCGCAACCCGGGTTTGCACCTCGATCGTTTTCTTTTCCCGGTCAAGCTTGTACCAGTAGCCGGCATTGACGGCGCCGGCAATCAGGAGCACGGCTGCCACCTGGATGAGCGGCCCGCCCAAGTTGCCGAATTCCACGCTCGGCATGGTAAAGACGGGGGCTTTTTTGGTTTTCGGTTTCGGAGAGCCCAGCAGGTTGATTCGGATCATAGCTTTTCAAAGCTCCTCAGGGCCAAGCCCACGGCCACTGCCAACTGGCCGGCGTTCTGTTCGACCAGCGCCGCCCCGGCGCCTTCCATCGGAGGCGACACTTTCTGGAACGGATTGAACAATTCGACCGGCATCGAGAACTCCTGGCGCAGAGCTTCCACCAGGCCGGGGACCTTGGCCGAGCCGCCGGCCAGATAGATCTTCTCGATGTGCTCGCCGGCGGCGCTGGCGCGGAAGAAGTCGAACGTCTTCTGAATTTCGAGCACGATAATTTCCGTGACCTGCTGCAGGATCGGCGTCTTGGCATCGTCCTGCACCGTGCCCACCTTGCGCCCGAGCTTGAGCGACTCGGCGTCGTCGAAGCTCAGGTCCAGTTCCTTCTGCAGCGAATCGGTGTACTGATGGCCGCCCACCGAAACGTCGCGCGGGAACAGAGGGGTCGTGCCCTTGACGATGTTGATGTTCATCACGCTCGCGCCCAGGTTGAGCAGCGCCACCACTTGCGTCGGCGCGGGCTCGTAGTTGAACTCGTAGCAGTTCTGCAAGGCCAGCGCATCGATATCCACAATAGCCGGAGTTTTGCCGGCCATCGAGAGTACGTTGGTGTAGTTCAGAATCTTGTCCTTCTTCACGGCCACCAGCAGCACGTCCATCTGCGGGCTGGTCGCGTCGTCGGAAAGAATCTGGTAGTCCAGGTTCACATCCGCCAGATCGAACGGAATGTGTCCGGCAGCCTCCTTCTGGATGGTGTCGGCCAGTTCCTGATCGCTCATCGAGGGCAACGAGATTTTTTTCACGATCACCGAGTGTCCGCTGACCGCCGTGGCCACCGCCTTCGAGGTGATCGCAGTGTCCGCGAACAGCTTGGTGATGGCCGCCGAAACCGTGCCCGAGTCCACAATCATGGAGTCGACCACGATGTCGGGCGCAATCGGCTCGACGCCGAGGTGCGCCACTTCGATTCCCGTGCGTGTCTTCCTGAGCTCGACCGCCTTGATGCTCGAGGAACCCACATCCAGACCCACGATCGTCTTCAGTCTCACTCCAAACATGTGCCCACCTTTGCGTACCGAGTTCGCTTACGAAGTTCCGGCAGCGGTTCCCGCTGCCTTGATTTTCTTTTTGTCCTGCGGTTCCAGTTCCATCGACATCTCTTCCATCCACTGATCGAGCGTCGATTTCTTGAAGCGCCAGCGATTGCCCAACTTGAACGCCGGAATTTTCCGCTCGTTCACGTACTTGTACAGCGTATCCGAACTCACTCCCAGATACTGCGAAGCCTGGCGAATGTTCATCACTTCTCGCGAGTCGGCCATTGCGTTTCCCTTTTCCACCGAATCCAGCTTCCAGCCCCGTCTTTTCTACCCGCCAGCACCGAGCCCATTGGGAGAACCAAAGCCTCGATGCAAACGCGTCGAGTGTATTTTGGTGTCCCGAGCATATCTCAACCGCAAGGGCGGGCCTCTCGCGGTGAATTTCCCGGTTTTGTTGGGTTTTATGGGGTTTTTCTGGAATCGGAAAAATGTGGGGTTGCAATTATTCTCTATGGATTGTGTTTCTATGCGTCGAGACCACTATATGCAGTAGTCTTCACCCGAATCAGGCACCGGGCACTGGAGATCGAGTAACCAAGGTACTAGAGACGGTACGGAAGTACTGGCACGGACGCGCAAGTCATTGAGAGGACGGCAAGTCGCTTCGTGCGCCCAACCTGAAAATCGGCGTGATTTTCGTCCGCTTTCCACTCGACTTTCCCAGTTCCGCGCGGCATGGGCCCCGGCACTTCTCGTTGGGACAATTTCCTGTAGACTGATCTGTTTTCGCATCTACGCAGCCAAGGCAGATGCCTTCACCCGAGGAGCACTCAATGAAACTACTCGTAATTGGTTCCGGCATGATGGGTTCAGCGGCCGCCTACGATATGGCCATTCAGAACCACGTCGCGTCCGTCACTCTCGCCGACAGCGATCTGAAGCGCGCGAAAAGAGCCGCTGCCCGCGTCAACCGCATCGCAGGCGGAAAGAAAGTCCGCGCCGCCGCGCTCGACGCCTCCAAAGAGAAACAAGCCGCCCGCCTCATGAAGGGCCACGACGGCGCGCTCTCCGCCGTTCCCTACTTTTTCAATTTCGGTCTGGCAAAGGCCGCCATCAGCGCCGGATGCCATTTCGCCGATCTCGGCGGCAACAACACCGTCGTGCGCCAGGAACTCGCGCTCGCCAAGCGCGCGGAGAAGAAAGGCATCGCATTGGCTCCCGATTGCGGCCTCTCCCCCGGCATGGCCTCGATTCTCGGTGGAGAACTGATCCGCCGCCTCGACGGCCGCGCCGATGCGCTCAAGATCTACGTGGGCGGGCTGCCGGAAAAGCCGATGCCTCCGTTTCAATACCAGCTCGTGTTTTCCGTCGAAGGACTGATCAACGAATACGTGGAACCGGCGTGCATTCTGCGCGACGGCAAGCTGGCTACCATCGAGTCGCTCACCGAGCCCGAAGAATTCCACTGCGACGGCTTCGCGCCACTCGTGGCCTTTCAGACTTCCGGCGGAACTTCCACCCTGCCCGAGACCTTCAAGGGGCGGGTCGGCGAGTGTTTCGAGAAGACTCTGCGGTATCCGGGCCACTACAATCTGCTCTGCGGATTGAAGGACCTGGGCCTGTTTTCGAGCGAGAAGATGCACATTGGCAAATTGGAAGTGGCGCCGCGCGCCGTCATGGCAAAACTGTTCGAGAAGAAATTCGCCGGCACAGGCCCGGACGTCTGCATCCTGCGCATCGAGGCCCACGAAGCCGTCAAAGCCTCCGGCGGGAATTTCAAGGGCCGAGTGGCCAGCTTCACCATGGTCGACCACTACGATGCGAAGAGCGACATGAGCGCCATGATGCGCACCACCGCTTTCCCGGCCTCGATCGTCCTGCAGATGATGTGCATGGGCACGGTCGGAAAGCGCGGCGCAGTATTGCAGGAGCGCGACATTCCCGCCGAGGCCTTCTTGGAAGAAATCGCGCGCCGGGGAATCAAGATCGAATATCGGATGGAGTAACGAGACGATACTCCGCGGAGTTAGCGCCGAAGACAAAGGATCTTATGCCTGATTTAGACAACAATTCCGGTTTCAGCCTTTGGTGGACTATGGCTCATTCATCTAAGGCTCGGGGCTGGGATAGACACATGCGAAACTTATTACTCGTATTTATCCTCTGCACCTCGTTTAGCGCGTTCGGGGCACAGAGCGGATTCTGGTCTCCGGTTCTGCCGCCGCGCGCGCAATACCGGATCGAGTGCACGTTCGACCCAACCACCGCGCTGTTGAAAGGCAGCGAGACCATTACCTTCCGGAACACCACACCGCGTCCCATCGAGAGGCTGGCTCTTGCATGGAGCGTAGGCCCGAAGAAAACCTTGAGCGCGGTCGCGAATGGCAAGCCGGCAGTTCTGCTGCTCCCTCCCGGCCAGAACGATGTCGGCGCGCCGCTGTTGCTGCAATTGCCGGATCCATTGAGGCCGGGGGCGGACCTCGAACTGAAGTTGGAGTTCCGCAATTCGTACGAAACCGAGTTCAACAAGGAGCGCGGCCTCCTCTGGCACGACTGGTATCCCCAGCTATGGTGGGGCTTCGGCACGCACGATGACTATGCCGTGCGCATAACAGTTCCTCCAGGTTGGGGCGCGGTGACGAGCGGGGTCCTGGACACCGCATCAGACGTTTGGAACGGCAAGGACATGCGCGACTTCGCTGCCTGGATATTCAATGAGAAAGAATATGCCGTCGAATATGCACAGGCAGGCGACGTGCAAGTGACAGCCGTCCACACTGCGGCGGGCGCGAAGTGCGCCCAATTGGTGCTTCAGACCGCAGTCGATGTGATTGGCTTTTATCGCGAACGATTTGGGTTCTACCCGCACCGCTCATTGACGATTATTCCCGGCATGGATTATCCAGCCGGCGGATATCCGGCCGGCACTGCAATGGTCGCGATACACGGCCAAGAGCAAATGGAGAAAAAGCCCGTAGCCCACTTCCGCTGGATCACGGCCCACGAGATCGGCCACATGTATTGGTCGCAACACGTGCTCGCTCAAGGAGAAGACGACCTCGATTGGTTGATGATCGGTTTGGGCATCTCTGCGGATCGGGAGTACCGGCGCGCGCGGGGCATCATGGAACCGATCGGCAATCTTCCGACAGACTACATTGACGGTATGAAGGATGGCCTGGATACCTCGATGGATCTTACCTCCGATCAGCAGGAAATTATCGACTGGGACTTCAACAACGTTGTGCAGCATGGCAAGAGCAGCGCCATGATGGATGCACTGGAATCGACCATTGGAGTCTCGGCTTTTGACCGTGCCTATCGCCGCTGTCTGCGTGAGTTCCATGGCCGCCGGATGAGTTGGCACGATTTCGAGAGGATCTGCGAAGAAGAGAGTGGCGAGGACCTCGGTTGGTTTTTCGAGAGTTGGGCGCGAACCAACGAGTACGCTTCTTATCGCATTACCAGGCACGAATCGACGCAGACTGCGAGCGGATGGCACTCGGACGTGGAGGTCGTCTCAAAGGGTACGCGACTCGCGCGCGTGCCCGTGGTTGCGACTTTCTCAGACACCACTCAACAGACTCAAAGCACCGACCGGCTCGCCGCTGTGAACCTATTTGGTTTCGAGAGCAAATCACCGCTCAAAGAGGTCAAACTCGATCCGGGGAACAGCCTCTGGATGCTCGATTCCGAGCCACAGCTCTCGGCGGCCGACTTGGAGCGCAAGATCATTCGCATGAAGCTCACTGATTCGGGAGAAGACGCGCTCAGGCTGATGCCGCGCGCGCGGGAGCTTCATGTCAGCACATCGCGTCCATGGCGTCGCCTGGGGTTGATGCTGTATGACGCGAAGCATTATCCGGAGGCGCTCGAATGTTTCAAGAAAGCGGTCGAAACGACGACGGACAAGGATTATCAGTTCATGGCCTTGGTCTGGCAGGGCCAACTGCTCGACCTGATGGGGCAACGCGATTCCGCAATCGAAGCGTACAAGGCAGCGCAAGCCACGGGATCCCAGGAAGTCTTCCGGCACGATCAATATAAATTGCAGGTCGACCAGAAGTTGGTCCAGGAGCGCCTGGAAGCGCCATTCAAGCGGGAATAGGCGTCAGATTGGAGCACGCGCCCCAGAACGGTACCCCGTTCACCGTCGGCATAGATCGACAAACTCCAGTGACACCTAGCGATCCAGAGCCCATCACTCGCCCATCATTGCTCGCGAGTCTCTTCCCCCATCACCGTAATCTTGGTAGCCGTGTGGAATGTTTTGTAATCGCGGCAGGTTTGATCGACATCCACGTCGTAGCCCTTGAAGAGCGCACCGCGCGCGCCGGGAAAGCAAGATTGAATACCGGATGGAGTAGCGGGCAGCGGTCGTGAGCAGCTCGCGGGAGTTTGCGGCGAAGGCAGTTCGTGCGATTGCCCGATTGCGGCAGTTGACGACGAGGAACAGAGGTTCCTCAGGAAGAAAAACGGCGGCGCCGATTTAGCGAGGGCTCTCTTGCGAAAGCGGCGGTAGGCCAACGTCGGCGAGTAACTGCCGGAAGGCGGGCTCGTTGTGCAGGTTGTCGAAAGCACGATCGGTTTCTAATTCGGCCACGCCGTCGGCGCGCTGATCGTAGGCGGTCTTCAGGTAACGCAGAGCCTCCGGCTGGTTCCCCTGCAGTGAGCAGGTCACGGCGAGGAAGTAGGGCGACAACAATCCGCGCTGATAGAGCTTGGTTTGTTGCTGGAGAAGGGTCGCCAGCAGGTCTTTTCCGCCGCCAGTGGCAAACCCCTTTTCGGTCGCTTCCACGACGGCAAGAGCTGAGCTGTCGTGCACCAGAAGGGCTTCGCTTCGGGCTTCAACAAGGTAATTGGGATAGTCCGCCGTCAGCAGGTAAATTTCTCTCAGGTAGCGGTGGGGAGAAACAAAGTCGGGCTCGTTTTCTTCCATCTGCTTGAGCAGGGCGATGGCGTCCTGTTTGCGGCCGGCGTTGAAAAGAATGTTGCCCTTATCGGCCAGGATGGACTTGGAAGCGGGTTCGAGCGCCTGGGCGCGGTCGATTTCCGCCAACGACTCGGGGTAACGGCGAAGGCACTCGAGGTACGTCGCGTACCAGTGATGGGCGATGGAGTTCGAGGGATTCAGTTCCAGCGCGCGCCGGAATTCCCGGTCGGCGGTGGCGGCGTCCAACATCCCGAAGAAGGAAGCAAAGGCCAGCGAGGCGTGCGCTTCGGAAGATTGGGGGTCGAGCTCGACCGCTTTCTTGGCGGCGGCAAAGGCGCGCGGGTAGGCCTCGGAGGCAGGCATCGCCGTGTATTCGCGCAACAGGTTGTAGCAATCGGCGAGTCCGACATAGGCGGGCGCGTAGCCGGGATCGTGGACGATGGACTGCATGAACGAATCAACCGCTTTGTTCAGGCTGTCGGGAGTCCGCTTCTCCCAGTAGTAACGGCCTTTGAGGTAAAACTCCTCGGCTTCGCGGTTGGCGGCGCGCACCGGCAAGCCTGCGCTGGACGAAGCAGCGGTTGGCGGGGGTTTCGGTCCGGCCTTCGCCGAGCGATAGTCGGGCCGGAAAATCCACACCGCAAACAGCAGCGCCAAAACCGGTAGCGCGAGGATGAATCCCCAGCGCGGCGAGGCATGTGCCGGAGGTGGCGGGACAACCTGACTGGCAGACACTCCGTTGGACGGCACCACCTCTTCGGCGAGAAGTTCCGGGCCTTGTACGGGGGCGATCCAGCGATAGCCGCGGCGTTCAATGGTCTCGACGAAGATCGGGTTGTCGGCGGAATCGCCCAGGGCATCGCGCAGGCGTTTGATGGCAGTGCTGATGCCGCGGTCGAAATCCACAAAGACATCACCCGGCCAAAGCGCCTGGCGTAACTCCTCGCGAGTGACGACGTCGTTGGGACGACTCAGCAGAACGGCCAGGGTGCGAAACGGCAGGTCCTGAATCCGGACCTTGACCCCGCTCCGGCGCAGTTCACCGGCACGCAGGTCGGCCTCGAACACGCCAAAGCTAACAACGGTCGGAGACGCGCGTGTAGAGGGCATAGAACGGCGCACTTGCGGGGGAGAGGATTATTTTAACACCCGGAAGGAGCTCCTTGAACTACCACTTTCGTGCCGGTCTCGCCAGTCCCAGCGCCGGAGAATAACCCTCCCTAACATTATGTAATCACGGGTGTTATCGCGTTGCCCACGCGTTGCACAGGCGTTATCTCCAGACTATTGACCGCCGCACGTCTTTAGGAGCACAGTCGGGCGGATACCGAAAGACAGGAGCCTTCCAAGAAAGACGTTATGCAGTGTGGTTCCCAGGAGACTTGATATGAACTCAATCTATCGGCAAATGAAGCATTTGGGCATGGCCGCAATCGCGCTTACCATGCTCGCCGCTGTGGTGCTATTGGCCGGGATGGCTCGTCCGGCGCAGGCGCAAACCTACACCCCGCTCTACGCCTTCGGAGCGGTGGATAGCACGCAAAATGGTCCCAATGGCCAACTGGCCCTTGGGCGGGATGGCAATTTCTACGGCACCATAAACCAGAATATCTCTGAGATCTACCGGATCACGCCGGAGGGCACGGAGACGCTGCTTTGGGCGGCCGGGACCTCCCCTAATGGAAGCGTGTGCTACAGCGGCCTGACGCTGGGCAGCGACGGACTTCTTTACGGCACATGTGCGATGTGGAACGGCTGGATCGATAACGGCGGTATCATTTTCAAGTATGATCCCAGCCAGGGGCAGGATGGATTCACCATTCTGTATTCCTTCCCATACGTTGAGAACACGTATTCTCCCAGTCCTTTGACGTTAGGCACGGACGGAAATTTCTACGGCACAACGTATGGTTCCGGGTACACCACTACCTGGGGAACTTTCTTTCAGATCACGCCAGCCGGCAAGTTCACCACACTCCACGTCTTCCAAGGCTACCCGGCAAATGAACCCGGCGAGCCGAGCGGGCCTCTCACGCTCGGAGCCAATGGCAACTTCTATGGCACAAGCCAAGCCGGTGGATACCCCGATGACTATAACGGCGGCACGATTTACGAGATCACACCCAAGGGCAAAGTCACCTTGCTCTACAGCTTTCCCAACACTGGCCCTTATCTCCCTGTGGCGGGCGTGACCCAGGGAGCCGACGGGAAGTTCTATGGCACGACTTTCTACGGCGGCACTTACAGCGATGGAACGATCTTCCAGTTGGCCGGCAAGAAGGTCAATATCCTGCACAACTTCAATCAATCGGTGGATAACGCAGCCGTTCCCAACTTCCCCCTGACTCTGGCTACGGACGGCAACTTCTATTCGCCGTCTGCGGACATTGCCGGCGGTGGCTACGGCCCCGAGAGCCTGTTCAAGATCACGACCAAAGGCGTTTACACCGATCTGTTCAATCTCCTGCCCGGGGGCTGCAGCATGTACCTGGGGGCAGACGGATGCCTGCTAAGTTCGCCGATGGTGTTACACCCGAACGGAACATTCTACGGGACGACCATGCAGGGCGGCGATTACGATGGGAACCCGGTTGACCGCGGCGTCTTCTACAGCCTGAACACCGGGCTGAAGCCGTATATCATCTTGCAATTCCCGCTGGGCCCCATCAATTCCACACTGGGTATTTTTGGCCAGGGATTCTCGACGGCAACCGCGGTTGAATTCAATGGCACGGCGGCCAGCTTCACCGTGGTCTCCGATACTTATCTGGAAGTGACAATCCCTGTCGGTGCGACCGTAGGCTATGTGACCGTCGCCGAACCTTCCGGCACATTGAAAAGCGCCGTAAAGTTCACGCCCAAACCGGCGTCGAATCCCAAGCCGGTCATCACGTCGCTCGCGCCGAGCAGCGCGATCGCGGGCGGCGCCGGGTTCACGCTCACCGTGAATGGCACGGGCTTTGTCAGCGCCTCGGTGGTGAACTGGGCGGGATCTCCTCGCACCACGACGTTTGTGAGCGATATCGAGATTCAGGCCACCATCAACGCCGCCGACATTGCCAAGGCCGGAACGTTCAAAGTCACGGTCACGAGCCCGGCGCCCGGAGGCGGCACATCCGCGGCTTCGAACTTCGTGGTCGACAATCCGGCGCCGACGCTGACCTCAATCTCGCCGAGCTCGGCAACGCACGGTGGCCCCACTTTCACCCTCACCGC
>JBEKQG010000065.1:0-16014 GCA_049519955.1 Terriglobales bacterium
TGCTCCAGCCGGCCGAGTTCCTCGTCATGAAATATCTGCCACCATGCGCCCTTGGGAATTGCGTCTTTCGGAGCAGAGGTCTGCCACGGCCCCTGGCCTTTCCACGTATCGGGAACCTGCGCGGCGGGGCGCTTATATCGCGGCCCGACGGTGCAGCCCACGGTACAGACCGCGACCAACACGGCGGCCAGCAAGACGCAAAACCCACTACGGAGGGTGCCTCCATGGCGAAATTTCGGTTTGCTACTAGCTCGAAGTTCGCAGCTCGAAGCTCGTAGCTCGTAGCTTAATTTCACTGGTGGGTATCTCCTGCGCTGGGCTTGGCGATGTGTACTTGCTGCCCCTCCTCGAGCGAGTCGGACGGATTTATGACGACTTGGTCGGTTAGGTCCAGCCCGCCGAGAATTTCGAGCGTCGCGCCAAAGTCGCGGCCAATGGCGATGGGACGCAAATGCACCTTGTCGTCCTTATCAACGACCGCGACCTGCGGGCCCTCGGCACGGAACAGCATGGCGTTTACAGGAACCGTGATCCGCGGAACCGAAGTTCCGGTCGCAAAATGAACCTGGCCGAACGAACCTGGCAGCAGCTTGCCGTCCTTGTTAGGAACATCCACCTCTGTATTCAAAGTGCGCGTTGCGGGATCGATGGCATCGGCGGTGCGAGCCACGGTTCCCAGGAATTTCTGCCCGGGAAATTCCTGCAGCGTGACGCTGGCCTTCATCCCGGCTTTCATGGAAGGCGCATACGCCTGCGGAACACTGACGTAAACGCGAAGCGGATCGACGCGCGCGACATCGAACAACTCTTTGCCCGCCGCCTGCGCGCCGGAATTGATGAGCGCACCCGGATCGACGTTGCGCTTGGTCAGCACGCCGGAGAAGGGCGCGTATACGTTCTTGAAAGATTCGAGTTCTTCAAGGCGGCGAACATTCGCGTCGGCTGCGGCAAGATTGGCCAGCGCCTGCTGGTAGCCGCTTGCCTGCTGGTCGGCTTCCTGCTGCGAAACCGAGTCGGACTTGCGCAGGTTCGCCCAGCGGTCGGCGGAGATCTTCGCCAACTCCAGCGCCGCCTTGATCTGCTCGCGGCTGGCTTTGGCCTGCGAGAGTTCCTGATCGACTTCCGGAGTATCAATCGCCGCCAGCAGTTCGCCCTTCTGGATCTTGCTGCCAATGTCCTTGTACCAGCGCAGAAGGTAGCCGTTGGTGCGGGCAAAGATGGGAGACTCTTCAAAAGCCTGCAAATTTCCGGGCAACACCAGCTCGTCCGTTCCGCCCGCGGATTGCGGTTGTACGACGGCGACGATCGGAATCGAAGAGGCCTCGGTTTCTTTGGCCAGCGCGTCGGTTTCGCTTTTCTTATTCAGAAAAGTGACGGCCCCGGCCGTGATGAGCACGAGCAGAGCAGCGCCCATCAGCAGCTTTCCCCGGCTTGCCGGAGCGGGGCCTTGATTGGAAGGCCGATAGTCGTCTGGGCGCACGGCCTCCGTCTCGTTCGGCTCGATGGGTTCTGGCGGCGGTTGTACTGACATAATGACGTCTCCAACAAATTTTCCGCTTCTGTGCTTCCCTGCTTTACCAGCGGTCTACTTCTGTTCCCTTTGCTGCTGTGCCTCGCGGCGGCCATGAATAATCGTGAACACACTGGGCACGAAAAATAATGTGGCGACGGTTGCAAAGAGGAGGCCGCCAATCACGGCGCGTCCCAGCGGCGCGTTCTGCTCGCCGCCTTCTCCAAAGCCCAGCGCCATCGGCACCATGCCGATAATCATGGCCAGGGCCGTCATGATGACCGGCCGTATGCGCGTGTAGCCCGCTTCGAGAACCGCTTGCCGCGCAGGCACTCCCGCGTTTATGCGCTCGCGAGCAAACGAAACCAGCAGAATGGAATTCGCGGTCGCCACCCCCATGCACATGACCGCGCCGGTCAGCGACGGAACGCTAAGCGTGGTGCGCGTAATCAGCAGGAACCAGCAGATTCCCGCCAGCGCTCCCGGCAACGCTGTAATGATGATAAAAGGATCGAGCCACGACTGAAAGTTGACCACGATCAGCAAATACACGAGCACGATCGCTCCCAGAAGGCCAACGCCCAGGCCGAAGAAAGACGACTGCATGGTCTCAACCTGCCCGCGCACCACGATTTGTGTTCCGCGCGGCAGATGGTCCTGAAATGGCTTGAGCGCCTTCATAATGTCCGACGCGACCCCGCCCAAATCGCGCCCCTGCGTGCTGGCATACACATCGATGACCGGTTGCACGTTGTAATGGTTGACCACGGCGGGACGCGCCACAGGCGTGAGTTGCGCCAGATTGCCAAGCACTTGCGGCTGCGCACCCGCGCCTGTCACCGGCGTGTTCATCAAGTCCTGCAACGACGTCATGTGATACTGCGGCGTCTGGATGGCGACGTTATAACTCACGCCGTTCTTTGGATTAAGCCAGAAATTGGGGGCCGTCTGAAAGCTTCCACTCAAGCTGATCAGCACGCTCTGGGCGACTTGTTGGGCATTCAGTCCGACCTGGTTGATGCGCGTGCGGTCCATGTCGAGGTGAAGGGTGGGCAAACCCATCATCTGTTGCACATGCACGTCGGCCGTGCCGGGAATCTGGCGCAACTGATTCGCGATCTTCTGTCCGATGTCGTAGTTCCCGCGCATATCGGCGCCCACGATCTGGATGTCGACCGGCGCGGGCAAGCCAAAATTGAGAATTTGCGACACGATATCGGCGGGCTGGAAGAAGAACTCCACGCCCGGAAAACGCGATGGGAGTTCGCGGCGCAACCTGCGCACATACTGCGCCGTCGCATGATGGTGTTCCGGATTCAGCGCAATCAAAATCTCCGCGTCACCCGTCCCAATCACGCCCGAACTGCTGTAGGAAAGATTCAAGCCCGAGTAGGGAACGCCGACATTGTCCAGCACCGTTTCCAACTCTTCCTTCGGAATCTCGCTGCGCAGCACGCGCTCCACGTCATCGCACAGACGCGCGGTCTCTTCCACGCGCAGGCCGGGCCGGGCGCGGACGTGCAAACGAATCAGGCCCGCATCCACTTGCGGGAAAAAATCCCGTCCCAGAAAGAACACCAGCCCCAGCGACAGAAAACAGAAAGCCGCAAAACCGAGGGAAAATAATTTCCGGTGTTCGAGCGTGGTTTCCAGCAGTTGCCGATAGTCGCCGCGGGACCTTTCAAACCAGCGCTCGAATCCGCGCTGGGATTTTCCTAGGAAGTTTTTCGGCTCGGCGGCGCGATGCTCATGTCCGCGCATGATAAACATCGCCATCGTCGGGATCAAGGTCCGCGACAACAGGTACGACGCCAGCATGGCAAAGCACACCGCTTCCGCCATGGGAACGAAAAGAAACTTCGCCACGCCGGCCAGAAAGAACATGGGCACAAACACAATGCAGATGCTCAGCGTCGAGACGAACGCGGGCACCGCAATTTGTTGCGCGCCATCGAGGATGGCCTGCTTCAACTCCTTGCCCATGGCCAAGTGGCGCTCGATGTTCTCGATCGTCACCGTCGCATCGTCCACCAGAATGCCCACGGCAAGCGCCAGCCCTCCCAGTGTCATAATGTTGATGGTCTCGCCGAGCGCGCCCAGCAGAATCACGGAGACGAAAATGGACAAGGGGATCGAGACCGCTATGATCACCGTCGGACGCCAATCGCCCAGGAAAACCAGAATCATTACGGCGGTAAGACAGGCGGCGATCAGGCCTTCCCGCACCACTCCCTGAATCGACGCGCGCACGAAAAGCGACTGATCGAACAGGGCCTTGATGCTAAGATCGCGCGGCAGAGACTGTGCCGCCTGCGGCACCATCGCCTTTATGCCATCGACGACGGCCAGCGTGGAAGATCCGCCCAGCTTATAGATCGCCATCAGCACGCCGCGCGCGCCGTCCTGCCGCACGATGTTGGTTTGCACCGCAAATCCGTCGCGCACATGCGCCACGTCCCGCAGGTAAAGCGTGGACGAGTTCGAGGTCTTCACCGGCAGGTCGTTCAGTTCGGCGACGGTCTGCGGCGCGCCGTTCATCTCCACGTAGTACTCGGTCGGCCCGATCTTCGCCGTACCCGCCGGCAGAATCAAGTTCTGCGCCGACACCGCATTGACGATGTCGATGGGCGCCAATCCATAGGCCTGGAGCTTGGCGGAATCGAGGTCCACCTGTATTTGGCGCGGCTTGCCGCCGTAAGGATACGGAGTTCCCGCGCCCTGGACCGTAGCCAATTGGTTGCGCAGAAAATTCTGCCCCAGATCGAACACCTGCTGTTCCGGCAGCGTCTTGCTGCTCAAGCCCAATTGCACAATCGGCGTCGTCGAGGCCGAGTAGGTCACGACCAGCGGTGGCGTTGTTCCCGGAGGCAGTCCGCGCAGCACCGTCTGGCACATCGCCGTCACTTGCGTCACCGCCATGGAAAGGTTGACGCCAGGCCGGAAGAAGATCTTGATCACGGCTTTTCCGTTCAGCGACTGCGACTCCTGATGTTCGATGTCGTTGACCGTGACCGTCAATCCGCGCTCGGAGTTGGTCACGATCCGGTCCGCCATCTCCTGCGGCGACATCCCGTCATAGTTCCACACCACGCTGACCACGGGAATGTTGATCTCGGGGAAAATGTCGACCGGGGTGCGCAGGATGGTGATAGGCGTAAGGATGATGATGAGCAGTGCCATCACCACAAACGTGTAAGGACGCCGAAGCGCTAATGCGACTATCCACATAAGACTGGCAAAAGCTCGTAACTCTGAAATCGATACTGGCGGAAATCCGTATTGCCAAAGTCGCAGTCCCACACTCGTCTGCGATCTTCCACCTTAGATTCAAAACAGTACGTTTCGGAATTAAATTATATTATAATTCAGCCATGAGTCAAAATCGCCCCCGGAGCGCCGATGCTCGAATGGCCGGCGCCCGGAACGAAAGCAATGGGGCCAACGGAAGCAACGGCAAGCGCGCGCCCGGGCGGCCTCGCAGCGAGGAGTCGCGGCGGGCGATCCTGCGCAGCACTTTGAAACTGCTCAAGCAGGATGGCGGCTTCCCGGAACTGAGCATTGAGGCCATCGCCGCCGACGCCAATGTCGGCAAAACAACTGTCTATCGTTGGTGGCCAACGAAAGCTGCCCTGGTCGCCGACGCTTTTTCCGCCAGTGCCGACGACGAACTGCGCTTCCCGAATACTGGCTCCGTACAAAAAGACATGAGCTTGCAGATGCGGCGGCTCATTCGTATCCTGCGCTCCAAGCGCGGCAAGGTCGTGGCGGCACTGATCGCCGGAGGGCAGTCGGACCCGGAGCTGATCCAGGCCTTTCGCGACAGATTTTTGTGGCCCCGGCGCAAGCAGGCGTATCAGACTTTGCAGCGCGGCATCGACCGCGGCGAGTTGCCCGCCGACAGTGATCTGGACCTCATCCTCGACTCGCTCTACGGCCCCATCTACCTGCGCTTTCTGATTCGCCACGACAAGCTGGACGAGAGCTTTGCCGACGAAATTTGCGGGCTGGTGCTGAAGGGGCTGAAACGCCGGTCGCAAAGCTGAGACGGGCCAGGCTTGGCGATTCTGTTCGCGAGTTTAATCGGCTGACATCGCCAATCACTGACACGGGTTCAAGTTTCAGAGTATCGTTGCATAGTCCGCGAAACGCTTGAACAAACCTGAGCCATCTAAAGGGGGCAGCGGTGACTCACATTGCAATCGCAATCATCTTCTGGGCGCTCTTCCCGCCACAACAAAGCCTGAAACAGGAATATGGCTCTCTCACGATCTTTACAGTACCGGATAGTTGGTCTAAGTACGTTGGGCCTGGCAAGTACTGCGAAGTGAGTAAGCTATCTGTGCGGATTGACAACGGTGACACCTTTCAGTGGCCACGAAAAGAGCGAGTACAAATAAACGACCTTGCTCTAGATCGATCGCATTTAGTAACGGCGCGATGTGCTGGGAAACCGCTTCAGGCAGTAAAATTCCGTTTTTCAGAGTTCAAGAGTATTCAAGTCTGCGTCAGCTACGACGTTTACGGTGGCATTTACCTTTTCGATTACAGGACGCGCGGATGGGGGTGTAAGCAGGTACCTGCTCCCTCCGGTCTGGACTGAAGAGCTCTTCTGCCCGGCCAAGGCCAATTGCTTCGGGCTTTCCCGCATGGCCTTGATGCACACCGATATGGTCGCCCGTATCAATTGGCGTAAAATCACCACAGTGCTCATAACCACGGGATCGATCAAACACTGATCCAGTCGTTAGCCACTTTCCCGTGCTTCGCACCGCCGGGTCGCCTAATAACAAGTTCTCTCGCATACACTTGTGGCCTTTCCCCCTAACCCGTTTACCTGCCGAAACTTACCATTCCATCACGAAATTCGACCACCCCCTGACAACCCTTGCGCAAACTCCCCACCGGGGTTAAGATTAAATTGCGACCGAAACAGTCGTAGTTTAATCCGATCATATAGGTCGGCATTTGGATCGGTATTTTTCGCCATGCTCAAGCTCACCAAAAAAGCGGACTACGGCCTCATGGCGATGAAGCATCTGGCCGAGCGTGCCGACCAGGGCGCGTGCTCCGCCAAGGACGTGGCCGAGGCTTACGGGATTCCGCAGGAAGCGCTGGCGAAGATCCTGCAACGGCTGGCGAAGGTCGGCTTGATCCGGTCGCAGCATGGCATGAACGGCGGCTACACGCTGACGCGGGATCCGAAGACGATTTCCGCGTTCGAAGTGATCAAGGCGATTGACGGCCCGCTCTTCATTACGTCGTGCGTGAGCGTGCGCGGCGAATGCGGCCAGAGCAATCGCTGCACCATCCGCGAGCCGCTGCGCAAGGTGAACGAGAGCATCGAACAGGTGCTGAAGAGGATCATGATTTCCGAGATGAAGGAAGAGCCGGAGGTCATCCATGTTGACAAATATGCCGGCAAACATGCCGACACGCTGGCGACCGCCAAGGCGGCGGAGTTAGTCAAGATTTTGTAAGGAGAAGAGCGATCATGAGCACGAATGGCAAGACGATGGCCCCGGCCAATCACGGTGAACGTCACGAGGTGCGTCACGACGAGCGGCGCGCTGTCCCCGATGGGATCAAGCTGCCGATTTACATGGACAATCACGCGACCACGCCCATGGATCCGCGCGTCCTCGAAGAAATGCTGCCCTACTTCATGGAGAAGTTCGGCAACGCCGCCAGCCGCAATCACCCCTTTGGATGGATCGCGGAAGAAGCGGTCGAGCTCTCGCGTGAGCGCATCGCCAAACTGATCGGCGCGACTTCCAAAGAGATCGTCTTCACCTCCGGCGCCACCGAAAGCGACAATCTCGCCATCAAAGGCGTGGCGGAGATGTACCGCGAGAAGGGCAACCACATCATCACCGCGACCACGGAACATAAGGCGGTGCTCGACACCTGCAAGCATCTGGAGAAACTCGGCTTCCGCGTGACCTATCTGCAGGTACAGAAGGACGGATTGATCGACCTCGACGACCTGAAGCGCGCCATGGACGACAAGACGATCCTGGTCACCATCATGGCGGCCAACAACGAGATTGGCGTGCTGCAACCGATCGCGGAAATCGGCAAGTTGTGCCATGAGCGCGGCGTGATCTTCCATTCCGACGCGGTGCAGGCGATCGGCAAAATTCCGATCGACGTCAACCAGATGAACCTCGATCTCGTGTCCATCACCGGACACAAGCTGTATGGGCCGAAAGGCGCGGGCGCGCTGTATGTGCGCCGCAGGAATCCGCGCGTGCAGTTGGTGGCGCAGATTGACGGCGGCGGGCACGAGCGCGGAATGCGCTCGGGAACGCTGAACATTCCGGGCATCGCCGGCCTGGGCAAGGCTTGCGCGATCGCGCAGGAAGAGATGGCGCGTGAATCCGTCAAAATGACGAGCCTGCGCAATCGGCTGAAAGACAGCATCATGAGCCGGCTCGACGAAGTGTATATCAATGGCTCCATGGAACACCGGCTGCCCGGCAATCTGAACATCAGCTTTGCCTATGTGGAAGGCGAGTCGCTGCTGATGGGCATCAACGATATCGCCGTTTCGAGCGGGTCGGCGTGTACGTCGGCAACGCTGGAGCCGTCTTATGTACTCAAGGCACTCGGAACCGGAGACGATCTGGCGCACAGTTCGATCCGCTTCGGCATTGGGCGATTCAACACCGAGGCCGAAATCGATTACGTGGGCGACCGCGTCGTCGAAACCGTGCTGCGTCTGCGCGAACTGTCGCCGCTCTACGAAATGGCGAAAGAGGGCGTGGACTTGAAGAGCGTCAAGTGGGCCGCGGAAGCGCATTAGAAGCTACGAGCTTCGAGCCATGAGCTTCGAGAAAGCATGTTCGATCGAAGTGGGAATGGCTTCGATTGCTCGTAGCTCGCGGCTCGAAGCTGGTGAATGAAATCTAACCAAAGCGTGAGGAGCAAGAAATGTCATACAGCGAAAAAGTGATCGACCATTACAACCATCCACGCAACGTGGGCTCGTTGGACAAAAAGGAAGCCGACGTGGGGACCGGCCTGGTGGGCGCGCCCGAGTGCGGCGACGTGATGAAGCTGCAGATCAGGGTGAATCCGCAAACCAACGTCATCGAAGACGCCAAGTTCAAGACCTTCGGCTGCGGCTCGGCGATTGCGTCCTCTTCGCTGGCAACGGAGTGGGTCAAGGGCAAGACCGTCGATCAGGCCCTCGAAATCAAGAACACCGAAATCGTCAAGGAACTGGCCTTGCCGCCGGTGAAAATTCACTGCTCGGTTCTGGCCGAGGACGCGATTCGAGCCGCGATCGGCGACTGGAAGAAGAAACAGGAAACGGCGAAGCCGGCGGAAGTGCAGGCAGCGCAGTAGATTAGTTTCTGTAGAGACGGGGCTTGCCCCGTCTCTCGCTGCGAAAGAAGACGCGGCAAGCCGCGTCTCTACGGGAGATTAGGACTAATCATGGACCAAGCAGTCAAAGATCAGGCAAGCAACCCAGCCGTGCCGACTGCCCCGGCCAAGGGCATTCAGGTGACCGACAACGCGCTCAAGAAGATTCGACTGGCGATGGCGAAGGAAAACGTTTCGCCGGAGCAGGGCGGGCTTCGTCTGGGCGTGCAGGGCGGCGGATGCTCGGGCTTGACTTACAATATTCGGTTCGATACGCAACCGCGCGAGCGCGACCGGGTGTTTCAGTTTGGAGATGTGCGGGTATTTGTCGATCCTAAGTCCTTTATTTATCTGCACGGGATGACTCTCGATTACCAGGAGACCCTGATGCAGCAGGGCTTCGTGTTTGTGAATCCGAACTCGACCAAATCCTGCGGCTGCGGAAGTTCTTTCTCGTAACGAGTAAGATGATTTTGCAAGTTTGCAATCGGGCAATCTTGCAATTTACAAGGCCGTATTGCCTTCAAATTACGGAATTGCCCGATTCCACAATTACAAAATGACACAATCCAAATCGTCGTTGGTTATGCCGGGACAGGCGCACGGAGACGCAACCCCAAGTTGCTGGTCGTGCGGCACCATGCGCGCGGTGCATTTCTGCGAGTCGTGCGGCAAGGTGCAGCCCGCGGTCCCGGTGGACTATTTCACTTTTTTTGGATTTCCGCGCAGGCTCAATCTGGACACGGCTGAGCTGGAAAAAGAGTTCTACGCGCTCAGCCGGAGGTTGCATCCCGACGTCTTCGGGCAGGCTGAAAGCCGGGAGCGCGCCTGGAGCCTGGAACAAAGTTCGATGCTCAACGACGCGTATCGCACGCTGAAAGATCCGATCAAGCGCACCGAATACCTGTTGCGATTGGAAGGCGTGGAACTGGAGGAGCAATCGAAACAGGCGACGGAAAAGGCGCGCACCACGGGAGAGTTGAAGAAGCAGGTTGTGCCTTCTGATCTTCTGGAGGAAGTTTTCGAACTCAATTTGCATTTGGAAGAATTGCGGGCGCAGAAACAGTTGGGCGAAGACGACCCCGCTTTACTGGAAGAAATCGGCAAGGCCAAGCTTTCGCTGGAAGAAAAATACGACGCGCTCCTGAGCGAACTGAAGGCCGAGTGGAGTAAGTGGGACAAAATCCTGGACGAAAAATCCGCGAGCGCCGCCGTCGAGCGGCGGAAGATACTCGACCGGATGCTGGATGTGCTGAACCGCAGGAACTACGTCCGCAATTTGGTGCGGGCCGTGAATGAGGCAATAGAAAGCTAAGTCGGAAGTAAGAAGTAAAATTGCAGAAGTAACCCAGCTCGACTTCACTTCTGCAATTTGACTTTTGACTTCTGCCTTGATCTACCTATGGCAACTGACCACATCGTCGGCATCGATCTCGGCACCACCAACTCGCTGGTGGCTTACATGCAGGGAGATTCGCCTGTCGTCATCCCCGGAGAAGACGGGCTGAACCTTGTACCCTCCGTGGTGGCGCTCACGCTCGACGAGAATGAACAGAACCAAATCGTCGTGGGCAACGCCGCGCGCAAGTATCTGATCGACACGCCGGAGCGGGCGGTTTACTCGGTCAAACGCCTTATGGGGCGCGGCGTCGAGGACATACGGGACGAACTGAAGCTGTTTCCCTTCCAGTTGGCGGAAGACCTTGAGGCGGGCGAGGTTCTGCGCATCAAGATCGGCGAGCGCACTTACACGCCGCCTGAGATTTCGGCGCTGGTGCTGCGTCAGCTCAAACGCAATGCCGAGCGCTTTTTCGGCGGGCCCGTATCCCAAGCGGTCATCACGGTCCCCGCATATTTCAACGACGCGCAGCGGCAGGCGACCAAAGATGCCGGACGCATCGCGGGGCTAAACGTCCTGCGGCTGGTGAACGAACCAACGGCGGCGGCGCTCGCTTACGGCCTGGATAAGAAGAAGCACGGCATGATTGTGGTTTACGATCTGGGCGGCGGCACGTTCGATATTTCGATCCTGAAGCTGCACGACGGCATTTTCGAGGTCGTCGCGACCAATGGCGACACGCACCTGGGCGGAGACGACATCGACAATTTGCTGATCGCAATCGCGCTCGACGACATTCGCGGCGAATTCGGGACCGAATACGGCAACGAAGTGCGGCGAAGCGGCGAAGCGGTCGCCCGCATCCGCAAGGCCGTGATCGAGGCCAAGATCGCACTCTCGTCGCGGCCCACGGCGAAGCTCGATGTGGATTTGCCGGGCGGAAAGAAATATCAGCGGGAAATTTCGCTGGAACTTTTCGAGCAGACCATCCAACCGATCCTGGACCGCACCGTCGGCCCCTGCAAGCAGGCGCTCAAAGACGCGGGACTGAAGCCCGAACAAATCGATGAGGTCGTGTTGGTCGGCGGCTCGACGCGCATTCCCAAGGTGCGGCGGCTGGTGCAGGACCTGTTCCAACGCGTGCCGCACACGGATTTGAATCCGGACGAAGTGGTGGCGCTGGGCGCGGCTGTGCAGGCGAAAATTCTCGGCGGCGGGTCCGGCATCACCAAAGAAATGCTGCTGCTCGACGTGACTCCGCTCTCTCTGGGCATTGAAGTGGCGGGCGGCGTGACCGATAAAGTCATCCTGCGCAACTCGACGATACCGGCTTCGGCGACGCAGTATTACACCACGCAGGTCGATGGCCAGACCAACGTCGCGATCCATGTGCTGCAGGGCGAACGCGAATTGGCCCGCGATTGCCGCTCGCTGGCGCGGTTCGATCTGAAGGGCGTTCCACCCATGCCCGCCGGCATGCCGCGCATTGAAGTGAAGTTTCTGATCGACGCCAACGGCATTCTGCGCGTCTCCGCGCGCGAGCAGCGCAGCGGACGGGAAGCTGAAATCGACGTTCAACCGAGTTATGGCCTCACCGACGAGCAGGTCGAGAACATGTTGCTGGCGTCGTTCGACCACGCGGAAGACGATTTCCGCGAGCGACAAGTGATTGAGGCGCGCCGCGAAGCCGAGACCATCCTGACGGCGCTCGCAAAAGGAAAACAGAGTCCGGCATGGCAGGAACTGACGGGCGAAGAACGCCGCAATATCGAGAAGTTGGAAAGAAACCTTCTCGCGGTAAAAGACGGCGACTACCATCACGCAATCCGGACAAACATCGACGCGCTCAACCAGGCCACGATGCGGTTGGCGGAATTGATGATGGATACCGCCGTCTCGACCGTGCTCAAAGGCAAGGCCATGGACGACACCGATCTGGAAGCGGGACCTCAGGCGGGGCATCCGGTGGCCAAGGCGGAATTTGAATAGGGGTTCTATGTCGGAAGAGAAAATGAAGGAAGGCGGAGTAACTGCCGTGGACGCTCCCTCCGAAAACACGGTCGAGGTCACTTTTCTGCCCGAGGGCAAGACGGTGACTTACGAGCACGGCATGCTGCCTTATAAAGACCACGGCAAGGAAGAATCGCTGCTCGATGTGGCGTTGAATTTCGGCATTCATCTCGATCATGCCTGCGGAGGAAACTGCGCCTGCACGACCTGTCACGTCTGGGTGAAAGAAGGCGCGGACTTGATTTCGGAACTGGACGACGACGAAGCCGACAAGCTCGACATGGCCGCCGATCTTCAGCTCAACTCGCGCCTAGGATGCCAGGTCACGATCAAGAAGCCGGGCAAAGTGGTCGTGGAAATTCCTGCGTGGAACCGGAATTACGTTTCGGAAGAGCATTAAGAACCGGCTGTTCGTCGTTCGCTTTTCGTCGTTCGCTGTCGGCCTTGCTCCGCGAATGAATGAAAGCGAAGTTGACTAGCGAATCGCGAACAGCGAACGACGAACAGCGATAAACGAAAAGCGGGGCTACTATGCCAAAAGAACTTACTTGGATCGATTCTGAAGACATCGGGATTCTGCTCGCTGAAATTTACCAAGAGCTCGATCCGCTGGCGGTGCGGTTCACCGACCTGCACAAGTATGTGATGGCGCTGCCCAACTTCAAAGACGATCCCGCGAAGTCAAACGAATCCAAGCTGGAAGCGATCCAGATGGCGTGGCACGCGGAAGTTCTCGACCGAACGCAGGGTTAGCGCAGCGGTTCAGTCAGTGGCCACATCGCGCGTCACCCATTACTGCCAATGAGCGCTATCGCCTGATTACAACAGTTGTCTTGCTTGGCTTTTACTCAGGGTATTGATTAAACTGGAATACATGCTCGCTGGACTGATTATTTTCGCATTGGTTGGCTGCATGGGATTGTTCGCAGCGTTGCGGCCTGAAACCTATGCTCGTTATTTTTTGGCGGAATATCAGCGCAGGGCGCTCTCCGGCAAGTTCAAGGCACTTTCATTGGTAGGTTGGATAATTTTTTCTGTCTGCACTATTGCCATCATAGTTCTTCCCTTCGGGAGCAAGCTCAACTTCTTGGCCCCGGTGTTTAGCCCTTTGTTCTTTCTTGTTTGCGCCGTGGCTTATGTTTGGTGGGGAGTCGGACTCTTGCGCAACCCTGAATCATTCCTGAAGCAAACAACCGAACCTTGGAGCCGCCTACCTACATGGGCTGTCAGGTGCTTCGGCTCACTGCTGCTATGTGGTGCGGCGGGATTCTCGTATGGCTTCGCGGCAAAAATCAAAGACTTGTTGCGATGATTGGCGAAACATCCCCATTACACTCATTACCAGTAAACAGCTTCAGTCGCCTCGATACGTCGATCCCCTCGAACTCCAGTAACCGCGCAACTCTGAAGCCCCTCCTACCGCGCTCCCACCGTCTGTGGCGCTACATCCTCCACGCTGGCCTCACGCAGAAACTTCGCCGCCTCTTCGGGCGGGGTGGGATTGATATAGAATCCGGTCCCCCATTCAAATCCCGCCGTCTTGGTCAGCTTGGGCATGAATTCGATGTGCCAGTGGAAATACTCGCTCGTCGACTCCTGGATCGGCGACGAATGCACGACCAGGTTATACGGTGGGTTGTCGAGCACGCGGTCCGCTTTCATCAGCAGCAACTTGAGCGCTTTCGCGAGATTCTCGAACATGAGCGACGACGAGTTCTCGAAGGAAGATTCGTGGCTCTTGGGAAGGATCCAGGTTTCGAAGGGAAAGCGCGGAGCATACGGGGCAATCGTCAGAAAATCCTCGTTCTCCGCCACAATTCGAATGCCGCTGTCCATTTCCTGCCGGATGGCGTCGCAGAAAACACAGCGCTCTTTGTAGATGTAATACTGCTTGGCTCCCTGGAGTTCCTCAACCACGTAAATGGGCACAATCGGCAACGCGATCAACTGCGAATGCGCGTGCTCCAGCGAGGCGCCGGCGGCCTCGCCGTGGTTCTTGAAGAGCAGAATGAACTTGAAGCGCCGGTCTTTCTTGAGATCGAGAATGCGATCGCGGAAGGCCCACAGCACGTCTTCGATTCTCTTGGCCGGAAGCGTGGCCAGGCTGGCATTGTGGTCGGGCGTTTCGATGATGACTTCGTGGGCGCCGATGCCATTCATCTTGTCGAACATGCCCTCGGCCTGCTTGTTCATATTGCCTTCGATGCCCAGCGCCGGAAACTTGTTCGGAACCACGCGGACCGTCCAACCCGGACTGTCTTTCTGAGAAGCGCCGCCATTGGAATTGGGGCGATAGGCGAGGATCTCGGGCGGGGTCTTGCTTTCGTTGCCATAGCAGAAGGGACAGAATCCGCCCTTGATCTTCACGGCCTCGCGCACAAAGTCGGTAGGCCGCTTGGCGCGGTCCGTGGAAATAATCACCCATCGCCCGACGATGGGGTCTTTTCTCAGTTCAGGCACGTACTAAATCCTTTCAATGGGAATCCCCGAATCCACGATTGCCGAATTTACGATTGTACGATATGGAAAACGCATTTTGAAACAGCTCGAACGAGGGTCGGCTCTTTCCGCGCTCATAGTATACGGCAAGCACGTCGAACCGCCAGTGGCACGAAGTGGGTATGTGGCGCAGGAAATCGCGGGCGACCAGCGACAGCTCCCTTTGTTTGTCGCGATCCACGGCGGCCTCGGCGGGTTTCAGGTCGCGCGCGGTTCGCGTCTTCACTTCGATAATGCAGAGAACGTCCCCATCCCAGCCGACCAGATCGAGTTCGCCGCGATGGTTGGGGGAGCGGTAGTTGCGGGCGACGATCGTATAGCCGCGCCGCCGAAGGTAGAAATAAGCGTCTTCCTCGCCGCGCCGGCCGGTCAGTTGGTGCGCGGGCATGTCCTCGGGCGGAAGCGTTTTTGCCGCCAGCCAGTCGAGCGTGCGAAGTGTGGCTGCGGTCAGGCGTCCGGCGGTCATGGGGATAACTTCAACATCACCCTAGCGTGCATGAACCGCCCGTGATGTGACCCTCATCACCGCGCATCCGGTACAATTCGAAGTTGTCCCTGCCGCAGCTCATTGCCTGCGCGTGTTTCTTTCGATCCGAAGCATGACTAGCACCAGAGAAAACATCCCCACAATGCCAATACCATAGAGAAAAAGCAATTTACCTTCTCCTCGGCTGGCAGCACTCTCCTGCACGGCCAGAGCTCTCTGTGCCTCCTTTTTGTACCGTAATCGGACGAAAGCATAAGCTGCGCTTCCGCGTTCCCTCGGCGGAAATTCGCCAACGACCTCGGACATGTTGCGAAGGAACTGGACCCGGTCATCCGGGTCTTCAATTTGCTGTACCCAACTGCTGGCCTCAGCCCGCAGTTGAGCCCGGTCGTATTCATTCGGGTCGAAAAGAAGGATGAACCTGTCTAGCTCTGCAGATACGGCGATCCCGCCTGCGTCATATCTCGGCTGCGCTGGCGCCAGCACTTGTGGGTTGGCGGTAAGCTCAGAACGAATTTCAGCGGCGGTGACGTACGACGACTGCCCCAACGACAGCGGGTCATAGAGAATAATCCCGAACACGGTCATCACCGCACCAGCAAGCACCAGAAGCAAAGTCAGCAGCCGGGCGAAGCGAAAAAGTACTGTTGTTTCTAGATTGTCCAGAAAACTCATTTGGGGGCCCCTAGGTCTTCGACCACATAAAGATGTACCTATTAAGGCACTCGTGGAATGACGAAATGGGACGCATCGTGGGGACATGCAAACCTACCATCGGGTGCGTGTCCAGCTTGGAAAGCGGGA
>JBEKQG010000066.1:0-15889 GCA_049519955.1 Terriglobales bacterium
TCCCGCTTTCCAAGCTGGACACGCACCCGATGGTAGGTTTGCATGTCCCCACGATGCGTCCCATTTCGTCATTCCACGAGTGCCTTAATAGGTACATCTTTATGTGGTCGAAGACCTAGGGTTGGAAGAGTAAGAACCCAAAAGGGAGGAGTGAGAATGAGCGCGAAGAATGTGAAGGAAGTATTGTGGGTAGCTATCGATACGCTCGTGAAGAGCCAAGGAAGTCTTCAAGAGCGTTTGGCAAGTGCAGCGATGGGCTTAGTTAGCCTTCCTGCGGAGAACGGTTTGCCGAAGGAATATCAAGAGGCGCTCGAATCGATAATTCAGGATCTTACCAAGGAGCCTGCGAAGGGGAATGAGGGGAGGATTCAAGCCACGACCCGCAAAATGAACGATCAGGAGGCCAAACTAGTGGCAGGGCGGATTCTGGGTCTCTATACACAACTTAAAGGCGGAATATGATAGATGGCGTTACAGTCTACGCGCCCACGGGTTGCTCACCAATGTCAACGGGGTAGCGCCGCCGCTTTTAGTGTGAATTGTCAAGGTCACCCGGCTTGAATGCCTTCTCAATCTTGGTAACTGCGCTGTCATATTGTGGCCTCTGCTCAACAGGGTAGGTGATCGTGAAGGAGTTTTTAGAACCTCGTCCTACAAATTCCTTCGTGTACCCCAGGTTGTCCCCATCTGTCCAAGTCACTACGAACCAATTCCCTCCCATTTTGTTGAAGCCCAATTGGCCTTTAACCTCTCTAATTGAACGATCAAATTCGTCCTTCAGTGTAAATCCTGCGTTATTCCCTCCCGAAACAACCAACGTGGTCTTTCCATCTTCTGACTTTAGAGCTAACCCATCTCCATTTTCCGGCGGCTGTTGTGGTACGAACGATTCTGGATAATCAACTCGAAATCCGTACCTGCAGTTCGCATATGTCCGGAACCCTGCATTCGCTTGCTGCGCCGAGTTATCGCAGGCTATAGGAGCAACCTGGGCAGCCACAGATCGAGGCTTCTCTGCTGCCGTAGGTTGGTTAACCGCCATAGGCTGCTGCTGGTTCGGAGTAATCATAACGGGGAGGGTGACTCCTCTTATTGTAGTTCCATCAGGCATTTTTGCCGTCACGATTAAGTTCAAGTTCGCTCCGTACCCATGTCCTCCTTCTATTCCTCCTTCCGATACCAGCGAAGTGCCGGGGAGAACGTAGTTGCATCCAGCCGACTTTGCTGATCCTTCCACTGAAGCTCTGAATTCTTCCGCCGACATGTTTGGTTTATTGTTGGAGACCCACGTCGACGCTGCGTCTTTATAGTTGTCGACATCTTTGGAGTCAGGGCAGATGACAGCGCCGGCCTGATTGGCCACGACATTGCCTTTTGGTATTGAGTAAAGCATGCTGGAGAGAGTGACTCCTCTTATTGTAGTTCCATCAGGCATTGTCGCCGTAACGATTGCCAGTGGGCTACCGTTGCCCGAGTCGTTGGTTTCTCCTTCCGATACCAGCGAGGTTCCGGAGCGGATGTAGTTACATCCGTTTGGCTCTGCTGTATCACTCCAGATCGCAGCCAGATCAGGCGGCAGAGTTAGTGCCCGTATCGACGCAGCATCAAAAGCGTCGAACGTTTTGGGGTCAGGGCAGATGACAGCGCCGTACTGCTCGGTCACGACATTGCCTTTTGGTATTGAATCGAGGCTGGGAGATTTATCCTTTGATGGCGGCGGCGCAGACGAAGACGCCATTGAGGCGTTATGTTCTGAGGATTCGTTTTTGGAGCTAAATACTATGAACGCGGTAACTACTACAAGCGCCGTCAGGGATGCCACTCTCAATACACCGAATCTCATGGGGGTACCTTGTTGTTCGGTAGACCGAACAGTTAACCCAACAATATCGGTAACGATGGGGAAATGGCAATATCTTTTCCCGTCCGTCTCGGTCGCCGCTTGAGCGGTTTAAAGAAAAAGCCGGGGTGCGCCACTTCTCACGCTTTTTGAGAAGTGGCCCGCGTTGCCGCCGCCACCGCCGGTTATGCACGCGAGAGCTCGGTCGTCCCTCGGGGACTTGAATCACTCATCCACTTTCCCAGCGCTGAAGCGCTGGGCTAAACTCGGACGCCCCTCCGGGGCTTGATCGCCGCCGCAATAAGAAACCCTCTCGACCGTCCGAGAGGGTTTGCGAACTGGTTCGATAAATATTATGCCGCGCGCACGACATTGCCCGCCTGGAATCCCTTGGGGCCTTTGAGCAGATCGAACTCCACCATCTCGCCTTCGTTCAGCGAGCGGTAGCCGTTCTCCTGGATGGCCGAAAAATGCACGAAAACATCCTCGCCCGTGGAGCGCTGGATGAAGCCATATCCTTTCGCCCCGTTGAACCACTTCACAGTACCCTTCTCTCTCACAAAAAGCTCCTTTCGCCTCGGTGCTAAGAGTTATTCCTGCCGGCGCTTGCCGGTTTGCCCGGTTGTGCCGGACAACGAATACCGGACACTGGATGCCGAACCACCGGTCCGGGTACTTCCTCACAGGACGGCAAAAATTCTTGCTGGCGTCGCCGCGCGCGCGGGCGATATCGCGCCAACGGAAACGGCTCCCCGGCATTCCGTCGCAGGGTTGCCCGCGACGAAAAACGGAGGAGCCGCGAAAATGAAAACGCGATATCCGGCTGCCAACACAGAAACGTCAATCCTGCTATAGGCTCGCCAATCCTGTCCGGATGACGAGCAGGAAATAATAGCAGGAAGATTCCAGTTGGCAAGCGGGAAATTGTAGTTCCCCGCCCGAGACGGGGCAAGCCCCGTCTCTACAGGGTGGTTTCGAGTCGCGCTCGACGGAAAGCCGTAAGTGTTTGATAATATTTGAGAAGCCAGTGTCTTCCATCACTCCCATTCGGCCTTCCGACAAAACGGGCGCATCCGAGTTTCGCGCGGCTCCGGCCGAAGGCGTTGTCCGCTCCACCGCGCGCTATCTGCTCCGGACCGAGGTGCACACCTTTGCCTTCTCGGTTGCCGCCAACGCCATTCTTTCGTTTTTTCCGTTCCTGCTGTTGCTGATGACGCTGATCCGCTACGTCTTTCATTCGCAGATCATGTACGGTGTGGTCGAGCGTCTGTTGCGCGATTCGCTTCCCGCCGGGCAGGAATTCGTGATCCGCAACCTGAATGCGATGGTGGGCGCGCACCATCAGGCGCAAGTGATTTCGCTGGTCATGCTGCTGATTACTTCCACCGGAGTTTTTCTGCCGCTCGAAGTCGCGCTCAACCGCGTCTGGGGATTTCGCAGCAACCGCTCGTACCTGGGCAATCAATTAATCGCGCTCGGGCTGGCGTTTGCCTGCGGATTGCTCGCCCTGCTCTCGGTGGGGCTGACCGCCGGCAACCTGGCCATGGTGCAAAGCGCGCTGCACGGCTATGGCGATTGGTATGTGCAATTGGTGGGCTTCCTGACCATGAAGATATTTTCCATCGGAGCCAGCATCGCGATCTTCTTTCTCGTCTATTGGCTGTTGCCGAACGGCAAGGTGCCGGCCCAGGGAGTGCTGCCGGCGGCGGTGATCATGGGTTTGCTCTCCGAGGTGCTGAAGTACATCTATATTTTCGCCCTGCCCCGGCTGAATTTTGCGGAAGTGTATGGACCGTTCGCCATCTCGGTCAGCCTGATGTTCTGGGCGTTCTTGTGGGGAATGCTGCTGCTGACGGGAGCCCATCTGTCGGCGCGCAGAATCCTGCCGAATTTGTAATTGGCAATTTGCCACTGGTAATTTGCAGAGGCCGGGACGGGTTTTCAAACGCCGATACCAGCCCGGTTTTACCCAGCCTTGATCGCGGTATCGGGCGCCTGGAAGCCGATCTTGTTGTGAGCGCCGTCGCAGAAAGGCCGGTTGGCGGAAGCGCCGCAGCGGCAGAGGGAAAACCCCGTCTTGCCCGCCAGGTCGTACTTGTTGCCGTCGGCGTCCACCAATTCAATAAGGCCGTTGGGATCGTCTATGCGCAAAGAACCGTTCTTGCGCACCGTAATCGTGACTTGTGCCATGGAACCTCCAGTGAGTATGAACCGCTTTCAAGTTATCGCAGGACGAAAGAAGTTGCCAGTTGCCAGTACCCAGTCGCCAGTTACGAAAAAAAGGATGGCAGCGTGCAACTACCAACTGGGTACCGGGTACTGAGTACTGAGTACTGAGTACTGGGTACTGGCAACTCGCTACTGGCTACTGAGTTTATCCAGATGCCGGAAGCCGGCGGTGGCGTAGAACATGATCGCAAAGATGGTTCCGTTGTAGGCCATGTGGATTAGGACGCCGGCGGCCACCGAATTCGTCTTCGCGCGCACCATGGTCAGGACGATGCCAACCACGAAGATGATGAGCACCGGGCCCCAGGTAAAACCCAATTGCGCGACGTGCAGCAGGGCGAAGCCGACCGCGGTCAGGACGACGGCAATCGGCAAACCGAGGCGGCGCGCGAGCACGGGATAAAGAAAGGCGCGAAAAAAAAGCTCTTCCATCAGAGGCGCGAGTGTGACGCTGAGAATGCCGATCGCCCAGACTTCGGTGGGCGTGCGGAAGAAGTTGTCGATCGGCAGCTCTTTCGGAATCGGCAAGAGATGGGCCAGACCTTGCAGCCCCAATGAAAGCGCGATGCCCAGCAATACGTAAGCGCCGATGTTCGCAGGCCAGTTCCAGTGGATCGCGGCGAGAAAATCGGGACGGCGGCGCTCACGCGTTACCAGAACATACATGTAGGCGACGATGAGCAGGTACGCCAGCGATTGTCCGCCCACTGCGACGAGAGGGAAGCGGGCGATTTCGCCGAGACGCGCGTGCGGATACAGCCACCAGTGAAAGATGAGCAGCACGCCGAACACACCGGCAAAGAGCGCAACGACGGCGACAAACGCGAGGCGGAGGACGTCCCAGCCACTCCACGCCGGATCAGCCGCAGCCGGGACAAGCTCGGCGGGCTGGGTGTTTGCAGGATTGGGAGCGGCCAATGCGAATGCAGAATCGCCTTGACCACTGGCATCTGCCGAGCTGCGCTCGCCTTGGACGGGCGAGGGAACTCTTCCCCATGCCGGCACTGCGTTCGAGGGCTCTGGTCTTGGCGAGGGGTTCTCGGGGAGATCGTCCGCACAGTTACTCATGCGAGTTCTCCTGTGCCGGTGGGCGTAAGCGCGCCGTTTGCCGGGCCATATTTTGTCGCTCCATTTTTTACCGGAATGTTTTTTTCGGGCCCATACCCCTCCAACTCCTGTAAATGCGCGCTTAGCGCTTGTCCAGTGTACGACTTCTTTACACGCGCGACTTGTTCGGGCGTGCCTTGGGCGACAATACGGCCGCCCTCTTCTCCGCCTTCGGGGCCAAGATCGAGGATCCAATCGGCGTTGCGGACCACGTCCAGGTTGTGCTCGATGATGATGACCGTGTTTCCCAGATCGGTGAGCCGGTGCAGAACGTCGAGCAACTTGCGCACATCGTCGAAGTGCAATCCCGTGGTGGGCTCATCCAGCAGATAAAGAGTTTTGCCGGTCTGGCGCTTGCCCAGTTCGCGGGCGAGCTTGATGCGCTGCGCCTCTCCACCGGAAAGCGTGACGGAAGACTGGCCGAGATGAAGGTATCCGAGGCCCACGTCAACCAGCGTTTGCAGCTTTTGCCGGACCTGCGGAATGTTCTCGAGAATCTGCAGCACGTCCGACACGGGTGTTTCCAGCAGGTCGGCGATGGAAGAGCCGTTGAAGCGCACCGACAGCGTTTCGTGGTTGTAGCGGCGTCCGCCGCAGACCTCGCACTGCACGTAAACGTCGGGCAGGAAATTCATTTCGATGCGGCGCTGGCCTCCGCCCTGGCAGGCTTCGCAGCGTCCGCCGGCAACGTTGAAAGAGAAGCGCCCGGACTTGTATCCGCGCTCGCGCGATTCGGGCAGCATGGCGTAAAGGTCGCGGACCGCAGCGAAGATTCCCGTATAGGTCGCGGGATTGGAGCGCGGAGTGCGGCCGATGGGCGACTGGTCGATGCGAATCACCTTGTCGATCAGTTCCGCGCCGACGATGGCTTTGTGCGCGCCGGGTTCCTCGCGCGAGCGATAAAGCTGCCTGGCCAGCGCGCGGTACAGAATGTCGTTCACAAGCGTCGATTTGCCGGAGCCGGAAACGCCGGTCACCACCGTCATCACGCCCAGCGGAAACACGACGTCGAGATTCTTGAGGTTGTTGGCGCGCGCGCCCAACACGGTAATGGCTTTTCCATTCGGGCTGCGGCGCTCGGAAAGCATGGCGATCCGCTGGCGTCCGGCAATGTAGGCGCCGGTGAGCGAGGCGGGCGCGGCCATGATTTCAGCGGGCGTGCCGCTCGCCACCAATTCTCCCCCGTGACGGCCGGCGCCGGGGCCGAGGTCGATCACGTAGTCGGCGCGGCGGATCGTCTCTTCATCGTGTTCCACGACCAGCACGGTGTTGCCGAGGTCGCGCAAGTTTTCGAGCGCGGCCAGCAGCCGCCCGTTGTCGCGGTGGTGCAGGCCGATGGAAGGCTCGTCGAGAACGTAAAGCACCCCGCGCAGCTTGGATCCGATTTGCGTGGCGAGGCGGATGCGCTGGCCTTCTCCGCCCGATAGTGTGGCGGCGGAGCGGCCGAGCGAGAGGTAGCCGAGTCCGACGTTGTCCAGGAATTCGAGCCGCTCGGTGATCTCGTGCGCGATGCGTCCGGCGATGGTCAGCTCCCTGCCGCTCAACTTGATGTTGCGCGCGGCATCGAGCGCGCGCGCAATGGGCAGGCTGGTGAAGTCGGCAATGGACATGCCGTTGGTCTTGACTGCCAAACTCTCCGGGCGCAGGCGCTGGCCATGGCACACGAAACATTCGGTGGCCGACATGAAATCGAGCAGATATTCGCGATAGGTATCGGATGTCGAGGCTTCGAGGTTCCGCTTGAGGTGGCCGAGTATGCCAAGAAATCCAGTCTTACTTTCGCGCTGGCCGCCGCGCTGCGGTTCGCCGTTGAGCAGCAGGTTTTGAATCTTGTCGGGAAATTTCTCAAACGGAGTCGCGAGGTCGAAACCGTAAGCTTGAACGACCAACTGCAGGCTGCGCATCAGATTTTGCGACGACGAACCGGGCCCCAGTCCGCCATCGAGCAACGGCTTCGACCAATCGACAATCACCTTGCCGGGATCAAGATCGTAGCGGCTCCCGAGGCCATGGCACTCGGGGCAGGCCCCATAGGAGCTGTTGAACGAAAACGATCGCGGCTCCAGTTGCGGAACGCTGATGCCGCAGTCGGGGCAGGCGAGACGCGAGGAATAAAGCGATTCGTCTCCGCTGACCACGGCGACCAGGACGAGCCCGCCGCCGAGTTTCATCGCCAGGCCCACCGAGAGTTCGAGGCGGTGTTCGATGCCGCGCTTCACCAGCAGGCGGTCCACGACCACTTCGATGGTGTGGTTTTTGCGCTTGTCGAGCGCCAGGTCGTCCTCAAGGTTGACCAGTTCTCCATCGACGCGGGCGCGCGAGAAGCCGTGCTGGACAAGCTTCTCCATTTCCTTTTTGAATTCGCCTTTGCGCCCGCGCACGATGGGCGCCATGATCATGACGCGGTCGTCGGGCGTGAGCGCCATGACGCGCTCAACGATTTGTTCGGCGGACTGGCGGCTGATGGGATTGCCGCATTTCGGGCAATGCGGCACGCCGATCGTCGAGTAGAGCAGGCGCAGGTAATCGTAGATCTCGGTGATGGTGCCAACGGTCGAGCGCGGACTTCGGCTGGTGGTTTTCTGCTCGATGGAAATCGCCGGGCTGAGGCCGTCGATGGAATCCACGTCGGGGCGCTCCATCTGGTCGAGAAACTGGCGCGCATAGGCCGAAAGCGTTTCGACGTAGCGCCGCTGGCCTTCGGCGTAAATCGTATCGAAAGCGAGCGAGGATTTCCCGGAGCCGCTCAGGCCCGTGATGACCGTCAGAGTATTGCGAGGAATCTCGACGTCAATATTCTTCAGGTTATGCTGGCGCGCGCCGCGCACCGAAATCCGGGTGATGGCCATTTAACACAGTCTTCATGCACTTCCGTAACGTGGACGAACCCTGGGGGATGTCGGAGAGTAGAGATACGCAGTTCGACTCCCGTATCTTATTTGTTAACAGCGCCAGGGGTCAAATGCGGATAAAGTGAAAACATTCGCAGCCGCGCGCTTCATAGCGAGGCTGCCAGCAAGGGCCAGCAACGTGAGCGCACTTTCCGTGGCATTTTTGGTCAGCGGCACCGCAATCTTAAGTGTCATTCTGGGTGTATTCGGCGCCTATTGCGCAATTTGCGGCGTATTGGCCGCCGTCAATCCCGCTCGACCGTCCCATGTCCTGGCGGCGTTGGTACCCCATCAAAGCCACGTCAGCGGCGACTAAGCGGATTCCCAAACGATATAACCGGCCAGTTTCACCCGCCCCCGGTTTGTGTGGGACAGGGCTTTGCCTCGTCCAGGCACGGAATCGAGAATCTGTCTGCCGCTACTGCGGCGGCTGCGGGGGAATAGCGCCGGGGCCTCCCGGCGGCTGTTGTCTTTGTCTTTGGAGCAGGTCCAGGATCTGCTCCGGCGTTTTCGGCCCGGCGTCAGGCTGGGCCCCATCCGGCGGTCGCTGGTCCTGAACATTGGCCGCAGGTTGTGCGGCCGGGGCCTGATCGTCGGCACTGTCGTCGGCGTTCTCCGCATCGTCGTCTGTTGTGTCGTCGGCCTCGACCACTTGCGCCCCCGGAGATTGGCCCGGCTGCGGCATGACCTGCTGGCCGAGCGGCGCCGGCGGAAAGCGGTTCCCTGGCGCCCCCGGATTGTTCGGATTCGCGGCAGCCTGTTTCTCTCCCTCCGCCGATCCTTTCGGCATCAGGATTACGCTCGCAACCGAAGTGGGATCCGAGAGCGAACCTAGAATCACGTAATTGAACGATGTGCCGTTCAGCAATACCGCCAAAACATCCCGTGGAGCCCCTGGCCCGAGGTGCGCGATCACTCGCTCGCTGGCCCCGGCGGAGTCCTTCGGAATTTCAATCGAAGCCCCGGTGAGCTTGCGCACATCGCGCAGGATTTCGCCTAACGTCGAATTCTGGGCCGAGATCGTCAGCAACCCGCCTTGAAAGCCGACTTTCGCTGGGGTTGCCGGAATCTGATCCATCGGCACCTGACTCAGCGGACCAGCCGGCAACGGTGGCAGCACCAGCGGCGGCGGGGCCTTATGACGTTTGCGGTGCTTGTGGGCGGCCGGCGCGGCCTTTTGGACAGCAGTCTGTGCGGGGGGCCGAGCGGCATTCTGCACGGGGGGATCAGGCGCAGTTTGCGCAAGAAGGCCGGGAGCGACCAGCAAGAGCCCCGCAACTATCCATCCCTTAGACACCCATCGGCGTGTGCGCGGCATCGGAATTTCCCCTTCTCCGCAAGCGGCTGCCGGTTCCGCAGTCCCTGCGTCCCTGCCTGATTTTACCACTGTCCTTGGAACGCCCGATGGCCCCATTTCTTGCGGATTCATGACCAAAGGCATAGTGCAGAGTTAACTCTCGCAAGCAATTTGGGCTGCCTTCGTCCCGGACAGCGCGTAAAATGCCAGCGGAGGCTCTCCCTTTGCGTATTGCTCCGGCACCGAAGTTCCGCAGGCGCTGGCACTGCCGGCGATGGCTATGGTTGCTGCTCGCCGGAGCGTTCGCCCACGCTCAGACCTGCCAAAGCGCAGCCGAAATGGATGCCCCCGTGCGCACCGCTCTCGAAACCGCGGCACAGCGCTATTTCGATATGTCGGCGCGCGGCGATACGGCGGCCCTGAAGCAGAACTCGATCGCCTCCGTGGCTGCCAGCTTTGCGGGAATCGAAGCTGCGGTCAAGGAGAACCAGGCCGCCTTCACCGGCGCCAAGGCAACGCTTCGCCCGCCCTTTTTGCTGACCGCCTTTGTCCCGGAGCCGCTGGCGCGCGCCGAATTTCTCTGCGGCGTATTTGGCAAGTTGGGTCAGACCAAGGATAGCGCGGTATTCGTCCTGAACGATCTGCCTCCCGGCCAGTACGCGGTCGCCATTCTCGACGTGAACGGCAGCCAGGATGCGCGGACCCTGACTTTCGTTCTGCAGCAGGCAGGCGTCGCTTGGAAGTTGGCGGGCTTTTACGTCAGGCCGTCGGAGGCCTCCGGGCACGATGCCGCGTGGTTCACCGAGCGCGCCCGCGAGTTCAAGGCGAAGGCGCAGGACCACAACGCCTGGTTGTATTACCGCGAGGCCATCGCCCTGGCCGCTCCCGTGGACTTTATGAACACCCTCGCCACCGACCGACTCTACGATGCGGCCCAGGCGGCGCAACCGGCCGATCTGCCCATTGGCGGAAAGAGCGTGGATTTGAGCGCGGGCGGCAAGACCTATCGTGTGACCGGAATCTATCTCCGGGCGGTGGGCAGCGATCTGGATGTGGAAGTGGAGTATCAGGCCGCCGATGTCTCGAACACCGCGCACGCGTTCGAGGAGAATTCAGCCGTGATCAAGGCGCTGGTCGGGAAGTTTCCCGAACTTCGCGAAGCGTTTCATGGAGTGGTGGCGCGGGCCGTCGAGCCTTCGGGCCGCGACTACGGCACGCTTGTGGCGATGAAGGACATCAAGTAGAGGCCCCGCCCGTCACTCGCAGGCGCTGCGGCCGGCGGGTTCGAAGCGGTCCATTTGCGCGTCGCGCTGGCTGCTGAAGCGGCCGTCGACGGTCTTGCCGTACTGCTCTTCGCCGGGACAGTAGTAGAGAGCGGAGTGGGAATCGACCCAGACCTTGACGCCGGGGTCTCCTTGGAAATGGGTCACGGGTGCGGCGGTCTCGGCGATGCCGAGCGTCACGAGCGCTCTTTCCCACGGGCGAAGCGCGGCCCGTCGCGGCGAGTCCGCTGCCGGCCACAGCAGCGCCACCGCGGCCACCACGACGGCTGCTCCCAGGTACAGGTCGGCGCGGTGCCGGCGCAGTTGCCCACGGAAGTCCGCTAGGCGTCCCATCGTAATCCTCGTGCCCCGGTCGTGGACGGCAGTCGTTTGGCTGCGGGTTGTGCCGACAAGCGTCCCTTCAATCGGGTGAGAATCGCCGCTGGCCGATAACGCGAACGTCCGCACGGTCAGGCCGGACTCTTCTGGCGGCAAGTCTTCGGCGTTGAAGTCCTCAGTCGCGGTAGTCGGGTGGAGAGTTTCCGCTCTGGTTTTTCCGAACGTGGCATCGTGCGCAAAATCGTGCGCCGAATCAGTGAGCGGCCCGCACTCGGCGGCAATCGAGACGGGCTTTTTCGCGTCTTCGCGAATTGTCGCTGCAGCTTCGCCAACTTCGAGAGGGTGATCCGGCCACGAGCCCTGTTCCTGGCTCATCAGCCACATCGAAGCCCAGTTGTGCTGCAAGCGTTCCCCCGGACGGAGTTCATCGAGGCCGCAGCTCTGGCAACGCTGTGTCTCCGCGGGCATCGGAGCCCCACAATCCGGGCAAGCGCTAGTGTCTTCGGTTGCGGAGCGGGCCGCGGATTCGGCTGCAGTCTGCCAGCCCCGTCGTATCCAGTCGTTATGTTGCTGAATGGTAAAGGCGGCGGCCAGCAATCCCTGAAAGGACTGCTCGTCCAGCATCAGATTGGGCCGGTTCGAGGGCATGGTATCGCGGGGGGGAGAAGGTCGATCCAAGCTGCCACCATTATAGTGCAAGTCGGGCAGTCTGGAAACGGTAGAAAGTGGGCTTTTTGGGAGGGATTCCCGATTACGGATACCAATCTGGAAGCGATTCATGAAAACCATCTAACCGAACCCCGGGGATGTGGAAGTTTGCCGTGTAACTGAATGGTTTGTAAGGTCTTGTTTGGCGGCGAAGATTTGGCGAACCGCTTGCTTCTGTTCCTGGCGGGTCGCGACCCCAAGACTGAACTTTAAGGAGCAGACGAAAAGCCCATGATTAACCTCAATGACATCAAGATCACTCCCCGTGATCAGCAGGTATTGCGTCTGCTGGTTCAGGGATGCAGCAACAAAGAAATCGCGGGCCACCTGAGCATCAGCCCGCGGACGGTCAAACAGCACCTGCGCACGCTCTTTCTGCGCGCGGGCATCAAGGAAGGCAGGAAGCGGGTGAAGCTCGCCACCGCCATGTTCATCAAGGAGCAGGTGCCACCATGCAACCCCGTGATCGGCTAACCGCCAAGGAAATTCAAGTCGCGACCCTGGTTTGGCAGGGTCTTACCAACAAAGACATTGCCCGCGTGCTCAGCACCAGCGAGCAGGTCGTGAAGAACTACCTGCGCACCGCCTTCGACAAGCTGGGAGTTTGGACCCGCCTCGAACTCGCGCTCTACGTGGCCGGTCACGGCGGAGCGAACTGGCATGTGCAACTCGGCAACGGAATGTTGTCAACCACGGCAGGGTGGCCCGTCACCGAAGGCGAGACGGGTGGCGCTTACCCGGATGCGGAAAGGGGTGTCGTAAGCAAGAGAGCTGCTGCGGCCTCCGGCGGGGCTTTCTAGAAGTGAGTTTACAGCGGGCCTCCGCCGCGACCGGAATCGGCGACCGGAATCGAATAGTCCGGTTCGATGTCCGTGGAGGGAAACAGATTTCACACCAGTCGCAGCGTCCGGCGGTTCCCGCCAGCCCTTGGTTGTGCGGGACCGCCGGTCTAAATTACATCTTTTCAACCGAATAGCCCACCAGCTTCTCCCGCAATCCGCCGCCTCAAAAGGCCCGTCGGCTGCCGCAATCCCGGTCATCAAATTGCTCACTTCCTGGTGGACCCTTTCGCTCTGCTGGAGTGGCTCCAAGAGCCAGGTTTCAAGGTTTCAACAAGCCAGGCTTCAAAGTTCCAAGGATCCACAGCGCCAAGATTTTGTTGGTTCCCTGCAACCTTGAAACCTTGGAACCTCGGTTCACACCCAGACTGAGGTAGGTATGGCTTACAAGGACATTTTCTGGATGGCGTGCGATTCGACCGAGCAACTCCGGGCCGAATACGGGCCGTTCCACACCCGCGAGGAAGCCGAGATCGAAGCCCGCAAACTTGGCTTCGGATACCTGCTGCGCTACGAGCACATTCTGGGTCCTAACGAGGAAATCGAAGAAGTGCGCTGCATTTTCCTCGAACTCCAGGACGTGCTGGCCACTGCGAAACCGGGCGTCACCTTTCACACCCGCTGCGCCAGTTGCGGCCAGGCCGCGTTCCACGAGCGACCATGGCAGGCGGAGGTCTGGGCCGACATCCACGAGTTCGAACATACCCGCCACAAGGTCAGACTTTTCGAGCACGCCCGCGGCGAAGGCCTAAAAGAAATCGCCGACTGGCGGGGCTTCGCCGCCTGAGCCGTTCGACATCACGAGAAACTGACGGCAGTTAAGGCGTGGCCATACTCCTCGATCATTGATTGTTTATGCCACGAATTACCCACGCCATCCCTTTCTGACGCGGCCAACTCCACGGTCTTCGTTGACCTGCCCGTCTCACTAACGTAAGATTTGCCACGAATGATTGGCCAGACCATTTCGCACTACCGCATCGTCGAGAAGCTCGGCGGCGGCGGGATGGGTGTGGTCTACAAGGCGGAGGACGTAACCCTCCACCGATTTGTCGCGCTGAAGTTTCTGCCGGAAGAGGTAGCCAAAGACCCCCAAGCGTTGGCCCGCTTCCAGCGAGAAGCTCAAGCGGCTTCCGCACTGAATCATCCCAATATCTGCACGATCTACGAGATCGACGACCAGCACGGCAAAGCGTTCATCGCCATGGAGTTTTTGGACGGGCTGACGCTGAAGCACCGCATTGCCGGGCGTCCGATGGAGACCGAGTTAATTCTGCCGCTTGCCATCGAGATTGCGGACGCACTGGACGCCGCCCACGCAGAAGGCATCGTTCACCGGGACATCAAGCCGGCGAACATCTTTGTGACCAAACGCGGACACGCAAAGATTCTTGACTTTGGCTTGGCGAAAGTCAGTCTGGCAGCCAGTTCGTCGAGCGAGATTGCGTCTCTTAACACGCAGACGGAATCGGTGGACGCTGAGCACCTGACCAGTCCGGGCACGATGGTGGGGACGGTCGCCTATATGTCGCCGGAACAGGTGAGGGCGAAAGAACTCGATGCGCGGAGCGATCTGTTCTCTTTCGGTGGCGTGCTCTATGAGATGGCGACGGGGACATTGCCATTTCGCGGCGAGACCTCGGCAGTAATTTCTGAGGGAATCCTGAACCGCACCCCGGTGCCAGTGCTGCGACTGAATCCCGACCTGCCATCCAATCTGGAAGGCATCATCAATAAGGCTCTGGAGAAAGACCGCAATCTGCGCTACCAGCACGCAGCCGACATGCGAACGGATTTGCAACGGCTGAAGCGGGATACCGAATCGGGGCGTGTGGGCACGGGCGACTCGCCTGTCCAAGACTCACGTAGGGACAGCCGCCCCCGGCTGTCCAGCCGAGCGAAGCTCGGCAGCTACCTCGCGGCCGCAGTCATTGTCGCGTTGCTCGTAGCCGGCGGCCTTTACTATCGCTCGCACCAGCAAAGCAAGCGCCTGACCGACAAAGACACCATCGTTCTCGCCGACTTCGACAACAAGACGGGCGATGCGATATTCGACGACACGCTCAGGACGGCGCTCAACATTTCCCTGCAACAATCTCCTTTCCTCAATGTGCTCGCTGACAGCAAGGTCGCGGAGACCTTGAAATTGATGACCCGCCCTGCTGACACAAAGCTCACGCCCGAGGTCACGCGCGAGCTTTGCGAGCGGGCGGGCAGCAAGGCTTACCTTGTCGGATCGATTGGCAGTCTGGGCAGCGAATACGTGCTGGGACTGAAGGCGGTGAACTGCCAGAGCGGCGACACGCAGGCGCAGGAGCAGGTGACGGCGGCGTCCAAGGAGAAGGTACTGGACGTGCTGGGCGAGGCAGCATCGAAGCTGCGCGCTGAGTTGGGCGAATCGCTGGCGACGGTGCAGAAGTTTGATGTACCGCTCGAACAGGCCACCACGTCTTCGCTCGAAGCTCTCAAAGCGTACAGCCTTGGCGGAAAAGCCGACGACGAGAAAGGGCCCGCCGCATCCCTGCCTTACTTTCAACATGCCATCGAGCTTGATCCGAATTTTGCTATAGGCTACGAATGCGTGGGCGGCGACTACCAGAATCTCCTGGAGCCTGAGCGGGCCCGCGAGTACTACACCAAGGCATTCAAGTTGCGGGAACGTGCCAGCGAACGGGAAAAGCTTGAGATCAGTGCCGAATACTATCGGAGTGTGACTGGAGAACTGGATAAAGCGGCCCGGACTTATCAGGGGATAATTGAGACCTACCCGCAGAGATCAATGACGGCCCGCAACAATCTGGGCGTCGTGTATTGCAAACAGGGTCTGTTCGAGAAAGCGTTGGAGATCACGAAGCAGACCTTGCGCCCTGACGATACATATTCGTACGGTAATCTGGCCATCGTTTATGCTTATTTGCAGGGCTTCGACGAGGCGCGGCGGATCATCAACGAGGCGCAGGCGCGAAAACTGGAGATTTACACTTCGCACGCAGTTCTCTACTTTCTCGCCTTTTTGAGTGCGGACTCCGCCGCGATGGCGGAACAGCAAAAGTGGTTTGCGGACAAGCGCGAGTACGAGAACTTTGGACTAGCGCTGGCATCCGACAGTGAGGCGTATGGCGGTCATCTAGGCAAGGCGCGGGAACTGACCAAGCGTGCTGTGGACTCCGCTATACGAGCCGACAACAAGGAAGGCGCGGCGGGCTACCTAGCTGGTGATGCTGTGCAAGAAGCTGCTTTCGGCAATGCCACAGAAGCCAGGCAGTCAGCGGCAGAAGCTTTGAAGCTGGCTCCCACAAGTCGGGACGTCGAGGAAGCAGCCGCGCTCGCGTTCGCCATGGTGGGCGATACGGCACGTGCCGAGTCGTTGGCACAAG
>JBEKQG010000067.1:0-17324 GCA_049519955.1 Terriglobales bacterium
CCCCTGATTTTGGGTGGCGCAGCGCTTCAGCGCTGCGGAAAGTGCATTATTATGACTGCGGCTTTAGCCGCTGAGGGAACCGCTTTCTAAACTGAAAAGTCATTTATGAAACACACTCTGCGCCAGCGGAAAATCTCGGGACGGAATGACGAGCAAGGCATCGTCGTCATGCTGGTTGCCGTCTTCATGCTGTTCGTGGTCGGAGCCATGGCCGCGCTTTCCATCGACGTGGTCACGCTCTACACCGCGCGCAGCGAAGCGCAACTCGCCGCCGATGCCGCCGCCCTCGCGGCCGCGCGCGTGCTCGCCAACTCGGGGATGACATCGGATACGAGCGCCAGTACAGACGGTTTGTTGACAAGCGCGGAGACCCTCGCCAGCAACGTGGCGACGCAAGTGGCGGCGCGCAATGACGTCGGAGGAAGAAGACTCAACGCGAATAACGGCGAGGTGACCGTCACCTTCAATAATGCCGCGCCGACCAATCCCCACGTAACCGTCACCGTGCAAAGGACCGATCTGCCCACATTCTTCGCGCGCATGTGGGGATGGACCCAGATCGCCGTGGCCGCCTCCGCCACCGCGGAAGCCTACAATCCTTCCAGCGCAATTCCCTTTGGCGGCCCAGCGACCATCCCGGTCGCCCCTACGTGCGTGAAGCCGTGGCTGCTGCCGAATGAGGATCCCATCTACCCGGGATCAACAACCGCCGAGATTTTTGACCCGGACAGCGGCAACATCAAGGATCCTTCGCTTCTGGGATGGTCATCCAGCAGCTTGCCGATGAGCATGGCGACCAAGTCCACGCCAACGGCTTGGCAGTTTTATCCCGGCGATCCTCCACGGTCATTCCCCGCTCCAACCCAGGCCCTGCCCGCCTGCGCCGCCGCGTTCACCACCTACCAGCAAAGCGTTGCCGGATGCGTCCCGCTGCCGATTTCATGCAGCAGTACGGCCTATGTTCTCTCCAGCTTCAGCTCTACTGCAAACCTGGACACTGCGGATGCGGTGAACTGTTTGACCAATGCGACCAACGGCGGGGGCGATACACTCACCACCACGAATCCGCCAACCGCGCCTTTCCAGTTCGTCGCAGGTGCCAGCAATCCGATTGCTGTTGCCAATCCGTCACTTGCGGGACAAGACCTAATGGTCAGCGATTCGCTGGTCACCGTGCCTGTGTTTGACAGCAAGTCGTCCCCTTCCGTCTCGCCAGGTAGCCAGGTCGCGATCATAGGCTTCGTGCAACTATTTCTAAATCCGACCGGGGCGGCGCTACCGTCCAATACCGATACTGTGAGCGCCACCGTCGTCAACCTGGCCGGCTGCGGACGCAACGCCTTCGGCATGGGATCCCAAACGCCGATCCTCGGCAACGGCGCGTCTCCCGTCGCCGTGCGCCTGATTACGCCGCCGTAGTCAGAAGCCAGTTAACGTCCTGAGCCAGAAGCTCATTCACGAGGCGGAGCTTGCAAAAAGCCCGCTGCAAAACTCCACCAAATAACTTGACATCGGCTGCTACAATTAAGAACAAGACTAGAGTTTAACGTGGCCCAGGCACAAGTAACCCTAAGTTCTTTGAAATCTAGATTTTGCGCGACTCTTCAAGCCCAAGTCCTTGATCCTAAAGGATGAGACCCCAGGAGCCGATCCGTAACTCCTTTGTTATGAAGATTTTGCGTTAACTCCTTTAGAATGAATATTTTAGTAAAATAGGGGGGGTGGGGGGGGTACAGCACCAGACTAGAAATTGCTGGGATCGCGGCGCGTCAGGATGACGCGCTCCAGGGTCAGTTCGTCGCCCATGAATATGAAGTTATAGGGCGACCCGTTCAGCAGCGATGCGAGCACTTCGCGCGCCGGAGCAGGACCCAGATCGGCAACGACTGGCTCCAGCTCGGCGCCGGCGGGAATGGCAATATCGGCCTGCGTCTGGCGTTGCACTTCGAACAACACCTGCGCGAGCGTTGCTCTTTCGGCGCGGATGCGCAGCATTCCATTTTCAAAGGTCACGGCGACCAGCGGCGCCGTTTCACTGGCGCTTGCAGGCGCCGCTGCCATCCCGTTCGGAACCGCGGGAGAGGCTGCCGATGCCGCACCGTTCGCAACCGCCGTGGGCCTGCCCATGGCCAGCGAGGCATTCTGAAGTCTGGCGGTGGGAGCCTTGACGGCGGCGCGATCCAGCTTCGTTGGACTTAGCTTTGCAGAACTTGGCATTGCCGGACTTGACTTAACCGAACTTAGTGTAACTACGATTGCATTCTGGGTCGTCGAGATCTTGTACGACTGCTGTTCGGCAAGATCGAGCACGACGCGCGTGATCGGTGGGTTGTCGAAAAACAGCCCTGTGCGGATGCCCTTCAACGCGCCGCGATTGACTTTCAGGGCGCGTAACTCGGCGGAGGGAATCGCTCCGGGAAAATCCACGACGATGCGGTCGGGGCCGGCGATGACCTGGGTGTCGGGAGCGACAGTCGCTCCCGAAGTCTGTATCTCGACTTCCATCGCGGGGCCGCTCGCACGCACGACGACGCGCTCGACGCGAGCGCTGTTCGGCGCGGACTTCTGCGCGAACCCCTGCGCAGAAAGCGGCGTTGGCAGCAGAGCAGCGACGGCCAGCAGGGTTCCGACATAAGAGAGGCGCTGCATGGTGACTCTGAGCAGAGTCTAGCAGTTATCGGAAGGGCAATCCCCATCGAAAGTCGTAGCACTAATAGCGGAAGTCAATACCCCACTCGGATTGGGCCGCAGCTCCCAACGATCGAACAGGCTGCGGGGAAGGTCGCCGATCAATTACTTACCGGCATACGTGCGCGGCGAGCCGACACCGGCGCACAGGTCCCAGCCGGTCACGCAGCGCGCATCGCCCTGGGTGATATCGTAGAAATCCGCTCCATACTCGGTCGGATTGGCCAGTTCGCCGTAGATCCAGGTGAGCTCATCCAGGGTCGACTGCTGCTTGTTGCCAGCGGCATTCACGATGCCGGCAAACGTCGGTGAGGCCCAGCTCGTGCCCCCGACCGAATACCACGCGCCTGCGAGGTAAATGGGCGCGCAGCAGTAATCGGAAGCCACATCGGGATAGCCGCGATGGTTTCCGACGATGCCTTGAATGCCGCTCTGGTAGCTTGGGATGGGCTCGAAGGGACTGATGTCGCCGCCGCCCCCACCGGTGTAGTAAACCTCGTTCACAAAGTTGCCATTACCGTCGCGGTTGAAATATGTGCCTCCGACCGCGACTACGTTGGGCGACGCTCCCGGATAGATGCTGACGCCAATGCCTGAATCGCCGGCCGCGGCAAAGTAGACGACTCCCGGCAGCGTGAAAAACTTGTCCCACTTAGTCTCTGCTTTCACTTCCGGGTCGCCCCAGCTCATGCTGACGACACCGCCTCCATTCTTGGCCACCAGTTTGGCCGCGTATTCAACCGCTTGCCATGTAGGGTCGGTATTGACTTGCTTGGATTCGACGAGGAAGAGCTTGGCCTTAGGCGCCATGGCGTGGGCCCACTCGATGTCTAATGCTTCCTCAACCTCCCAATCTGAGTAGACCGGAGGCTTGGGGCCGGAATAAACCACTTTGAAGTTGGCGGCCGGTATGCCGTAATAACTCGAAAAGGCTGCGAGATCGGCAGCAGCCGTGGGGTAGTCGCCGGCATCGACGATGGCAATCGCGCCCCAGCCGCCGGTCGGCACGTTCGTACTGGTGGCGACGGGGCAACCGGCGGATCCGGCCACCAACTGGTACACACAGGCCAGCGATCCCGGTGTCTCCACGCCGGAAGGCGGTCCGCTTTGGTTCGGAGTGTCGGAGTCGACAAAGAAGTAATTGGTATGCTGGCGGCCGGGCTGTGGAATGCTGGATTCCGGAATGATAATGCGGTGACCGTTGAAAACCGACTCAACTCGCGTCTGAGCGGAAGCGGGAGACGAGGCCACACCCAGAAAGAGCGCCAACCCGGCGCCCATGAGAGGAATTACGAAAAAACGCTTCATTTGCCGGCTCCTGTTTGCCGCTGACAACGGCAATGATGACGGGTTTATGGAGCAATTGCAAGCCCGAAACCTGCCCTCCGGCGCGACATCCGCTATACTAGTCCGGTATGCCGGTGATCAGGAATATCGGAGCTGTCGCCCAAGGCATGACCATCACCCTGAAGGAGATGTTTCAGCCTACGATCGTCGAGAATTACCCCGACGGCGACGGCCCGCTGAAAGGCGCGAAATTTCAGGAGCGCTATCGCGGCATGCACGTCTTGCAACGCGACGAAAGCGGCTTGGAAAAATGTGTGGCCTGTTTTCTCTGCGCCGCCGCCTGCCCTTCCAATTGCATCCATATCGAAGCCGCGGAAAATACCGCCGAAGCGCGGGTCTCCGGCGCCGAACGCTATGCCCGCGTCTATAACATCGATTACAATCGTTGCATATTTTGCGGATATTGCGTGGAAGCTTGTCCTACGGATGCGATTACGCACGGACATGGATTCGAACTGGCTTCCTTCAATGCCAGCAATCTGATTTACCGGAAGGAACAGATGCTGGCGCCGGCTCCAGCACACATGGGAGCCAATCAGGTGTTTGCGCAATCGGAAGCGGACGCGGGCGTGACGGGAAGTTAGAGAACTTCAAGATCTTCTACTAAGCGCCGGTCCCCCAACGGGATCGGCGTTGCTGTATGGGATGCGGTCGTTGGTCGCTGGTCGTTCGGGCATTGATGAATCGCCGCGAGTTTGATGAACGATCCGCTGCTAAACAACAACGGCACGCGGGCGGCGGCTAGAGGTTACGATAAGCGGCGAACAGCGAATAGCGACGAGCGAACCGCGAACGACCAACGACTGATTTCGTGCGAACGACTAACGACCAGCGACTAACGACCAAATGACAAACTTTCTCCAAACCGTAGCCGAACACGTCGTAGTATTCGACGGCGCGATGGGAACGAACATTCAAAAGCGAAACCCCACCCTGGACGATTACTGGGGCAAGGAAAACTGCAGCGAAGTGTTGGTGCTGAGCCGCCCCGATATGATTCGCGACATTCATGCGGACTTTTTCCGCGTGGGTTGCGACGTGGTGGAGACGAATACGTTTGGCGCAACTGGGCTGGTCCTCGGCGAATTCGACCTGCGTGACAAGGTGCGCGAGATCAACGTAAAGGCGGCGCAGCTCGCGCGCGACGTGGCGCGGCAGTTTTCCTCCGCCAACAAACCGCGGTTCGTTGCCGGCTCGATGGGCCCGACGACGAAGCTGCCTTCTCTCGGACACATCGGTTGGGACGCGATGCTCGAGTCTTATGAAGAGCAGGCGTTGGCGCTGATCGAGGGCGGCGTCGACTTGATGCTGATTGAGACTTGCCAGGACTTGTTGCAGGCGAAGATTGCCACGGTCGCGGTACTCGATGCCATGCGCAAAGCGGGGAAACGGCTGCCGGTGCAGGTGCAAGTCACGCTGCAGGAATCCGGAACCATGCTGCTCGGCACCGAGATTGGCGCGGCGCTTACGGCGCTTGAGCCTTATGATATCGACGCAATTGGCCTGAACTGCGCTACCGGACCGGCGGAGATGAACGAGGCGGTCCGATATCTATCGCTGAATTCCACCAAGCACATTTCGGTTTTGCCTAATGCGGGACTGCCGCAAAACGTGGGCGGGCACGCCGTCTACAAGCTCACGCCCAAGGACTTGGCCGAGTATCACAAACATTTTGTGCAGGATTACGGCGTACGAATTGTCGGCGGCTGCTGCGGGACGGGCCCCGAACATCTGAAAGCCGTGGTGGACGCCGTTTCTGGCGTAGAGCCGGCGAAGCGCGACGTGAAGCCCTTGGGTGCGGCGGCGAGCGCCTACACATCGGTACCGCTCGATCTGGAGCCCAAGCCCCTCATCGTCGCCGAAGAGATGAACACCACCACGCGCGTGGATCATTTCCGCAAGCTGGTGCAAGCCCGAAAGTACGACGACATTCTTACCCTGGCGAAAAAGCTGGTGAACGAAGGCTCGCACATGCTCGACCTGTGCTGCGCCATCGTGGGCGAAGACGAGAAGGGATACATCTCCGCCATTCTGGAAAAGATCGCGACCCGCGTGCCCGCGCCGATCCTGATCGACAGCACCGAGGCCGACGTGGTGGAAGAGGCGTTGAAGCGCATTCCGGGCAAAGCCATCGTCAATTCGATCAATCTGGAAGACGGCGAGAAGCGGACATCGAAAGTGCTGCCGATGGCCAAGCGCTATGGCGCGGCCGTGATCGCGCTGACCATCGATGAAGAAGGCATGGCGCTCACGGCGGACAAGAAAGTTGCCATTGCGCATCGCATCTTCGATTTGGCCACGAAAAAGTATGGCATCCGTCCCGCGGACCTGCTCTTCGATGCGCTGACGCTGCCGATTTCCACGGGGCAGGAGGAATATCGCTCGGCGGGCATCGAAACGCTCAACGCGGTGAAGCGGATTCGTCAGGAGTTGCCGGAAGTAAAGACCGTTCTCGGAGTCAGTAACATCAGCTTCGGATTGAACGCTTATCCGCGGCGGGTCCTGAATTCGGTATTTCTGCATGAGGCGGTGGAAAACGGCCTGGACGTGGCCATCGTCAATTACACGAAGATTTATCCGCTATATAAAATTCCGTCGGAAGAAGTGGAACTGGCGCGCAAGCTGATTTATCAGGACCGGTCGAATGGCGATCCCCTGCAGGTTTACATGCAGCATTTCGCGGGCCTGAAAGATAAGCCGCAGGCGCAGACCACGGTGCACGTGGCAGCGCTCTCCATCGAAGACAAGCTCAAGTACGCGATCATCAACGGCGAGAAATCTGTCGGCGATGGCGAACAGAAACGCAGCCTCGACGAGTTACTCGAACAAGCGCTCGTCGAGTACAAGCCGCTCGACCTGATCAACACGGTATTACTCGACGGAATGAAAACGGTGGGCGACTTATTCGGAGCGCGCAAGATGCAGTTGCCGTCGGTGCTCGATTCGGCGGGAGTCATGAAGGCAGCGGTGGCTTATCTTGAGCCGAAGATGGAAAAGAGGACCGGGTCGCAACATAAGGGCACGATGATACTGGCCACGGTGAAGGGCGATGTGCACGACATAGGAAAGAATCTGGTGGACATCATCCTGTCGAACAACGGTTTCAAGGTCGTGAACCTGGGCATCAAGCAGCCGGGCGACGCCATCATTCGCTCCGCCGAGGAGCACCGGGCCGACGCCATCGGCCTGAGCGGCTTGCTGGTGAAATCGACCCTGGAGATGAAGTACGTGATCCAGGAACTGGAGCGGCAGAAGCTGGCGTATCCGGTGATTTGTGGTGGCGCGGCCCTAACTCGGAAGTATGTGGAAGACGACCTGCGGCGCGAATATTCGAATGCCGTGTTCTACGGCGAAGATGCGTTCGCGGGGCTGCACGTGATGGAGGACCTGGCGTCGGAGGGCGGCAAGCGCGAGGCGCGTCTGCAAGAGGGCGGGACGGTAAAGGACTACGCAAAAGCGGCGGCGGTGGATGAAGAAATCGGGCCGGTGTTTTCCGAGCGCAGCACCGTGGTGACGGACGCGCCCAATATTCCGGAGCCTCCTTTCTGGGGAGTGCGGGTGGTGGAGGATTACGATCTGCGCGAGATTTTTGGTTACATCAACGACACGGCTCTGTTCAAAAACCAATGGCAACTCAAGACCGCTTCACCGGAAGATTACGCGCGGCTGGTGGAGGAGAAATACCGTCCGATCAAGAACAAGCTGGAAGAGGATGTGCTGGCGGCGGGGTGGTTCGAGCCGAAAGTTGTGTACGGATATTTTCCGGCGCAGGGCGATGGAAATGATGTGGTGGTGTATGAGCCGCATTGCGACAACCACAGGGGGCACGGGGGAACTCAGGGGACAGAACTTCTTCGGTTTACTTTTCCCCGGCAAAAGGAAGGCCGGCGGCTTTGTATCTCCGACTTTTTTGCCGCGCCTTCCTCGGGGAAGATGGATGTGATTGGACTGTCGTTGGTGACGATTGGCCCTCGGGCTTCGGTCGAGACGCAACGGCTGTTTGAGGGCGGAGAATATACGCGCTACCTATATCTCCACGGCCTAAGTGTGGAGGCGGCTGAGGCTTTAGCGGAGTTTCATCATAAAAAGATGCGGGAGGAGTTAGGCATCGCGGCCGAGGACTCGCTGCACATACGCGATCTGTTTCATCAAAAGTATCGCGGCTCGCGCTATTCGTTTGGCTATCCGGCGTGTCCGCATCTGGAGGACCAGACGAAGCTGTTCGCCCTGCTAAAGCCGGAAGAGAACGTAGGTGTGCGGCTGACTTCGGGCTTCTTGCTGGAGCCCGAGCAAAGCACCTCGGCGATTGTGGTGCATCACCCAGGGGCTAAGTATTTTGTGGTGTAGGTAGGGACTTTCACCGCCTGGGCGCGGAGAGCGCCGAGAGGAGCGGAAGGCCCGCCCAAGCCGAGTTTGGACGGGACAGCCCGCACGCTGGAGAATTCAGGCAATCGAAATATGTTGAACCACCGGGCCCCACGCTCGTTGGTCGAACAAAAACTGTGTACCTGGGAGCCCATGTCAATGGCATAAGTCGCCACTTATTCCAGAGCTCCCAGTTCTTGGCTACGAGCTCTTGATGATTATTTTGCCCCCTCCGCTGCTGGGAACTTCGTTAGTCGAGGTCTTGGTGGCTGTGTAGGTGTAGGTTCCAGCGCCTGCAGTGGCCTGATGGATGGCATTGCCCTGCTGTCCGCCGACTGAGGTAAGGGCGGGGTTGAACGGGTTCGTAATTCCTGGCCCCCAGCCAACGGAGTAGGAGTTGCTGTCGGTGTTGACCATTTGCAGTTGGCCTCCTACAGGAATCACTACTTCGCCGGGATTGCACGACGCCGCGTTGTTGCTGTAATTGACCTGAATATAAAGTGGACCGTTGCCCACCTGGATGGCAAAGGGGCCGTAGCTCGCCCCTCCCACCATGTTGACCATGTAGTTGGTACTTCCGTTGGCGGACTGCGGCGACTGCGGAGTGCTACTACCTCCGGGACTGATGTTGCCTATGGGGCTGAACAGGAGTTGGGCAGCGGGAGGAGGTGAGCCGGGAGGGTTGGGGTTGAACGTGATGTTGATGGTCGATCCCGAATTGTTCACGAACTCGATTTCCGTCCCGGTCAGGACTTTGACGGCTTGTGGCGTCGGCGTAAAGGTGGAGTCGATGGAGATGGTCTGGACTACTTCTTCCATTGGAATGTGGCGCGCTGCGGACATGGTTGGCTCCTTTTTCAATTTGAATTGAGAAACGTGGCCCGTAAACGGTTCGGAGGCGTGGGGTGGGGCGGTCGTACGTCGTCAGTTCTTATCGCCAAAACGCATTGTCATCCTGATTGTTTTGTAGTTGTCATACTGAACGAATCGACGGACCTGCTTTTTGCGGCGAACTGCAGGTCCCTCGCTTCGCCAGGAATGACAAACCCAAATTCGGGATGCAAATATCCGTAGACACGGCGTAAACCCCGTCTCTACTGGCGATACCCTGATGCTTTCACTTGAGTCTCTCCGCGACTCGTGAAGCCGCGGCCTTCCCCACAAAACTACCCCAGAACCACTTATGAGACCATTAGACCATATCTCGCGCCACGGCGGCGCGACTGTTCTTGCTGTCGACCAAAGCTGGCCGGAAGAGAACCGGGAACCCCGCCCGGCTGAACCTCAGGGGCTAAAGCCCCGTTGGCATTGCAACGCTTACGGCACGACTGCAAACACGCCCCTTCAAAACAGAATCAAGCCCCACGCCGCGGCCAGTGAAACCGCGACCGTACCTTGAACCTCTGAAACCTTGCAACCCGCCTCTATCTACCGTTGGGCCGAAAATTGGGATCTGACAGCAAGCCCTGCAATGGTGCAATGCTCTTCAGATCCGCAAGGGAATAACCCTTCAGCAGGCTCGTTTCAATATATCGCAACGCTTGGGCGCGATCTCCCAGGCTCTCGTAAGCTTCGCCCACGGCTTCCAGAACGGCGGGGTCGTCGGGCGAAAGCGCGAGGGCCGATTGCATCCTGGACATGGCCTTCTCGCGGACCTTCTTCTTGGCGTAGAGCAGACCCAGATTGGATTGCATCATGGCGTCGCGCGGGGTGTCTTGAACTGCCTGTTCGAGTAGAGCGATTTCACGGTCGCGCGCTTTACCCGCTTTCTCTTTGTCGTTGAGGCCTTCGTAGGCAATGCCCAGGTTACCCCACACCAGGTAATTCTTGTCGTTCAGTTGCAGGGCCTTTTCCTCTGCTTCCGCGGCTTCGGCATACTTACGTTCCTGGATGTAAACATATCCGAGACTGGCGTAGGCCTCATAGCTGGGTTCCAGGGCGATCGATTTTCGATAGTTCTCCTCAGCCTCGGAATAGTGCTGGTCTCCCATGTCGCCGTAGACCCCGGCCAAATTGGAGTAGAGCACCGCGTTGTCTGGAGTGAGCGCCATGGCATGACGATACTGCGCAATGGCTTCGTCGTAACGCTGGTGCTCATCCAAAAAATTTGCGAGGTCGTTGTATCCGTTCCATGAATCGGGACGGAGCGCGATGGCCTGCCGGTAGGCCGCCTCGGCATCGCTGGTGCGTCCCGCGCTTTCGTAGGACTTGGCCAATCCGCTGACTGCGTCGGCGCTGCGTGGATCGAGTTGCAGCGCGCGCTGGTATTCCTGCAAGGCGAGATCGTATTTCCCGGTGTTTTGGTGGATGCGCCCCAGCGTGACATAGACCACGGGCAAGCGGTCGTCCAATTGTTGCGCTTTCTGGCAATTCGCCAGGGCTTCATCGATCCACTTGGTGTCCTTGCCTCGTTGGTACTTCATCCGGTAGGCTTCGCCGAGCTCGGCAAATCCCAGGGCAAAGCGCGGGTCGGCCTTCACCGCGCTATCGAGCGCCGCGATGGCCAGGTCGAGATTGCCGGACTTGTCATAGCGCTGGATGTAGCCGAGCGCCTTCAGGTACGACTCATAGGCTCCGGCACTGACCACGCCACCCGTGGCTCGCAGCATCTCCGGCGTGACCTCAATATGCATCAGCTTGGCCACGCGGGTCACGGCCTCGTCTTCCAGCGTGGAAAAATCGCCGGCGCGGTCTTCGAGCGGCACCGAGCCGATCTGGCGCAGGGTCTTGGTGTTGACCAGGTTAACGGTCAGGTGGATGATCTGGCCGTCGCGCTGCAAACTTCCTTCCACCACAACTGTCGCTCCCAGTTCACGCAGCGCCGAGGCCGGATCGGTGATCTTGCGGCGCCGCACCTCGCTCGTCGGCACCACCCAGAGCGACTCCTTCCCCACCTCGAGGTTCGTGAGGCGGCTGGCCAGACTGTCCATCAATCCCGCGGAAACCGCTTCGTTCGCGGGATCGTTCCCCACATTTTCAAACGGAAGCACGGCCACATGGTCTTCCGCGCCGCCGAACCAGGCCGCTACGCGGTCGCGCACCGGCGGCAGAAACGAAAGCACGGCCAGCACAACCGCGGCCCCGGCGGCGCCGAGCGCCCAGCGGTGCCACTTGGGCGCCGCAGCGGCAGCCGTGCCCCACACGGGGCGCGTGGCCTGTTCAATCTGCTTCCTAAGTTCGGCCGCGGTCACAGTCGATGTCCCGGACGAAGTCTTTGACGCTGCCTGACTGCCGGTTGGCACTGCCGCGATTGCGGTATCAAGCCGGCTGCGAAAGTCCTTGAGATCGGCCACCATCTCGCGGCAGCTCTGGTAGCGCATCGCCGCATCTTTCGACAGGGCGCGGTAGATCACGCGCAGCAGATCGATGGGAACCTCGTCCATGGGAAGCGGCGGCTCGTTGAGGATCGCAAAAATTGTCGCCGCAGCCGTCTCCCGTTGAAACGGATTCTTACCCGTAAGCATCTCGGCCAGCACGATGCCCAACGACCAGATATCGGTGCGCTGGTCGACGAGCTTGCCCATCGTCTGCTCGGGCGACATATAGCCGATGGTGCCCGCCGTGCTTATGCTGTGCGTGCTGCCGGTCGAAGACGTCAGCCGCGCCAGCCCGAAGTCGACGACCTTGGCCAGCCCACTCTGCGTGAGGATGACATTGGAAGGCTTGATGTCGCGGTGCACGACCGTGCCGGCATGAGCGGCCGCCAGGCCCTCCCCCATCTGGATGGCGATGTCAACCGCTTCGCCCACCGGCAGAGGCCCCCTGCGGATCTTCTCCGCCAGCGTTTCCCCCGCGTAATACGCCATTACGATGAAGGAGCACCCATGGCCGGTTTCTTCCAGCCCGTGGATCGCTCCGATGTTGGGATGGTCGAGCGAAGACGCCGTCCGCGCTTCCCTTAGAAACCTCTCTTTGTCCTCGGCGCTCGAAACCAGGTGCTCGGGGAGAAACTTGAGCGCGACCGTGCGCTCCAGCTTCATATCGAGCGCGCGGTAAACCACGCCCATGCCTCCGGCTCCGGCCTGGCCGAGGATTTTGTAATTGCCGACTAAATCTCCCGCGGACAAAGTGGCAGTTGCATCCGACACCCAGCGTCCCCCAATGGCGATCAGGCCCAACAAACTCGCGGCGACTTCCGTAGCCGGCTGACTTGCATCCGGTTGCGCGCCACGTTGTGCGCCACGATGATACGCTACCCCATTTTCGTCGGGCAAGAAAGTAGTTGTGGATGGACTGGAATCCGGTGAAGACGGACAAGGCCGAACGTTTTCCATCCCCCAGTCTGGCTCGGTCATCTATTAGAGGTAATGTTTTTCGAGTAATCTTTATTGAGGAGATATCCACTGGGGTAGTCCTTAAACTATTAGGCCACTCCCGAACTTGGTTCTCTCGCGCTACCGATGGCCTCCAATCAGGAAGAAGAAGTATTAGGCAAAGCGTACGACGCCCGGCTGATGCGGCGGCTGCTTACCTATCTGCGTCCGTACAAGTGGCACGTGGTGGTGGCGCTCGCGGCCATCATCCTGAAGTCGGGATTGGACGTGCTGGGGCCGTTCCTCACCAAGATCGCCATCGATAAATACCTGGCAAAGTCTCCCAACTCACACTCCTGGATTGGCGACCGTCTGAGCGGTACACCGCTCACTGGCATCGCGCAGATTGGCGGCCTCTACGTCGGAATCCTCGTCTTCACCTTCGCGCTCGAGTTCGTCCAGACCTACCTGATGCAGTGGACGGGCCAGAAGGTGATGTTCGATCTGCGGAAGCAGATTTTCCGCCACTTGCAGCACATTCACGTCGGATTTTTCGACAAGAACCCGGTCGGCCGCCTCGTGACGCGCGTGACCACCGACGTCGACGCGCTGAATGAAATGTTCACGGCCGGCGTGGTTTCCATTTTTGAAGATGTCTTCGTGCTCGCCGGCATTATCGCCATCATGATGAAGATGAACTGGAAGCTGGCGCTGATCACTTTTGCCGTGCTTCCGCCCATCGTGTATGCGACCCTGATTTTTCGCGACAAGGTGCGCGATTCTTACCGGCGCATCCGCACCGCCATCGCCCGGATCAACTCTTATCTGCAGGAAGCGGTCTCGGGGATGCTGGTGTTGCAGCTTTTCAATCGCGAGAAGCGCGCCTTCAATAAATTTTCCGCCATCAACGCCTCGCACATGGAGGCATTCAAAGACGCCATCATGGCCTACGCCGTGTATTACCCGGTAGTCGAAATCCTCGCGGCGATTGCCATCGCCAGCATCATCTGGTTCGGCGGAAACGACGTGATCCGGCGTGTGGCGACCATCGGAGTGCTGGTCGCGTTCATGCAATACGCGCAGCGCTTTTTCCGTCCAATTCAGGACCTGAGCGAAAAATACAACATCCTCCAATCCGCAATGGCAGCCGGCGAGCGCGTATTCAAGCTGCTCGATACGAAGATTGAAGTAACCTCGCCGGCGATCGCGAAACAACCGCAAGGGCCGGGACGGATTGAGTTCGACCATGTGTGGTTCGCGTACAACGTTTCAGCACAAGATGGTGGAGCGAGGGGCGTCGCTCCACAAACAAATGATCCCGACTGGGTGCTGCGCGACGTTAGCTTTGCGCTCGAGCCGGGTGAGACCATCGCCGTGGTCGGGCACACCGGAGCGGGCAAGACCACTTTGATCTCACTTCTGATGCGCTTCTACGACGTGCAACGCGGCGCGATCCACATCGACGGCGTCGATATTAAGGAGATGAATCTCGACGATCTGCGCGGCCGTTTTGGCGTCGTCTTGCAGGACCCATTTCTGTTCAGCGGAACCGTGGCGGGTAACATACGGCTGGGCACGACGCGCATTCAAGATCAGGACGTGGAGCAGGCGGCGGAGGACGTCAACCTCGCCGACTTCATCCGCACCCTGCCGGGCGGCTTCCAGGAGGAAGTGCGCGAACGCGGCTCGACGCTTTCGACCGGACAGAAGCAGCTCATCAGTTTCGCCCGCGCGCTGGCGCACAATCCAAAGATTCTGATCCTCGATGAGGCGACTTCGAGCGTGGATACGGAAACCGAGTTCCGCGTGCGCGATGCGCTCAACCGCATGGTGGAAGGGCGAACCGCGCTGATCATCGCGCACCGCCTCTCGACCATCCAGCGCGCCGACAAGATCATCGTGATGCACAAGGGCCAAGTCCGCGAAATGGGATCGCACCAGCAACTCCTCGCCGAGCGCGGGATTTACTACAAGCTCTACCAATTGCAATACAAAGACCAGGAGATGCCAGTGGCTCCGTCGGTTACGGCGAACGCGGACGATTAAGACACCCCTCCATCTGTCCCGTTACCAGATCCCCGTACGAATCCTCATCTCCGCCTGCAAACCCTCGGGCGAAACGGCGCACGGCTAATTCAATCGCTGCGGCCAACGGTGGAGCTTCGCTCCGCTGGATAGCCGGGGGCGGCTGTCCCTATGCACGCATCAAAGATTCGTTTGGCGCGCTCTGACCACGCGCGTATAATTGCGCGTCTTCGGACTTGCGGGTTGGACTTGCACGGTCGCTCGTCCGATGCGACTTTCACCTTATTTTCCGAAAAGAGGAGAATTCCATGTCCACCACACCGCCAAATCCGCCAACACCCGGGGGAGCCGCGCCAGCCCCTCTGCCCACGCCCCAGAAAAGTTCGGGGGTCACAATCCTTCTGTGGGTTCTCGGCATCATTGTGGGATTGACCCTGCTTTCTTTCGGCAGTTGCGCCGTCATCGGCTTCTATGCCTTGCATAAAGTGAAGCAGGCCGGGTTCGATTCGGAATTGATGAAGAAGAACCCCGGACTCGCCACCGCCAAGATGGCCGTGACCCTGAATCCTGACACGGAAATCATCTCGAGCGACGACAGCGCTGGAACCATCGTGGTGCGCGACAAGAAAACCGGCAAGGTCGTAACCATGAAGTTCGATCCGCAGAAGAAAGCCATGGAAATTACGGACGAGAACGGCAAAACGTCCACCATGACAACTTCCGGTGATGGGTCATCCGCCAATTTGGAAATAAAAGGCCCCGATGGCACCGTAAAGATCGGCAACAATTCGGACAAACCTCCGGATTGGGTGCCGGCCTATCCGGGCTCCTCTCCGAAAAGCACATTCTCCGCCAGCAATGGCGGTGAGCAGACGGGCTCTTACGCATTTATTACCGCGGACTCGCCTGACAAGCTCATTGCATTTTACGGGGACGCTTTGAAATCGGGCGGATTTGCCGTATCCAATATGTCCAGCAGCTCCGACGGAAAAGTTGGAGGCATGGTGTCCGGTGAAGACAAAGCCAACAAGCGCACCGTCGTCGTGGGTTTCAATACCGAGTCGGACGGCACCCACGTGAATGTGACCTTCTCGGTCAAGCCGTAATCGTGAGTAAGAGCTACGAGCAGAAGTTCGGTTCGCGATGCCTTTAAGCGATTTGAAGCATGGGGAGACGTGGCAATGTCCACGTCTCTTCGTTTTTTGCAAAGCTCTTGCCTAACACCCAGCATTTACCCGTGTGGCGCGGGCGCTGTCGCCCGCGCAGAGTCGCGCTGCCTTACAATTGCCACGTGCGGATTCTCATCTCAGCCGGCGAAGCCTCCGGAGAAATGTATGGCGCGCAGCTCATCGCAGCGCTGCGCCGCCGCGATCCTTCCCTGACATTTTTCGGCGCCGGCGGCGAGCGCATGGCTGCTGCTGGATGCGACATCGTTGTCGATGCTAAGGACCTTGCGGTGGTCGGCATCACTGAGGTTGTTAGCCATCTGCCGAAGATCCTCGGCCTTTATCGGAGATTGATTCGTGCAGCCGATGAGAAGCCTCCGGCGCTGGCCGTTGTGATCGACGCTCCGTCCTTCAACTGGCGCGTGGCGCGGCAGATGGGCAGGCGCGGCATTCCCGTGGTTTACTACGTCTGCCCGCAGTTCTGGGCGTGGCGGCAGGGGCGCGTCAAGCTGCTGCGCAAGTACGTCGACAAGGCGCTGGTGATTTTTCCTTTCGAAGAAAAGTTCTATCGCGATCGTGGAGTGGACGCGACGTTTGTGGGGCATCCGCTGGCCGATCTGCCCGCGCCCACGATTTCTCGCGAAGATTATGCGGCCGAGAACCGGCTCGACGCCGCGAAGCCCTGGATCGCGCTGATGCCGGGCAGCCGCCGCAAAGAAGCAGGCATGAATCTCCCGACGATGCTGGAGGCGGCGAATCGTCTACAAAACGACCGGCTACAGAAAGATCGTCCAGAAGAAAATCGCACGGGCAGCGGCTATGAGTTCCTGCTGCCGGTGGCGCACACCCTGGACGCGGCGTTCTTCAAGCAATGGATGGAGGCGCGGCGAGACGCGTCTCCGCACGCGCATGTTCACTTGGTCGCCGATGCTCTGCCTGCTCTGTTTCATTCCCGCGCGGCGATTGTGGCCAGCGGCACGGCTACCGTCGAAGCCGCCATTATGGGCACTCCGTTTGTCATGGTGTACCGCGTATCCCGGCTGACCTATGCGTTCGGTAAGCCGCGCGTGAAGGTTCCTTACTTTGCCATGGTCAACCTAATCGCCGGGGAAGAGGTCGTCCCAGAACTGGTGCAGGGCAGGTTCACGGCGGAAAACGTGGTCGCGGAGATGAACAAGATCATCCCCGAGGGTGAACCGCGGGCGCTCATGGTCCGCCGCTTGGTCGCGGTGAAGGCAAAACTGAAGCAAGCGAGCGGCGGCGCGCATCCTTCGGAAAGGGCGGCCGAGATCATACTGAAAATGATCGGGTGAAAATGTCCCGGCAAATATCGCCCAACAAATTTCTCCCGCCCTTGTCCTTACCCCACATTTCCTTTTTGAACTCTTAGTAAGTGGTTGTATGATCGAGCCAACGCCAGTATTCATGCGGCTTTGAGAGCAAAACGAACTGTACGGAGGCTCGACCCAATGGGTGAGAA
>JBEKQG010000068.1:0-15748 GCA_049519955.1 Terriglobales bacterium
CCCGTATCCAAAGCGGTCATCCTCGAACGTGACGCAAGGCCCGGAAAACACCTGTTCGGCATCCTCGAAGCTGAGGCCATGCTTGGCGAGGTTCTTCCGGTTCTTCGCATCGTCCCATTCGTATTTCATTTCAGCTTCAAACCTTAATGTAGCTCTTTTTGTAGTTACACGCAAGACCTAAGGAAGCTCTGATCCAGTGTTCGACGAAGAGCGTAAACCAAAGAGGACACAGGGGACACAGAGATCCACAGGAGACTTAATCAAAGTTCCCCTGGACCGCGGCTCGTTCGCGCGCACAGCGCACCCACAGCCGGGGCTTTGCTACACTTCCTGTCATGGCCGTTGTGACCTATCTCGAAGCCATCCGGCGGGGAATCTGGGAGGAGATGGAGCGCGACCCGACTGTCTTTTGCCTGGGCGAGGACATAGGCGTTTACGGCGGGGCGTTCAAGGTCACCGAGGGCTTCATTGACCGCTTCGGGGCCGAGCGCGTGATTGACACGCCGATTGCGGAGTCGGCCATCATGGGCGCGGCTTTCGGCGCGGCCCTTACCGGATTGCGTCCCGTGGCCGAGTTCCAGTTCATGGATTTCATCGGCTGCGCCTTCAATCAGATCGTCAACATGGCGGCGAAGGCGCATTACCGCTGGGGAGCGCCGGCTCCGCTGGTGCTGCGCGGACCGAGCGGCGGGAATGTGCATGGCGGGCCATTCCACTCGCAAAATCCCGAGATGTGGTTCGTGCACGCGCCGGGGCTGAAGGTCGTCTGTCCGGCGACGGCTTACGACGCCAAGGGGCTGATCAAGGCGGCGATCCGCGATAACAATCCGGTGATTTTTTTCGAGCACAAGTATCTCTACCGCAGGATTAAAGAAGAAATTCCCGACGGCGACTATGTGGTCCCGCTGGGAAAGGCGCGGGTGGCGCGCGAAGGGCGGCATCTCAGCGTGATCACTTACGCCGCCATGCTGTATGTTGCGCTCGCAGCCGCGGAAATCCTGAGCAAGGAAGGAATCGAAATCGAAATTCTCGACCTGCGCACGGTCTCGCCGCTCGACCGCGCGGCGATTGCCGCCACGGTGAAGAAGACCAATAAGGTCATCGTTCTGCATGAACACGCGCGCACCGGCGGGCTGGCGGGAGAGATTTCCGCGATCATTAACGAAGAAGCGTTCGACGATCTGGACGGGCCGATTGTGCGGCTGACGGCTCCGGACACTCCGGTTCCGTTCTCGCCGCCGCAGGAGGAGTTTTTTCTGCCCAAGGTATCCGATCTGGTGCGCGAGGCGCGGCGGCTGCGGGCTTACTGACTTCGGCCTGCGCTCCGGCCTTGTTATATACTGGCCAACCAAGCGGCGCTTCACGTCTCCGGCAGTCTCTCCGGCGGTCAATCCGCGCCGTGAATGACCCGATATCTTTTCTCGCCATTCAAAGGAGCATGGGAATCATGATTCGGAATAAGTTCTCCTGCTGCGCCGCCATCATCGCCGCGTTGGCTTGTTCCATTTTTGTTTTCGCCAGCGCCAAAGAGAAAGAAAACAGCTCTGATGTCAAATTCACGGCGCGGGCTGAATTGGTGCTCATCCCCACGCTGGTGACCGACAAGTCCGGCCATCACATCACCGGACTGAAGCAGGAAGACTTCACGGTGCTGGAAAACGGCGCGGAGCAAAAGATCGCCACGTTCGAGGAAATCACGAGCGATCCGCACCGTTTGTCGCGCGCGAAGAATCCGAACGAGTTCGGCAATGCGCTATCGGGCGGGTCGTCGAACCGGCGCATTACGCTGATCGTGCTCGACCTGATCAACACGGCTTTCATGGATCAGGCGCGCTCGCGCGCGGACTTGCTCAAGTATCTGACGCAATCGGTGGACCAGCGCGAGCCGACGGCGCTGTACACACTCACGCGCAGCGGGATTCACGTGGTGCACGACTTCACCACCGATCCTCGGGTCCTGGTGGCCGCGCTGCATAAGGTGAAGGGCGACACGTTCCAGATGGTCGATAGCGACGAAACGGTGGAGGCCATGACCGGGAGCGCCAGCCCGGATGGGAGCGCGGGGGTCGATCCCGGCGCGGTGCAGACCGAAGCCCAAAATATCCAAACCATGCTGGAAGACGCGGAACTGAATTTCAAATCGTTCGAGCAGCGCCTGGCCATCACTTATACCTTGGACGGATTGCAACAGGTGGCGCAGGGGCTGGCAGGATTCCCTGGGCGGAAATCGCTGATCTGGGCGGGCGGAGGATTTCCGTTCAACGTGAGCGACAACATGCAGCTCGCGCCCATCGGCCGCGATACTCTCAGCGATGTGTTCCCCATGTACGAGCACACCTGGCAACTGCTGAACGACGCGCAGATTTCGCTCTATCCGGTGGACGTCAAGGGACTGGTTGTACCCATGGCCAACGCTTCCGTGGGCAATCCGGGACCGAACTACGCGCGCAATATGAACCGGCGGCTAATGGATACCCAGGCGGCGCTCGAGACCTTTGCGTCCATGACCGGAGGCCGCGCGTATTACAACTCCAACGATCTGGTAAAGGGCTTTCGCGATGCGGTGAACGATTCCGCCGAATATTACATGCTGGGCTACTATCTCGATCGGTCGAAGACCAAACCGGGATGGCGCAAGCTGGCGGTGAAGGTGAAGCGCGAACACACGGAAGTGCGCGCGCGCACCGGCTTTTTTGTGACCAATGCCACCGTCGATCCGGAGAACAGCCGCAACAACGACATTTCATCGGCGTTACAGTCGCCTTTGGATTACACATCGCTGGCGCTGGTGGCGCGCTGGGACAAAGTCGAAGCGGCCAAGGAGAACGGCAAGAAACGTGTGAATTATCAGATTCATCTGGCGCCAGATGTGGCGGCGATCGACGCCGCCGACAATAACCGTATTGCCCTGGACTTTGTCGCGCTGGCGAAAACGCCCGACGGCAAACAAGCCGATCCGCCCACAGACCAGAAATTTGACGCTCATCTGAACCCGGAGAAGCTGTCCTCGATTCGCCAAAACGGCGTTGGTTACAGGGGCTTCCTCGATCTTGCGCCCGGGGAATACACCGTCCGTTTCGTCGTCCGCGACAATCTGAGCGGACGCATAGGCTCGGTGGCCGCGCCCTTGAGGGTGGATTGAACCTGCTTGTGTGCATGTGGGGAGTTGTATACTAAGTCGATAGTACTAGTGTGTATTCCGCGTGCGTGGAAAGAGTCGCAGTCATAATTACCCGGGCTATTCGAGGATCTGAAATGGGCAAATTCATATTGGGGATGGTCGTCGCGGTTGTGGTGCTGGTCCTCGGCAGCCTCGGACTGGCGCTGCTCGGCTTTCTGCCGACGCGCGCCAACAAAACGCCTCCGGAGATGGAACGGCACATCGCCATGAGCGCGCTCGACAATTCGGTGGAGCGCCACGCTCCGCGCGTGAACAGCCCGGTGCCGCCAACGGACGACAACCTGATCGAGGGCCTGAAGCTCTACGCCATGAATTGCGCGCTTTGCCATGGCGGGATCGACCGCCAGCCCTCGGCGCTGGCGAAGTCGTTCTATCCTCCGGCTCCGAGCCTGATTCTGCACCCGCCGGACGATGCGGAGTGGCATGTGTATTACGTGATTCGCACCGGCGTCCGCTATACGGCGATGCCGGGCTGGGACAAGACGCTCTCCGAGACCGACATGTGGAAGCTGACGGCGTTTCTCACGCGCTCGGAAAAGCTGCCGCCCGCCGTGCAGGCCTATTGGAATAAAAGCATTGGAGTGAATCCTCCGGCTGCGGAGCCGACAGAACGCGACAAGCGCAAGTAAGAGGTCCGCTACGCCGGCGGATAACTGAAATTGATGGTGATGGTGGTTTGGGTTGCGGCAGCGTGGCCGCTGACGCTATAGGGCTGGAACCGCCATTGCTTGACCGCGGCAATCGCCGCCTTGCCCAGAACAAAATATCCGCGAACAAATTTTAGGTCTTCGATGCTGCCATCGCGCCCGACCACGGCCTGCAGCACTACCGTTCCGTGAAGTTTCTGGGCCAGAGCTTCGGGCGGATATACGGGATTGACGGTGTGGACGAGCAGGGCCCGCGCCGCTTCCTCGCTGACCGCGACGGGCTCGCTGAAGGACTGCATGGGAGCCTGGGGTTGCGGCGCGGAAACCGGCATCATCTGCGCCGAGTTCACGGTCACCACCAGCGGCCGCGACATGGGCGCCGAATTTTTCATGCTATCGGGAATCGGGGCGCGTTCCATGCGGCTGGGCGCAGGCTCTGGACGCTCAAACACTGGCACAGGCAGCGGAAAATCGGGGGCCTTGGGCAAGGAGAGGCGCGCTTCCGGCAGCGTGGATTCGGTTGCAATCACTTCGAGCGGCGGCGTCTGCGCATTGGGACTGGCGGGACCCCGGTTGTAGTACGCATCCTGTTGCGCATAGCTTGCGGCGGAGGTGGCGGGCAACGCCTCGGGTTGGTTCCCGTTCATAAGCGCGGTCACCGATTCGCGCAAAACACGGAACCTTCCCTCGGGCGTCCGCGCCAGATACTCGACGACGGCGCGCGATCGCCACAGGCAAACCACCGCCGTCAGCAACAGCAGGGCAGCGCAGGCGGCGCGAAACCGTATCGCATGGCGGCGTTTTCGAGGTCCTTCTTCGTTTTGGTACGGGGCTTCGTGTTCATCTTGATCGGGCACAAATTCGGCGGGCGCGTCTTGCTCCGTCGCATCTTGCTCGGGCGCAGCGAGGCCGGGGGAATCTGGGCTCGAAGGTTGGCTGCTCGCGTTGTCGCCTTCCGCTGGCAACGCCGCGGCATCCTCGGCAGTCAACGGCTTCATGCGCTCACACGCTTTCTCGAGCACGGCGTGGGCCTTGTCGGCGGAAATTGGACGATAGACGAGAAAATCGAGACGGTGGTCGCGCAGCTCGGCGGGCCTGAGGTCGCGATCGACGATGGCGATGGCCAGAGTGTTTCGGTTCGGCGCGGACTCGCGAGCGCGCTTCAACAGGAAACTGGCCTCGGGCTGTTCGGCCCAGTCCGCCATCACGCACGAAAAGGCCTGCGTCTTTCCTTTTTCGATGGCGGTAAAGATGTCAGAACAAACTTCGACGTGAATCTGTACACGGTTACAGGCCGCGGTCATGGCGGCGCCCGTCTCCGGGCTTTTTGAAAACAACAAGGCGCGAAAAGCCATCGCGACAACAGCTTATCGGGATTGCGATGCCCGCAACAGGTAACCAGCGTGTAGTGCACTAGCGGGGTGCGGCGTCCCCTTGTAAACGCAGGGCTCGATTGCGGCGCTGGTGACTTTGGTAACCAGGCGATCACCCTTACCAGATCAGATGTCAGCCCACGCTCCAGAGAAGTCGTGGCGCAGTTTCTGCTGACGGTCCTGCATGTCTCGCATCCGGTCTTGCATCCTCTGCCGCTGTTGCTGCAGGGTCCGCAGCGAATCTTGCAGCTTCTTCCCGGCGTCTTCTTCTTGCCAGCCCAATGCCTGCTGCGCTTGCGCCATTGCCTGTCTTGCTTTCTCGAGCGTGGCCGGGCCGAGGGCGGCCAATTGCTCACCAGCGCGGTTGATGGCCTGCTCGGTCGCCGCCGTGAAATTGGGCATATCGAAGCCATTTTCGAGCAGGCTGCCGGAATCTTTTTTCTCGGGAAGAGTGAGCGTCAGATTCTGCTCTTTTTTGTCGCGCATCACGGTCACGGCTGCCGCTCCGCCCGGCGACGACCGCAGAGCATGACTGAAATCGGACGTATCGTGCACCGGTTGGTTGTTGACCTTGACGACCACATCTCCGGCGCGGAACCCGGCCTTTTCGCCGCGGCTGCCTTTGTCCACCGAGCGCACCAGCACGCCCTTGCCGTCCTTGACGCCAAAGAAATCCCCCAGTTGCGGAGAAATGTTTTCCACCATCAGTCCGCTGCGCATCGAGGAGTGGACGACGACCACCGAGACGGGAAGGTCGAAGTCCGGCAGCGCGCGCAGATCGTCCAACCTTTCGCGCAGCTTGCCGAGCTCGAAGTCGTCTCCCTTCTGACCCCATCCCAAAGACTTTTGCCGGTCGGCGAGTTGCACCTTGATGGTCAGCGGCTGACCGTCGCGGCTGATGCCGAGAGTCACGATGCGGCCTGGCGGCGTTTCCTTGATCATCCGGCGCAATTGCGCGGCACTCTCGACCGCCGCGCCGTTCAGGCTCACGATGACGTCGTGCTCATGCAGGCCGGCTTTTCCGGCGGGAGCGTCCTCGTCGACCATCGTGACCTCGGCTCCGTGTTCTTCCTTGAGCTTCAATTCTCCCAAGCGCTCGGGAGAAACGTCGGCGATATCCACCCCGAGATACGAAGACCCGCCACTGTCATCCGCACCGAAACTCCAGTCCCAGCTTTCGCCGGTGCGATCGTGATTCGATGGCGCCGGTTGCGCGCTGGCCACGGCTGCCACGGCCAGAGTAATAAGAAACATGCACAGCAGGAAACGATGGATCATAAATGCCTCCCGAATAGAGCAGTTAGTCGTTGGTCGTTGGTCGTTAGTCGTTAGTCGTTCGCGATTTGCTGCGGACCGCGAGAGTTTGCCAACGACTAGCGACTAACGACTAACGACCGTTCCTATCTACTGATGCGGCGGAAGTTGACGTTCCCGGAATTCGTGCGGACCTTCAGCACCGGCCCGCCGCCGTTGAGTTGACCCTCGGCGGTCACCGTTTTCGGCCCATACTCTCCACCCTCGGTGGCCACGCGAATCTCGGAAAAGTCGCTGCGGATGGTGTGGCCATTGGCGATTTCGATTTCCGCGCGAATGGAAATCGCCAGATCGTTCGCCAGATACACGGTGATATCGCCGGCCGCGCTTTCGAGCGTGGAGTCGCTGCGCGCGGCCGCGCCATTTCCCGCGCTCTTCGACGACAACAGTTTCACCACAATTCCGCCGGCCGCAGTTTCCGCCTGCACCGAGGCCGCGCCATCCAATTGAATGGCGCCGCCGCCCGTCTCGGCCCGCACCCGTCCCTTCGCCGACGCCAGCCGAATGCTGCCCGCGCCCGTCTCGATTTCCGCCGACCCTCCGATGTCGCCCAGGTCCACGCTGCCGCCGCCCGTCGTGGCTTTCACCGTGCCGCCGCACTTGTCCACGCGGATGCTGCCGCCGCCCGTCTCCAGCACCGCGCCTTGCAGCCCGGAAAGAACGACCACGCTTCCCGCTCCACTTTCCGCCTTGATCGCGCCCTTGGCGGACGCAACCTTGATGTTGCCTCCGCCGGTCTGCAGATCCACGCTGCCTTCGACGCTGCCGACGTCAATCGTGCCCCCGCCCGTTTCCGCCGTTACTTCGCCGCCAATATCGTCCACACCGATATTTCCGCCACCGCTTTGGAGCTCGACACGTCCGGCAATGCCATTGGCGTTGACGCTGCCGCCGCCGGTCTCGACCCTGGCGGACTGCAAGTTCCGCGGCACACTGATCACAAACTCGTCGGAGCACTTGCGGTTTCCCTTGCCCTCCGATTCCGCCACGATCCATGCCGTGTCTCCCTTTACCGACGCGTCGATCCTGTACGACTCGAATTCGCGGCGGGCCTTTTCTTCCGAAGACGTATAGGCGCGGCGATGAATGACGTATGCGATCCCTGCCTGCGATCCACCCTGGACGCGCACGGAACCCGCGGCCAGCTTCACCCGCAGGTTTTTCGCCGCACCCAGGTCGCCCGTCATTTCCTGTATCCAGTTGCTGCCTTCGCGATACACCCGAGTTTGCTGGCCCAGGGCCAGAGATGCGAGCGCAGCCACCCATATGCCAATGCCAACGAGTTTTATTGCTTGCTTCAATGAATTTCTCCTCAGTTAGTAAGTCGCTTCGTAAGTCGTTAGTCGCTGGTCGTTAGTCGTTCGGCATTCGCCGTAGGGCGCCGGTTTTTGCTAACGACCAACGACTATCGACCAACGACTATTTCCCCAACGACTAACGACCGACGACTGCTCCTAATCCATCTCCGGCATCTGCGCCAGCATGGTGCGCGCTTGCGAACGAATCGAGACGTTTTCATCCGTCTGCGACAACCTGGTCAGCACCGAGCGCACGTTGCCGTCCGTTTTCATCGGCTCGACCAGCCGCAGCGCCTGCAAACGTACGCCGGAGTTCGTGTCGGCGATGAGCGCCCGCAACACCTCGTCGCGCACCCGGCCATCCTCCCGCACAAAGCCGCTCAGCCCGTCCAGCGCCTTCAAACGCACGCCCGGATTGGTATCGTTCTGCAACGCATACATCAGCACTTCCTGCACGTTCGAGTCGCCGGGCGCCTGCGTCAGCAGATCCACCGAATCCATGCGCACTCCCGAGTTGTAGTTGTTGCGCGCCGCAAACAACAGCAATTGCTGGATGCGCCGGTCGTTCAGCGAGCCCTGCGCTTCCTGGGTCGAAACCGTGTCGTACTTGATGCTCACCCGGTTCGATCCCGGCTCTTCGGTCACCGAGCGAATGCCCGCAATGGCGGAAGCCTCCATCGGCTGCGGTGAATTCGCGTTGTCCGACTCGATCGAGTTCGTTGCCATGCCACCGCCTGCACGACCCGAAAGAAAGTTGTAAGTCGCGCCAATGCCGCCGCCAAATCCCACTATGAAAATGGCCGCCGCCAGCGCCGGAGCCATGCGAATCTGCCGCAACCACACGCCGGGCTCAAGCACCAGCCGGTGCCAGAACCCTCCCGGCCGGGCGGTTTCGAGCGCTTCCTGCAGCCGCATCCGCGATGCCGCCAGCAGGTTTGGCACCGGCTCCTCGACCGGCGTTTGCGATAGCGTGGCGTGGAACTTGCGCGCCGCCTTCAACTCGGTGGCGCACTCGGGACACCGCGCCAGGTGCTGCTCCACCTCGTAGCGGGCATCGTCCTCCAGCTCGTTGTATACATAAAAGACGATATTCTGGCGTACCCAATCACATTTCATGTTCGTATCCCTTCGCGGGAAGTCAGCTTCGAGCTTCGAGCTGCGAGCTTCGAGCAAACCGGCTGCTCACAATTCATATATTGCTGCTTATGGCTCGCGGCTCGAAGCTCGAAGCTCCTTCTCATCGCATCTCCCCGAGCGCGCTCCTCAGTTTTTGCGTGGCGCGAAACAGCGTGTTCTTCGCCGTCTCTTCCGTCGTATTCAGCATCTCGCCCACCGTGCGCAACTTCAGCCCGTGATAGTGCTTCAACTCAAAAACCATGCGCTCGCGAGGCGTGAGCTTCGTCAATGCCGTTCCAATCTTCCGCCCCAGTTCGCGCCGCATCAGGTCGCGCTCCGGATTCGCTCCCGGCCGCGCGTCCGGAAACTGCTCCAACCGGCTGTACTCCTCGCCCGAGGCGTCCACCGCAACCGGAGCTTCCTCCTTGCGCACATTCCGTTTTCGCAAATGATCGAGGCAGAGGTTGGTGACGATGCGGTAGATCCACGTATAAAAGGAACACTCAAAGCGGAAACTGCCCAGGTTCTTGTAGGCCTTGAGAAAGGCCTCCTGATAAACGTCCTGGGCGTCGGCTTCCGATCCGGTAAGGTGCAGCGCCAGCCGCAGCACGGGCTGATCGTAATTGCGCACCAGTACCTCGAACGCCGCGCGGTTGCCCTGCTGCGCCTCGCGGATCAAACTGGTGTCGTCAATGCGGTTGCCCTGTGCTGCCAAGGAGCCCCTCATCCCCATGGGGTACTGCTTGCCGCTGTCCTGCTCCGCCCGCCTCGGACCGGAAATCTCGCCAACCGAAATTGCAACTACGTAAGAATCGGCCGGCATGGTCTGTCTCTGTCCCCTGCAAGTGGTCCAACCTCAGCCTTGCAAGGGAATAGACGGAGCACCAAGCCGGACGTTAGCAAATTATAAGGAGTTGGCCCTTGGTTTGCTTGACAGTCAGCCTGTGTAGGGCGGGCGCCCTCGCCCGCCCAATAGACACCCGGCTGCCGTAGGGGTGTATCAGACGAACTCCAAATTGTCATCCTGAGCGTAGCAGAGCGATTCGCGAAGCGAGTCGTTCTGCGGAGTCGAAGGACCCCTACCTTCGTCTCGACCGCCGGTAGCATCGGTTCTTGACTGCGGGTGCCCCATCCTTAACGTCGCGCTCTTCGCGACGTTAGGGTGGGGATTTTGACTTCCTATCTTCAAGCGACACCGGGTGGGCCGTTCACCCCGACTCCAAAATTCGTCGGCTTGCGTCCGTGGTAAACAACCGGAGCCTGCCCTGAGCGACTGAGCCCAGCGAAGGAGTCGAATGGGGCGCGGGTGCCCCATCCTAAAATCGCGCTCTTTGCGATTTTAGGGTGGGGATTTTGACCTCCTATCTTCAAGCGACAACGGGTGGGACCTTCACCCCGACTCCAAAATTCGTCGGCTTGCGTCCGTGGTAAACAACCGGAGCCTGCCCTGACCGACGGAGGGCAGCGAAGGAGTCGAACGGGGCGACGGTAGCAGCAGGAAGTTGAGGCGCCTGGCTGGCGTCTGAGCCGGCTGCCGAAATCCCGGTTTTGCCGAAGCCCTGAGCGCAGTCGAAGGGGAAGCCGAGGGATCATTCGTGAAAACGCGTGAGTCCCCATGGCATGAGGACAATGTAGTCTTGTCCGTCGGACTAAGCCTGTGACGTGTGAACATCCCCACTCAAGCCAAAACCGGCGAGAGGAATGAGCCTTCGCGACAAAACAGTCGATAAGATAAGTTATCAAGAGGAACACTACTCAATAAAAAGACATGTAGGCTATAGGGAAGACAGCACATGAGCAACCGCGACGATTTTTCTCAGAAGACAAAAGACACCGTGGCGATGCGCGCTTGCTGGCACTGTTCCTTCACCCGATGTGGCAGGCTCACCGCTGGGCCGAGTGAGGAATCCCCGGAAGCGGTAACGATGATCGGCAAGGCCGCGCATATCTGCGGAGCTGCGCCGGGTCGGGGAAGCCGACGCTACGACGCTTCCATGACGCCGGAGGAGCGCGCGGGCATCGACAATGCCATTTGGCTTTGTGCCGACCATGCCGACTTAATCGACCGGGACGAGGTAACTTACACCGTCGAGACGCTGCGCGCGATGAAACGCGATCATGAAGCATTTATTTGGCAGGCCGTGCGGTCTCGAACCGCACTCGACCTGGGTACCGGCCTCCTGGCCATCGGCCCGGACATCATTTGCACCGGGGATATTCAGAACGTCTCGGCGGCGAGCTGGACATTGCGCTTGAAACACTTTGTGGCGGGCGATGTTCACGAGCTGGTTTCCTTCATCGATGGCTTCGCAAAGACGGAGCCGGACGACCGATACTTGCTCTCCAACGAACTGGGGGATGGCCGGGTGCTTTTGCAGGCACCGAGCTTAAACAAGCAAACCGACGGCTACAGTCTCCTCTGCCCGGTTGCGCCGAGCTTTCCCCGCGTCGATGTGCAGGATCTGGGAAGCAGTTTTGCTTTGCATCCGGTAACCGGCGACTTGTATCTCGACGGCAAGGGAAACATCGCTCGGGTGTCCGGGCTGGAGTACCTGCCGCAGAAAGTTCAGTCCTTGCTGTCTGTGCAGCGGGGTGAAAGCGTCTTCAACCCTACTTTCGGAATCCGGTTCTTCGAGTATTTCGAGGCGTTCAAAGGGTCGCCCTGGCTCGCGCTGCTGTTGAAGCTCGACCTCGTTCGGCAAGCGGCCATACCCTACACGGATAGCGTGTTGAACAGACAATATACGCCGCTTCAATGCGTCACCGGCGTCTACGGCCTTGAGCTGCTGTCCGAGACTCCGAAGGACAACAGGCTGCCCGTTCGGGTTGATTTTGAAGTTCAGGGCCTTGGGCGATGGCAGCGTGACTTGTCGATTTACTTGCCGACGAAGGAACAAATGGACAAGCGCGCGCAGCAGCTTGCCGAGAGGCCTTCCTTGCGTTTTATGAAATAGCCTCTAGTTCGAATCGCAACCCAAAGAGAAGCGCAGTGCAGCACACACCTCATTCATCCGAGCGGAACTAAGCTGGGCCACACGTTTCCCCAGGCGCTGTTGCGACACCGTGACTGCATTGTGCAGGTTCACCGCGCACGGGGACTTCATACCGTCTTCCTCGTTCAGAACGACTTCCGATGGCACGCCGCGAATCGTGGAAGTGACCGGCGCAACCGTGACTGTGGACAAATACGCGATGGCGCTGTTGCGGGTGAGCACGAGGGCCGGTCGTTTTTTGTCAGGCGCGGCAAACTGGTAGAGCCGAACCTCGCCTCGGGCTATCTGGCCTCGGCCTATTCTTCCGGCCACGTCGCCTCCGCTTCCCAACCCCGCGCTTCCGCGTTGGCTTGCGACTGTCGCGAGTAGCCCTGGCGGTCGCGCTCTTCACTGGCTCGCAGTTCCAACCGGCGGAGATGTTCCCGCAGGGCGTCGCGCACCAGAGCGGACCGGTTTCGCCGAGTGCGCTTCGCGGCTTGATCAGCGGCGTGTAACAGCTTTTTATCCAGCACGACTTGAACGATTTTCATCATGTGGAACCTATTCCACAATATACTCCACATAAAACACATTTTTCAAATCAAGCGAAAGCCTGATTAAGTCCTTGGGTGCCTCCGTGCCCCTCCGTGTACCCTGTGGTTTCAGGTTTTCGCCGCCACTGAATCAGAGACTCCCAAGCGGTTAAATTCCGGCCAGAGAGCAGTCCCCGTCTTTTTTCATCACATTTTTCTCGTACCGCCATCACAGCCATGCACCACAATCGGTGCGATGATTCCTCGACAGTGGACCATCGAGAAGTGCGCCCGTCCCCAGAGACGAACGCATCATCAGCCTCAAATCATCGGCTCTTTGACAACGCAATGGAAGCGGTGAGCACGCACCCAAAGAGCATGTAAGCCGCAGAATCTCCAGCTAAGTCCCATCTTTTGAATACTTTACCTCTAAGTACCTTACTATCAGCAACTTAACCTATTTTGGGTAGGGGGGGGGTACCCCCCCAGTTTTCCGAATTCCTGGCCAGCCAATAGCAGTCATCTACCGGCGAATCATCGCCTTAGGGGCATTCATAATGTCTTCTTCCATCGACAAATTTTCCGACGAAATCTGTACCCAGCGCAAGGCAGACGGCGATCCCTGCCAATCTCCAGCCCTTCGCGGCGAAAGGTTTTGCCACTATCACAAACTAATAGGCATGCCGAAGATCAACATCGAGAACAGCCCTTCCGGTCACGCCTACCTGCCCGTCTTCGAAGACGCCGTCTCGATCCAGTCGGCGATCTCGAACGTTTGCGAAATGATGCTGCACCGCCGCATCGAAACCAAGGAGGCTTCCATCCTTCTCTACGCCATGCAAGTCGCCTCCACCAACATGGCTCACATGAATGGAGAGAAAGTTCAGCGTCAGCACAAGTACAAAAAAAAGAGCAGCGCAGAACCCTCTTCTTCCGTCGCACTGTCGTCACCGGAAGCTCCGCCCGTTCACGATAGCCCCGTTACGTCGTGATCTGGGCCTTGGACCTTCCCGCCTGGGACCATTCAGGCGTGCGCGCCGTGGGGACGACAGGCATTGGAATGATGTGTCTCCCAAGCTCTCAAAATGTACAATGAACTCAGCCGAGGCCGCCTGATTTCATGTACGAAGTAACCGTGGAAGACACGTTCGCCGCAGGCCACTACCTGCGCAACTACAAGGGCAAGTGCGAGAACCCGCACGGCCACAATTACAAAATTCGTGTGACCCTCGCCGGCGCCGAGCTCGACAAGGCCGGACTGCTGCTCGATTTCAAAGACCTAAAAGACGTGATGAAGCACGCCATCGACCGTCTCGACCATCAGATGATCAACGACATCGAGCCCTTCACCGTCGTCAACCCCTCCGCCGAAAATCTGGCGAAATATTTTTACGACGAGACCAACACGCGCTTGAGCGCAGTCACCAACGGCAGGGTGAGAGTGAAGGACGTAACCGTTTTCGAGACCGACACCACTACGGCGAGGTACTCGGAGTAGCAATCGAATTGAATCATTGAGAGATTGAGTCATTGAATCATTGGAATTCAAAGGCAGGGCCTTTCAATGACTCAATGACTCAATCATTCAATGACTCAATCGTTCAATGACCCGATCCTAGCCCCATGCAAGTAACAGAGATATATCGCTCGCTGCAAGGTGAATCCACTTACGCTGGCCTGGCCTGCGTCTTCGTGCGCTTGACGGGATGCAACCTGCGCTGCTCGTGGTGCGACAGCGAGTTCAGCTTCTCCGGCGGAAAGCCGATGACGCTCGAAGAAGTGCTCGGCGAAGTCGCCCGCTTGAGCCCCGGCGGGTTGGTCGAGATCACCGGCGGCGAACCCATGTTGCAAGAGCGCGAAGTCGTCCCGCTGATGGAGGAGCTTCTGAAGGCCGGCTATCGCGTCTTGCTGGAGACCAACGGCGAACGCCCACTGGCGCAGGTGCCGAAAGCGGTCGTCAAGATTGTCGATGTGAAGTGTCCGCACTCCGGCGAACCGAACACCTTCGCGCTGGAGAATCTGGCCGCGCTCCAGCCCCACGATGAACTCAAGTTCGTCCTGACCGATCGCACCGACTACGAATTCGCCCGCGACTTCGTCCGGAATCACGCGCTGGCCGAGCGTGTTCACGCCATCTTATTTTCGCCCGCGTTCGAAAAGACCGCCTCCGGCGAGCGCGATATTTCGCACTGTCAACTCGATCCGCAAACGCTCGCTGGCTGGATCCTCGCCGACAACATTCCCGCGCGCCTCAGCCTGCAAATCCACAAATTGATCTGGGACCCCGCCGCCAAGGGCGTTTAGCAGACCGCGCTACGCCCTGACTTCCGTCTGCGCTTTGGCCCGCCGCTCGGCATACAGCGGAAACTCTTCGGCCAGCCCCAGCACTTCCTTGCGGATTCTCGCCAGCGCTTCGGCGTCCGTCCGCTGATTGAGCGCCTCCGCGATCCAGTGCCCGATCTGCCGCATCTCGGCTTCCTTCATGCCGCGCGTGGTCACCGCCGGAGAACCGACGCGAATGCCGCTCGGCTTCATCGGAGGATTCACGTCGAACGGAATCGCGTTCTTGTTCACCGTAATGCCAGCCACGCCCAGCGCCTTCTCTGCCTCGCTTCCCAACATGCCCTTGGCGAACACATCGACCAGCATGAGATGTGTGTCCGTGCCGCCGGAGACGATGCGATAGCCCTCGGCCGCGAGCGTCTCGGCCAGCACCTTCGCGTTGGCCACGACCTGCCGCGCGTATTCGCGGAAGCTCGGCTGCGACGCCTCGAGGAAACACACGGCCTTGGCGGCCATGATGTGCACCAGCGGCCCTCCCTGAATTCCGGGGAAGACGGTCTTGTCGATCTCCTTGGCGAATTGCTGTTTGCTCAGAATCATGCCCGAGCGCGGACCGCGCAGCGTCTTGTGCGTGGTCGAAGTGACGATATGCGCGTGCGGCACCGGCGAGGGATGCGCTCCGCCGGCCACCAGCCCCGCGAAGTGCGCCATATCGACCAGATAGAGCGCGCCAACTTTGTCGGCAATCTGCCTCATGCGGGCGAAATCGATGGTCCGCGGATAGGCGCTGCCGCCGCCAATAATCAGCTTCGGACGCGCCTCGGTGGCAAGCCTCTCCAGTTCGTCATAATCGATCGTTTCCGTCTCCTTAGTCACACCGTAGGGAACGATCTTGTAGGTCTTGCCCGAAAAATTCAGCGGATGCCCATGCGTGAGGTGGCCGCCGTGGGCCAGATTCAAACCAAGAATCGTGTCGCCGGGTTGCAGCACCGACGCGTAGGCGGCTTGATTGGCCTGCGATCCCGAGTGCG